>JASEFH010000001.1 GCA_030019205.1 Methanomicrobiales archaeon
GCGCCTCCCCGAACGGACGAGAGGGATCAGAGGCGATCGAGCGCCTCCCTTCCCGTCATGCCGCCCCGGATCCCGCGCCGCTCCGCCGAGGGGTTGGCATCCCGGACGATCCCCTCCAGCAGATCCTCGATCGACGAGATCGCGGGACCGGTCGCAGGTCCCACCCGTGCCGCCGGATACCCGAACTTCTCCAGAGCCATCACGTCGAATGCACCGCACCCGACCATGCCAGCATCGGTGATCACGAAGACCAGGTTGGCCGGGCCGAGGGGTATCACGTAGCCCGCCCCGCTCTTTCCCTTCAGGGGAACAAGTATCTGACACATGTTCGCCGGTTGGATGCGGCTCGCCAAAAAAGATTCTCTTGGGAGGGGGGACCGGGCCGGAGGGGGGAACCGGATACCCTTAGATGAACCGCGGCTTCTGTGAGAGTCTCACGGGCGTGTAGAGGGGGCGGTATGGCATGCCCTCTGTCTCTTTTTTGACCGTGGCGATGAGGTCCTGAACGCTCATCTCCGTCTTGTAGGGCTTCTGGGGGTCCGAGAGCCTCCGCACGGTGACGGTCAGGGTTCCGCGTTCCGCCTCGCGATCGCCGATCACTGCCACGTAGGGGACCCAGTCCATGCCGGCCATACGCACCTTGCGGTTCACGCTCTCCTCACGGTCGTCCATGTCGGTGCGTATGCACGCCCTGTTCAGTTCCTGCGCGTACTCCTCCACGACCGGCTTGTGCCGGTCGGCGATCGGTATCAGCCGCACCTGGGTGGGGGACAGCCAGGTTGGGACCATCGGAACCTTCCGGGCAGAAGTGTTCTCCAGGAGTGCGCAGATCACCCGCTCGATGCTGCCGGTGGGGGAGCAGTGCAGGATGGGGGGATGGATCTCGGTACCGTCCTGATAATATTTGATATCGAAGCGGTGCGAGCTCTCCACATCGATCTGGACCGTCGGGTTCTCGATGGGGCGCCCCTGGGCGTCGATCGCGGCGAGATCGATCTTCGCCACCCAGTAGTGCACCCGCTCGGACAGGATCTCAAGGAGGATGGGTTCGCCGATATCGCGGGCGACCTTCCGGATCCAGTCGCCGTGCTGCTCGAAGAAGTCCCGCGTGCATCGGAACGCGCTCACGTAGGGGATCTCGAGATCCCTTCCGGTCCGGTATCCGATGTGGAGCTGCTCCTCGAAACTCTGGAGCGCCTGATCCATGTCACGGCAGAGGGTATGCATGTCGGGCATCGTGAACGCCCGCAGCCGCTTCAACCCGATCACCTCGCCCCGCTGCTCATGGCGGAAGGAGTAGGTGGAGAGCTCGTACATCTTCAGGGGCAGCGAATTCGGGGAAATGTACATCCCGTGCATGATGGAGAACATCCCGAAGCAGGCGGCAAACCGCAGCATCATGTCCCGCGTTCCGCTCTTGAAGCGGTACTGCCGTTCGCCGAACTTCGCCGCATGCTCGCAGATTGCCTTCTCCCCCAGGTCGTACATCACCGGCGTCTCCACCGGCATCGCACCGTAGGGGAGAAGGATGGTGAGCACATAGTCGGCGAGCAGATCCCGCATCAGCTTTCCCCTCGGCATCCAGCGGAGGTGACCCACGTCGCTCACCTGCTCGTAGTCCACGAGCTCCTTGCTCCGCATCAGATCCACGTGGATGGGCTCCCCGCCGGGGGAGACGGGCAGACCCAGCTCCTTCTTCAGCAGACTGCCGAAGGGGGTGTCATCGACGTACTTCCCCGGGTCGTGCAGCTTCCCATCTGGGGTGAGGACGAAGAACTCGTGCAGGACCTTCGACTTCTCCTGCAGGCGGGTCTCGCCCCCGGGGAGAATGGTTCTCGAGAGCTCCGAGAGGGGATGACCCTTGCAGGAGAGCCGGAACGCCTTGTACCACCCGAACGGCGCTCGCTTCACCGTAATGCCGTCCAGGGATCGGAGCCGCTCCTCCAGGGCACGAAGGGTCGCCACGGCAGTCTCCGCAGGGGCGAGTTCGCTGCTCAGATGCGCGTAGGGATACAGCATGATGCTCTTCGCGTTCACCCGCTGTGCCGAGGCGGCGATCTCGTCTGCCGCCTGGCGGATGACATCGTCCAGATCCTGGGTATCCGACTCCTCCACGGCGCAGAAGACAACAAGCGCCTCTTCTAGCGCATCCTTCAGTACGGCACCGGATTCAGCCACCGGTGTCTCTTTCTGGGCCTCGTATTCGATA
Source organism: Methanomicrobiales archaeon (assembly GCA_030019205.1). Classification (NCBI taxonomy): domain Archaea; kingdom Methanobacteriati; phylum Methanobacteriota; class Methanomicrobia; order Methanomicrobiales; species Methanomicrobiales archaeon. The sequence continues at coordinate 2,210 of JASEFH010000001.1, forward strand.
TAATCGGAATGTATCAGAAGAAGCCGCATGGTAGTGACCTCGAAGTACTCCGGTAAAGTATTGGAGAGAGGGGTTTATTAATGCAAACAGTCTCTCGGGTTCTCGTGGTAGCGGGAGAGCGTCGCCTGGCGCTGGTCCCGGTACTTCGCATCCTCCTTCAGGTTGTAAGGCCGTTCGGCGCGCTCCGTCGTGTAGAATACGAGCTGACCGATCGGCATCCCCGCGTACACCCGCACGGGGCGCTGGTTGACATTGCACATCTCGAGCGTAATCGTGCCGCGAAAGCCGGCGTCGATCCAGCCCCCCGTCTGATGCAGTTCAATGCCGAGCCGGGCGATACTGCTCTTGCCCTCGATGCTCGCCACGATGTTGTCCGGGAGTCCGATCGTCTCCAGCGTCTCTGCCAGCACGAACAGACCCGGCGGGATATCGATCGAAGGGGCGTGCATCTGCCGGACGCCGCAGACGACGGTTTCCCGGTCATAGGGATCGATAACCGCATCCCCCCGCTCGTACCAGACGAAGTGATCCCCGAGGCGGATATCCAGGGAGTTGGGCTGCACGTACTTCGCGTCGAAGGGCTCCACGCGGATATGCCCCCTGCGGATTCGATCAACGATCTGCCAGTCGACAAGGATCATCCGGATCAGATCTCGGTCTTTCTGGTCTTACCCTTATTGATATGCCACTCGGCGCGGCGGAGAATCCCGTGCAGGGTGCTCACCTCGCGGGTGGTGAGTTTCGTTCGGGCCAGGATCCTGCGAGCCATGAGCATGGTGTTCTCCCGTTTGAAGGCGGGATGCTCGATCCGATTCAGAAACTGGTCGATATGGCTGTAGAGGTGGTCCATCTCAAGCCGGCTCGCAACCGGATAGGCGCCGCGGGGAAGATTGGCCAGTTCGTAGCAGACGATGGCAACGGCATGGGAGAGGTTCAGGATCGGGTACGCCTCCGATGCGGGAATGGTGCAGATGAGATCGGACATCGCCACCTCGTCGTTGTTGAGGCCCCAGTTCTCCCGCCCGAAAAGGATGGCGACTCTTCCCCCGATCTCCTCCAGGATCTCCCGTAGTTCCCGCGGGCTGTAGTAGGGCATGCGCATGGAGGTGCATACGGATCGGCTCACCTCGCCCGTCGTCGCGACCATGATGTCAGAGTTCTCGTACACCTCCCCGAACGTGGCGATTCGGGCGTTCTCAAGAACGTCTCTCGCATGGGATGCACAGGCTCGTGCCATGCCCCCGAGGGGGCAGGGGTTGACGAGGACCAGGTGCTCGAAGCCGAAGTTCTTCATGGCGCGCGCGGCGAACCCCACGTTCCCTTCGTTCAGGGGCTCCACCAGCACGATCTCGACGTCGGCCATATCCCGGGGCTCTACTGGACGGCCCTGACCGTCGCCTTCAGGATCTCGGCACCGTGCGTGTAGACCGCGTTGCCGATCACGATGGTGTCCGCGTACTTCGCCATCTCGGCAGCCCGCTCGGCGGAGTCGATCCCGCCTCCATAGTAGAGAACCGCGTCGCCCCCCAGGCAGTCGGAGATCGCCTTCACCATGGCGGGATCCCCGTACATGCCGCTGTATTCCACGTAAACGATGGGAAACCGGAAGTAGCGTTCGGCGATGAGCGCGAATGCGGCCGCTTCGCGGGGAGAGAGGCTGCAGGTGGATGCGGTCACTCTTCCCACCGCCGAGTTCGGGTTGAGAACGATGTACGCCTCCGGAATCACCCTGCTCCAGTCCACGGCGTGGTTCATCACCCAGTCCCGGTGCTTCCCGACCACCCACTGCGTATCCGTGCTGTTCAGGACACTGGGCACGAAGAGCAGGTCGACGCCGTCGAATCGCGCCCCCTGGGGATCCGCCGGCTCGACGACCAGCGGTATCTGGTAGGCCTTCACCTGTTCGAGGAGGTTCGCCAGATTCTCCCGCGTGACGTTCAGGGTGCCGGAGAGCATCAGTGCATCGGTGCCGCTGGTGATCACCGCCTCGAGCTTCTGCGGGGGCAGCGTCTTTTCGGGATCCAGCTTGGTCACGTGGACCCAGTTCTTCCATCTCGGGAGCATCCGCATCTCACCGTGTAGCCGCCTGCCCGGCCGGACCGGCCGGTTCGGTGCGACTCGATCTCTTCAGCGCTAAGATGTACTCATTGAGTGCGTTAATAGGAATGCCGCTTTGGATCGAGACCTGCTCCGGATCGGCGCGGGCGAGGCCGTCGGGATCCACGATTCCCGCCCGGTACAGGGATTCCAGAGTCTTCTCCCCGATGCCGGGGATGCGCAGGAGGTCCTTTCGCCCCCGCTCCACCGCCGCCTGGCCGATCTTCTCGGGACTCCTCCTGCCCAGGAAGCTGCACACCTTCTCCACGTGCTTGTATACCGTATCCAGGCGGATGCCGGTCCGGCTGCTTATGTAGACGGGATGCAGGGTGCAGAACTCTTCGGGATCGACGATCCCTGCCTTCTGGTACTTCTTCAGGCTGACCATGGGGATGCCGCTGTCCCGCAGGATGCGCTCCCGGCAGAGCGCACGGGCATCGTTGAGCAGGGCACCTGCTTCGCTCTCGCTCATCCCGGCCTCCTGCAGGATTGCCGCACTTGTGGCCGAGAGGGCGCGGATATCGCAGATGTTTCTGATATAGAGCCGGTTCATCAGATCCGAGAGGCTCCGACCGCGGCGCGGTCGGATGTGCTTTCGCACGAAACTGCGGAGTTCGGAGCGGCGGCGCAGGAGGACGAGCACTTCTTTCGCCTCGGTGATGAGCGTGGCGGCCTCCACGAGTCCGATCTCGAGGATATCGGAGAGGCCTTCCGGAAGGCTCCCCGCGATCTCGGATGCGGTGTAGATATGGCGGCGATGCAGTTTCTCCAGCAGGGTCTGTGTCATGTGGGGCATCATGAACAGCGCCTCGCGGCTGGAGCTGATGTGGGAGCAGAGGGGGCATCCGAACTCCCAGGGGCGTGCGCCCTTCCGGACGAGACGGATATGATGGAGGGCGTGCTCCGGGCAGATCGCGTCGCATCGGATCGCCTTGCCCCACTGGGAGCCCGGGAGGTTGATGTTGAAGCCGCAGTCGGGGTACCGGCTGCAGCCGATGAACTGGCTGGGGCCGCGCGGTGTGCAGATCCGCAGATCGCCGCCGCAGACCGGGCACCTGCCGAGAATCCGCTCCTGGTCGGTCTTCTCCATGATCTCGTCGCCGATCTCTCCTCCGTGCGACTCGAGCTCGTCGAACACCTGGTCGAGCATGCGGCGCGACTCCTCGACCACGTCGTTCCGATGGCGGCCGCGCTCACGGATCTGCTGCATGTGCTGCTCCAGGGTGCGGGTCATATCCGGTTTCGTGATGGTGTCCGCATGGTTCTCAAGGGTCTCGGTCACTGCCCGTCCCACAGGCGTCGGTTTGAGGGGATTCCCCTCGACGTAGCGCCGTGAGAGGAGCTTACCGATCACCTCGTGGCGGGTGCTCTTGGTGCCGAGTCCGAGTTCCTCCATCTGCTGGATCAGGCGGCTCTGCGAGTATCGGGAAGGGGGAAGGGTCTCCTTCTCCTCGAAGATGACGTTGCGGATGGGAAGCCGCTCGCCCCCGGCGAGCGCAGGGAGTATGTGCTCCTCCGCCCTGCTGTAGGGATAGATCCTGCGCCACCCCTCCTCGAGCAGCCGTGCACCGGTGGCGATGTAGGGCTCTCCTCCCGCCTTCAAGGAGCACTTCACGGTGCACCAGCGGGCATCCGGGGAGAGTGTCGCCAGGAAGCGGCGCACCACCAGTTCGTAGATGCGCCATCTCTCTTCGGAGAGCTGCTGACGGTTCGCGGCGCCCGTGGGATGAATGGGGGGATGGTCGGTCGACGACTTCTTGCCGCGGGTGGGTGCAGGGCGGAGGTGGGCGGAGACCCACTCCGCCTCCGCACGAAAGTCCGAGCCCTGAAGTGTCTTCAGGATACCTCGAAGGTCGAGGGACGGAGGATATACAGTGTTGTCCGTACGGGGGTACGAGATGAACCCGTTCATGTAGAGATCCTCGGCAATCGACATGGCGCGGTTTGCGGAGAATCCGATCCGACCGGCCGCGACGATAAAGGCGGTCGTATCGAAGGGGGCCGGGGGGCGGTCCGTCTTCTCGCCTTCGACGACCTCCGTGACCGTGAGAGGCTCGACGGTGGCATCGCGCGCGCGCACGGCAGCCTCCCTGTCAGCGAACCGGTTCACACGGTGCCGCGCCTCGAACGGCTGGCCCGCCTTCTCCGTCTCCAGGCGGAGCGTCCAGTACTTCTGCGGAACGAACTTTTCGATCTCCCTCTCGCGGTCCACGATCATCGCCAGCGTGGGGCTCTGCACCCGCCCCACGGAGAGGATGTTCTTCCCGCCCCGCCGTGCGGCAATGCTGATGAACCGCGTGAGGGATGCCCCCCATACCAGATCGATCACCTGCCGGGCTTCGCCGGCGGCGGCGAGGTCGAAATCAAGATCGGTCGTCTGTTCGAAGGCCCGTTTTATCTCCGTCGGGGTGATGGCGCTGAACCGGGCTCTGTCGATCCGCACATCGGGGTTCGCCGCGCGGATCAGTTCAAAGGCCTCCTTCCCGATCAGCTCGCCTTCCGTGTCGAAGTCAGTCGCGATGGTCACGCGATCCGAGCGCCGGGAGAGCTTCTGGATGAGGCTCACGATTCTCGTCTCGGTCGGCACCTTGATCGTCGGGGCATGGATGAGGCTCCTCGGTGTGTAGCGTTCGCTCCTCCAGTCCGCATACTCGGGGATGAAATCTACCTCCACCACGTGACCCTTCAGCCCGACGACCACGGTTCTGTCGAAGGCGTAGGTGAATACGCCCCCTTCTTTCCGCGTGGCGACGGGGCGTCCATTTGCCAGGATATGGGCAATGCGCTGCGCTGAAATGTTCTTCTCGGTAATGATCAGGTGCACTGTTCACTCCACCTCGCCCTGCTGCAGTGTGCCTTTCAGGAGCTCGCGGATCTCTTTCGGATCCGCCCGTCCTCGGGTCTTCTTCATGACCTGCCCTACCAGGTAGTTGAATGCCTCCTTCCTGCCGCCCCGGTAGTCCTTCACCGCCTGGGGATTCTCGCCGATCACATCCCTCACCGCGTCCGCGAACGCGGAGCCGGCGGCTTTCGCCAACCCCTGCTGCTCCACGATCGCGGCAGGCGGCTCGATCTCCCGTCCCTGGAGCCCCTGATCGAGCATGACGCGCAGCACCTCGACCCCGGCCCGATCCGTGATCGTCCCGCTCTTCAGGAGCATCAGGAGCTCGGCGAACCGTTCCGGCGGCAGGATGCCGATATCGATGCAGCGGTAGTTCAGTTCTCCGAGGAGTGTGTCCGCCACCCAGGTGGCCGCGAGGAGCGGATCCACGTGGGCGACCCGCTCGTAGAAGTCGGCAACGGAGAGTTCGCCCGTCAGTGTGCGGGCATGGTTGGCCGAGATGCCGTACTGCCGCATGCAGCGGGCTCTCCGGGCGGCCGGAAGCTCGGGGAGCACGATCCCATCCGCCCAGCCCCTCACGTGGAGCGGCAGGAGATCCGGTTCGGGGAAGTAGCGGTAGTCGTGCTCCATCTCTTTGCTCCGGGCGGATGCGGTGACGCCCCGACCCTCTTGGAAATGGCGAGTTTCGCGCTCTACCGTCTGCCCCCTCCGGATCAGGTTCTTCTGCCGCGTAATCTCGTAGGTGAGGGCCTTCTCCACGCCTTTGTACGAGGATATGTTTTTTACCTCCACACGCTCGTGCCCCTCCAGGGAGACGTTGGCGTCCACCCGCAGGGATCCCTCCCTGTCGGGATCGAACACGCCCAGGTACTCGAGCGTCGCCCGCAGGACATTCAGGAATCGCCGGGCCTCCTTGGGAGAGCGGAGATCGGGTTCGGTGACGATCTCGATCAAGGGGACGCCGCTTCTGTTGTAGTCCACGAGCGAGTAGCGCGGGCGGTCGGCGGCACCGACGTGGACCAGGCGCCCCGGGTCCTCCTCCATGTGGACGCGGGTGATGCGGATGCTCTTCTCGGTGCCGTCCTCACCCTCGATCTCCAAGTGGCCTCTCACCGCGAGAGGTCTGTCGTACTGCGTGATCTGGAATCCCTTCGGGAGATCGGGGTAGAAGTAGTTCTTCCGGGCGAACTCCGACTCTTCCAGGACCTCGCACTCCAGCGCCTTCGCCACCCGCAGCGCATACTCGACCGCCCTTCTGTTGAGGAGAGGCAGGGCACCGGGGAGCCCCATGCAGATCGGGCAGACGTGGGTGTTGGGCTGATCGTCGCGGTAGTCTGTGGAGCAGCCGCAGAAGAGCTTGGTTGCCGTGTTCAGCTGGCAGTGCACCTCGAGCCCGATGATCACCTGCATGGTCCCGCCTCCTGTTCGTACGCATAGGCCGCATCGATCACCCGTTCGTCCTCGAACGCCCTCCCCATCAGCTGCAGACCGACCGGCATCGCATCCACGCTCCCGCAGGGGACCGAGATTGCGGGAACGCCCGCCAGATTCGCAGGGACCGTGAGGATGTCCGAGAGGTACATGGAGAGCGGATCGGACTTCTCCCGGAGCTTCCAGGCGACCGTGGGCATGGTGGGGCCGGCGATCAGGTCCACCGAGTCGAAGAGGCGTGCAAAGTCAGCCTTTACGTTCTGGCGCGCCACCTGGGCTTTGCCGTAGTACCTGCCGTAGTAGCCCGACGAGAGTGCAAACGTCCCCAGCATGATCCTCCTTCGCACCTCCTTCCCAAATCCTGCCCTCCGCACATCCTGGAAGGCGTCATGCCAGGCCCGCTTGTAATCGGATGGGAGGCCGTAGCGAACCCCATCGTACCGGGCGAGATTGGAGGATGCTTCGCTCATGCAGGTAACATAGTAGGCGGCGAGGGCATACTCCATGCTGGGCATCCGGCATTCCGTCACCTCCGCCCCCAGAGACGCCAGGGTGTCGATCGCTTTCCTGACGGCATCTGCCACCCGGGGATCGACGCCGGGACCGAAGAACTCTGCGGGGACGCCGATGCGGATCCCCCGAATGTCGCCGGACAGGCGATGGGTGTAGGGGGCGCAGACGGATGTCGAGTCCCAGGGATCATGGGCGGTGATGACCTCCATCATGCGCGAGACGTCCTCCACCGTCCCTGCGAGCGGACCGATCTGCTCCAGGGAGTTTGCGTACGCCACCAGGCCGAAGCGGGAGACCCTGCCGTACGTCGGCTTCAGACCGACGATCCCGCAGAATGCGGCAGGGCAGCGGATGGAGCCCCCCGTATCGCTGCCGAGCGCCATCCGCACCATGCCGGCGGCAACCGCGGCGGCGCTTCCTCCGGAGGAACCCCCGGGGACCCGGGTGGTGTCGCGGGGATTCAGCGTGGGGCCAAAGGCGCTGTTCTCGGTGGTGGTGCCCATGCCGAACTCGTCCATGTTCGTCTTGCCCACGATCGCGGCCCCGGCTGCCTCGAGGAGGGTGACCACGTGGGCATCGTAGGGAGGCGTGTAGCCTTTCAGAATTCTCGAGCCGCAGGTGGTCTCGAACGCACGCGTGGAGATGTTGTCCTTCACCGCGATCATGCACCCCGAGAGTCTCCCCTCGCCGCAGGGCACCCTATCCCGCCGGGAGATGAAGGCGTTGTAAGGATCCTCCGCATCGAATACAAGAGTCTCTGCCATCACATCACTCTGGGGGCCCTGATATACCCGTCCTCCGTCTCGCCGCCCAGGCGCACCACGTCCTCGTGGGACAGGGAGGGGACGACGTCATCCTCCCGCATCACGTTGCACGCCGCGGAGCGGACGGATCCCGCCCCGGGCACCCGGTCCAGGATGCCGAAATACTCCAGGATGCCGTTGAACTGCCGGGTGAACTCCTCGAGCTCCTCCCCCGTGATCCCGATGTCCGCCAGTTCCGCGATGTGCTTTACCTCTTGACTGGATACCACGCCACTTCCTCCCTTCCGTGATCCATGTACCGCTGGGGGTTTTATAACCGTTATGTTTCGCCTGGACGCGTAAATTTCTGTCATAATCCCGAAAAGGAAAGACTGCAACAGATATTTTCCTGGAGCATATCAGCACGTGTCAGAATACATGTGCTCGGTACCCTCTTAAAAGAATCGGGCTGCCGGAGGGGAGCGCGCGATGCCGCCCGGCAGGAAGGAACCCGTTGCGGTTTCCGTGCGTGCGCACGATCGGGATTACCCTCCTGATCCGGTCTCGTACGGAGGCTGATGGACGGGGAGGCGGCGGGCTGCCGGGCCGAAAGTGAGGATGAAAACCTTCCGCCCCCTCCGAGCATGTCGTGACCTGCAGGGTGAGGGGAGGGGGTGCGCCTCCTTCCCTCTTGATATCCCACGAATACGATAGGGCTTGCACGTGACGAGACGGAGGGATGCAGCTTTCGAACGTAGGTTTGCAGCCTGGATCCCGCATCCGTCCTGTCGGCCGCACGGGTTCCGATATCCTTCCCGGCCGATACGGCGGATGGGAGGTCTCTCGCCAAGGGGACAATGGATCGTCCGGGAACGAGCTTCCATCCATCCCTGTGATCCCGATTCCACCGATCACGGAACCGGGGCCGGCCGGAGACCCGAATTACGGAAAAAATGCTGCGATATTCCCCGGCGCAACCGAGGCATATTCAGAGTATCTTCAGTGGGGGGTGGGGGGACTATCGCCGGGAGGTGTCTCTCTCAACGCACCCAGATACCGAGCGACCGTTCGGTGCCCCTTCCTGCGTGCGAGGGTGCGGATTGCAGGCCAGATGCCGCTTCCGTACTGCATTGCCTTCTTCTCGTACCACGCGATGTCAGAGGGCAGATGCCGCTCCGCCACGATCCGGAGGGGAATTTTGCGGAATCCTCCGGCGATCTTCTCTTCAGCGGGAACTGCGCGTGCCGCCCGCACCACCCGCACGTCCATGTAGGGCAGCGATAGGCAGACGCCGTGCAGGCGAGCGACGGCCTGATCGCGGGCCACCTGCTCCTGCAAAGCGAGAAAGTCCCGTTCCAGGTCTGCCTCCAGGTCGACCGATCGCAGGTACCGCGAGTAGCCGCCGAAGAGCTCGTCGGCCCCCTGGCCGGTCAACACCCGACGGTAGCCCAGCTCGGCCGCATGCCGCGCAACGAAGAAGAGTGTGGTGGCGATGGAGGCGGTGAGCGGATTTACCGAGGGGATCGCCCGCACCACCACATGCAGGGCTGCCTCAACGTCGGAGTGCAAGACGGCGACCGAGGTATGGGGCAATCCCAGCCGGTCCGCAACATGTTTTCCTCTCAGCAGGTCGTGCGAATCCCGAATGCCCACGGTGACGCACTCCAGCCCGGCGAGGCGGGCGATCAGGCTCGAGTCCAGGCCGCCCGAGAAGGCGACGATCCCCTCGTCGCTCCGCAGATTGACTGCCGTGCAGATCGCCGTCTCGAGATCGAGGGGCTCCGGTGCCGGATCCACCTCCCCCCTTATCCGGCCGTCGCACACGATAGAGCCCGGAGGGATGCTGCCCGGGACGATCCCGAAGCGATCCCGGGCCTGGCAGTTCCCGAAGGCGAGGAAAAACTCGCCGCCGAACCTGCGTATACTCCCGGGCTGCGAAGCGACAGCCTCTTCGACTTCGGAGCGGGTCAGAATCCGTCCGTCGACCTCAACCCAGCCTATAAGCCGCATAGAGGCGTGAGCTTCTCGATCACGCGATCCACCTGCTGGACGGCGGTCCCGATGTACTGGGCGGGATCCAGCAGGTTCGCGATCTCCTCCGGGGACAGGTACCGGAGTACGTCGCGGTCGGAGGCAAGAACGTCGGCAAGCCCCTGCCCCTCCTCCAGAGCCCGCATGCTGGCGACCCGGAGGCGTTCGTGGGCCTCCTGGCGGCCCATGCCGCGATCGGCCAGACGGATCATGACCGCCTCCGCCATGTTGACGCCCTGAAGCAGGGCGAGGTTCCGCTCGATGTTCTCGTGGTTCAGGCGCAGCCCCCGCAGCACGGACTCCATCACCCGGAGGATGTGGTCCGTCAGGATCGTGGCCTCGGGGAAGATTACCCGCTCGGCGGAAGAGTTGGTCAGATCCCGCTCGTCCCAGAGTGTGTTGTTCAGGAGGGCGGGTTCCACCGCCGAACGGACGATGCGGGCGAGGCCGCCGATCTGCTCGCTCTTGATGGGATTCCTCTTGTGCGGCATCGTGCTGGAGCCCACCTGCCGCTCTCCGAACGGCTCCTCGACCTCTGCGATCTCCGTCCTCTGGAGCGTCCTCACCTCGATTCCAATCTTGTCGAGCGTGGTGGCGACGTTGGCGAGGAACATGAAGTACTCCGCGTAGCGATCCCGCTGGATCAGCTGGTTGGACACATCGACGGCGGAGAGGCCGAGGATCTCCATCATCCTCCGCTGCACCACCATCCCCGCCCTGCCCAGCGCCGCCTGCGTTCCGACGGCCCCGGTGAGCTGCCCCACCTCGACGCGGGGACGCATCTCGCGGAGCCTTTCGATGTGCCGCCCGACCTCGCTCGCCCATATGGCAAACCGAAGCCCGTACGTGGTCGGCACCCCGATCTGCCCGTGCGTCCGAGCGGCGGCGACGAGCGTCCGCGTCTCCCGGCTCCGGGCCAGCAGGACGGAGAGAAGACTGCATAACCTCTCCTCGATCAGGGCGAGAGAAGCCTTGATCTGGAGACCCGTGGCGGTATCGAGCATATCGTTGGACGTGGCGCCGTAGTGGACCCACTGCCCGGCGTCCCCGCATACCTCGGCCACGGCCTTTACCACGGCCATCATGTCGTGGTGTATCTCGCTCTCGATCGCCTTGGCCCGCTCCAGGGAGGCCGCAGGAGAGCGCTCTTCGATTGTCCGTGCCGCCTCGGGCGGAATAAGGCCGCATTCGGCTTCCGCAAAGGCCAGCGCTACTTCAGCCTGCACGATGCAGCGGAAGCGGTTCTCCTCGGACCAGACCGCACGCATCTCCGGCGACCCGTACCGGAACTCTATCGGATGGACTGCCATGATTGGATAAGATGTTGGCGCCCGGGTATAAAAAGAAGGCCGGAGCATTCCGGAGCGGCAGGGACCGTCTAGCGGTAGGGATTGCCCCCGTCTGCCAGGGAGAGGAGCAGCCGCATTCCGGGGCGGACGCCTGCCCGACGGCACTATCGTCGGAATCCCGAGCTGCTCCAGGCTGGTGGGGACAGCCAAGGAGTTGAGGATTGATGGAGGATCTGGCGCTACCGCATCCCCGTCCGCCTTCTACGGCTGCTCCAGGCGGACCCGGTGCCTGCCGGTTATCGTCATCGTCTCGCTGGCGATCTGCAGGGATCCGGATCGCTCCACGGCCTCCAGAATGCGGCGGCTCAGGTGGTCACGGAGTACTCGTCGCTCCCGCACCGGGGTGACGTACCGCAGAGAGAACGTGATCCAGTTGTCCGTTAGCGTGACGAACAGACGAGGATCGACCACTTTTCTGGGAAAATAGTACTTCTCTCCGATTCGTTCGATCTCTCCCCGTGCATAGGCCGAGACTTCCACAGTCTCCGTCTCCAGGATTGCTGAAAATATCGAGATCGCCTGCTTCCAATCGCTCTCATAGGTGATCGGGACGGCAATCTCGTCCCAGATGAAGTTGTAGTCCTTGGTATAATTGTACACGGTGTTCGAGAGTGCATAGCCGTTCGGGATCAGCGTGATCCGTCCGGTCGGCAGGTCGCCCTCCACCCATCCCCCGAACTCCATTAATGTGGTGTTGAAGATCCCGATGTCGATGACATCGCCAAAAACCCGGTTAATCTCGATCCTGTCACCCACGGTATACAGCCTTGAGACGAGAATGAAGACGCTTCCAGCGAAGTTCCGGATGACATCCTGAAGGGCGATGGCCACTCCTGCAGCGATAATACCGTAGGATACCAGCAGGGCCTGGGTATTTTGTACCCAGATGGCCAAGACGGTTACCGTGATAAGAGAATAAAAGAGAACAGATACGCCCTTCCGGAAGGAATACCGCATCTTGGGATCTTCGATACTGAAGAGGGCAAGGTTTTCAAACAGGACCCGGATAAAGAGGTGAATGATGGAGATCCCAAGGAATGTGAGGACCAGTCTGCCGAGCCAGAAGTCTGGATAGTTCAGATAGAGGAACCAGAGGATAAATGTTATCGAGACCAACCCGATCCAGCGAAGCGCGTCTTCGGTGATGGGGCGCATGCGCTCTCACCCATGCCGTGGCCGGATTCCCTGTTCTGCTTCAGGCTTCACGTTTGGGCTCCTCGAGGTGACGGAAGAATTATTCGCCGGCTTCTCTTCGCGGTTCCTGGAGATCGCAATACATCCTATCCCCTCCATATAAATATCCCCTTGCCGAGCCGTCTCTGGGGAGGCAATACTAAAAAGCATCTTCAGAACACATGCATAAACAATGAGTGCTCTTGAGGACTGGTTCCCCTACCCCAGCTTTCGGCCGTACCAGCGTCGGATGCTGGAAGCGGTGGCAGAGACTGCCAGGAGAGGGGGCATCACCCTCATCGATGCGCCGACCGGCAGCGGCAAGTCGAGCGTCGTGTCCGCACTGCTCTCGGAGAGCCGCGGAAGACCGGTTTTTGTGGCCGTTCGTACGGTGAGCCAGCTGAATACGTTCATCCGGGAGCTGGAGCTCATCCGGCAGAAGAGGAAGATACGGTTCGCCTATCTGATCGGGAAATCGAGTATGTGCCCGCTCGGCGGCGAGGGGGATGTCTACCGGCGCTGCGAGGGCGTGAAGACCTACTCCACCTCTCTGATGACCGAGCGGGCGAAGAAGGGCTCTCTCACGCCGTCCAAGGACATCCTGATCAAGCAGCAGATCCGCCGGTCGTCCCGAGATCATCCCCTCATCTGCCCGTATTTCGTTCACAGCCGCATATTCGTCAACCAGGAGGACGCCGGGCTCCGCATGGTCCCGTCCCCCTCCCTGCGGGCGCGGGCGGAGAAGGTGAGTTCGGAGACGGTCTGGCCGGACCGGCTCGCGGAGGTGTGCGGGGAGATCTGCCCCTACGAGACCATGATCCATGCTGCACGGGGTTCTGATGTGGTGCTCTTAAACTTCCACCATCTCCTGAACGAAGGCATCCGGGAGCAGCTCTATTCGGCGCTGAACGTCGAGGCGTCCCGTGTGCTGCTGCTGATCGACGAGGCGCACAACTGCGGCGATGCCGTGCAGGACATCGAGAGTGTTGCGCTTGAGGAGACTCTTGTGGATCAGGCCTCTCACGAACTTGCCCATATGCGCAGGAACAGGGGTGATGTCGAAGCGGCAGAGCAGATCCTGCCCCCCCTCCGGAAGTTCATGGAGATCCTGAAGGGCTCGAGGGAGGCGGAGGACTGGTTCGATCCGGCGATCTTCACCCGGATGGCGATCAAGGAGACCCTCTATCAGGACCTGGAGGGCGTGGTGGACGACCTCCTGGATATCAGCGAGGCGATCCAGGAGAAGAACAGGAAGAGCGGGACGTTTCGGGAGAGTGCGGTCGAACGGCTGACAGAGTTCCTCTACAAAGTGTATCTCTCCCTCCAGAATCCCGCGTTCCTGACGGTATACAGGAAAGGCGAGAGTGGTATCACCCTGGAGGTGCGCAGCATCGACCCCGGCAGCACGCTGGAGGCGATCGGGGAGTCCCATGCAGCCTGCGTCCTGATCAGCGGCACGCTCTCTCCCGTGGAGAGCTACAGGCGCTACTACTTCGGCAATAGAACGGCAACGACCCTCTCCCTGCCGAACGCTTTTCCGGCGCAGAACCGCCTCATCCTGTGTGCCAGCGACATCACCTCCGCGTTCAGCATGCGGCGCAACAATGACAACCTGGACCGTATACAGCGGTATATCGAGACCTTCGCCCGCGAGGACGGGAACCGCGCCGTCTACTTCCCCTCCTACCAGATCCTGGACACATTCGTTGAACGCTGCATGCCGGAGCTGCAGAAGAGGACCGTATTCGTGGAGCCGCGGGACACCGCGCAGGCCAGCGCCGCCTTAAAGACTTTCCTCTCCCTGCCGGACAGCGGGGAGTCCGGCGTGCTGTTTGCCGTCTGCGGGGGGAAATGGAGCGAGGGTCTGGACTATCGCGGAGAGATGCTCAGCGGCGCGATGGTCGTAGGGCTGCCGCTTGCCCCCTACAACCGGGTGCGGAGGACCGTCATCGACTACTTCAGGAACAAGTTCGGCGAGGAGGGGGAGTTCATCTGCTACACGCTGCCGGCGATCAACCGCGCCCTCCAGGCGCTGGGGCGCGTGCTGCGCACGCCGGAGGATCGCGGGGTCCTGGTGCTCGGGGAGAGGAGGTTCCTGGAACCGAGGGTCCGATCGGCGCTGCCGCCCTGGATGCAGGAGGAGCTGCAGGTGTGCAGCGTGGAGACGTTCCCGGGGGTGCTCAGGGCATGGAGATCCTGACCGGCTCCATCCGCTTCGGTCTCTGGTTCGTCCAGGTATCCTGGCAGGGCGAGAGCGTGTACCGGATCGCCTTCACAAAGAGCGGCACCTCCGGACCGACCCCGCCCGTTCTCCGCCAGTATCTGAGCGGCCAGAAGACCGATCCTACTGTTCTTTCGACGCCGGCAACGGAGGAGGGATTCCCCTACGCAACGGTCTATCGGGTCGTCAGGGGGATCCCGTACGGGTGCACCGCGACCTACGGGGAGATTGCCCGCTCGGCGGGGACGTTCCCGCGCGTGGTCGGTCTGGCGCTGGCAAGGAACCCGACCCCCCTCGTCGTACCCTGCCACCGCGTCGTGGGGGCCCGGGGGTTGGGAGGGTTCACACCGCATATCGAGATCAAGGAGGCCCTGCTCTCCCTGGAGAAGGAGGTATCGGGTCTTTCCGCCCTGCAAACGGGATGTATTTAATCGAATCGCGTCCCAGTGATATCCATGAAGGTTCTGGTGCTCGGTGCCGGCGCCGTGGGGCTGACGGTGGCGGCCAAGCTCTCGAAGATATGCGACGTGCATGCCGTCTGCCGTGAGCAGCATGCCGCCCTGATCCGGAACGAAGGATTTCGGATGACGGGCATATGGGGGGAGGGGAGGTTCACCTTCAGCTGCGGCGAGTCGGCACCGGAAGAATCGAAGTTCGATTATGTCGTCATAACGGCCAAGTCCATCGATACGGCCTCCATCTGCGAGCAGTTCGCAGGGCTGCTCGCAGACAGCGAGGTGGCGAGCCTCCAGAACGGAATCGGCAACGAGGAGATCATCGCACAGTACGCCCGCCGCGTGATCGGGGGGACGATCATCACCGGGTTCGAATGGCGGGGCACGGCGGAGGTGCGGGTGACCGTGGAGGCGGGGCCGATACGGCTGGGGAGGTTCCCCGACGGCCTGGATCCCGCTGTTCTTACCCTGGTGGATCTCTTCGGGCAGGCCGGCATGCGGGCGGAGGGGAGCGAACATATCCGCGCCGATATCTGGTCGAAGACCCTCTATAACTGCGCCCTCAATCCGATCGGGGCGATTGCGGAGGTTCCGTATGGCGAGCTGGCGCATCCGGCTGCGTGGAGGATCATCGAAGGCATCGTTCGCGAGGCCTTCGAGGTTGTGCATGCCGAGGGGGTGCACCTTCCCTGGAGCGATGCCGATGCCTACCTCCACTATCTCCGCACCTACCAGCTGCCGGCCACGGCGTCGCACCACTCCTCCATGCTACAGGACATCCAGCGGGGCAGGAGGACCGAGATCGAGTTCCTGAACGGGGCGGTAGCGGCCAGGGCCCGGGGGCGGAAGATGGATGCACCCGTGAATGCCGTTATTGCAGACCTGATACGGTTTAAAGAGACGGTCAGCGCCCGCGGAGGCTCGAAGCGGTGAGATCGGGGATCGTGCTCGTGGGAGGCGAGGCGCGCCGCGCAGGAGGTCAGGAGAAGTACTTCTTCGAGTACCAGGGTAAGACGTTCCTGGAGCGACTGATCTCCACGTTGCAGGGCGTAGTGGACGAGATCATCCTGGTGGCAAAAGATATTGAGCAGTGCGAACGGTTCTCCCACCTGCCCCGCATCATCTGCATATCGGATATCCGGCGCGGAATCGGGCCTATCGGCGGACTCCACGCCGGCGTCGTGCAGGCCCGGGGCGAGAAGGTGTTTGTCGCCGCATGCGATATGCCCTGCATCAACCGCGAGGTGATCGAGTTCCTCTTCTCCCGCCTGGAAGACTACGACGCGGTCATCCCGGTCTGGGATGGGGAGAGGATGGAGCCCCTCCATGCCGTATACCGCCGCTCCGCGCTCCTCGCCTACCTGGAGGAGCACGAAGCCCTATCCCTCCGCGCCATGGTGCGGGCCCTGAACTCCCGCTATGTCAACGTGGAAGAGATACGGAGGTTCGATCCCGAGCTCACGACGTTCATCAACATCAACAAGGTCGAGGAGCTGGAAGCGTTTAACAGCAGAGTGTAATGCTGCACGGCACCGGGTTCCTGCCTTCGAACCAGGAAGAAATCCCGGCAGTTGTGGGGATGCATCCCTGCATAGACGGGCGATGCCGGGATTGATGCAGCAGCGCTTGCCCGTGGGTGGCGGACCGTCGTCGAAGATATATCCTTGGATGCGCATCGCAGCGTGCGCGGAGCACCTCGATCCGCCGCATGAAGGAAGGGAGAAGATCTCTCTGCCGGACGTTCAGGTCCGATATCGTGGCCCAGTTTCTGGGCAAGCCCGTCCCCGACTCGAACGTTGTGCTGGAGCCGAAGAGATCCGTGCGGCAGCAGGCGCACTGGTAGAGCCCTTCTCCGTGGAAGTCGTGATATTGCCGGTAAACGGGGGTTCCGTGCCAGCCTTCCGCACAACCAGGTACGTCTCCGGCGGGAGGATGCGCTGCCACTCCGCATCGCTCCTTTCGATCCGCTCCACGTCCTCCACCTGGCCGGTGCGGGCGTCATATACGGGCACGGTTCTGGTCTTCGATTCCGTCTGGCCTGTCGACATGCTTCACCGCCTGCATCCAGATGGACGCATCAGGGATAGAGTCCATCCCCGAATGCGAGCATGCTCCGGGGTCTGCGGTTGAGGGATATCCGGCGATCTTCCAGATCGTCTCTCGGAAAGGAGGCGGCGGGTCGTCCGCTGTATTCTCCTCAACGTTGAAGCGGGCCGCGATCGAGAACGCGGGATGGTGGAAGGATCGGATTTCCGCAAAGACCTCTGCACGGTATGGCAGCATACGGAATACTGCTCCCCCGAGGTCCTCTGTGGTTCATCCGTTCATTGCACCGACGGGGAGGTGCGCTTGCCTCCACAACTCCCTCGTCCTGGGGGCGGCAGGTCCCGGCATTCGCCAAGCAATTCATGCATGGGTCCCCTCCCGATCCCCGGATCCGCCTTCTCGCTGCCGCAGTGCCGGCGGTCTGTTCGGCATCCCGGAGGAGGGCTGCTGTACCGCAGGGAATTGCGGGAAGGGATCTCTCCTCCGTCGCTGCGTCGGGCGTGGTCGGAGGACCGTGAACAGGAGATGCCACTCCCCCGCCCTCGAGGGCGGGGGAATACCAGCCGCGTGCAGGGTATGCACGCGGCCCCCGCTTTCCCCGTTGGCCCCGGAATGTGGTACGAATCCGGTGCTATGGCGAGCAGATCCGAATACTCACGGGGCGATGGCTGACCTGAATCGCAGGCCTGGTTTGGAACACGCGGCCGGGTCCTATCCTGCACCTTCGGATCCCGATTCGAATGTGCCAACGGATACCCGATCCGATAACCTTTTTCGAGCGGAGAAGGTACATGCCCCTCCATGGACGTCCTGACGCACGGTCTCACCGCATCTCTCCTCCTCGCGCTGGACGTCCGGTCCGCGCTCTTCGTCGGCGTACTGGGTTCAATCGCTCCTGACCTGGACGTCCTGCTCACATTCGTATCTGACAGGCATCACCGCTGGTACATCCTCACCCACGGAGGCGTGACCCACAGCCTGATCGGCGGCTGCCTGGTATCCCTGATGGTTCTCTGCGCCGCTGCAGGCATCGCCGCTCTCGTGCCCACATTCCAGGCGGGAGGAATCCTGTTCAGCGCCGAAGCGCTCCTCTTCCTCCTGGGCGGAACGCTCCTGCACCTGTTCCTGGACGTCCTGGCATATCCCGGCATACCGCTCCTCTACCCCGTATCCGACCGGAAGTATACTCTGGGCATCTTCCCGGGGCCGAGCATGGCCCTTTTCGGCCTGACCACGCTCTTCCTGGCGCTGGTATTCTCCGGACTGACGGGTATGCAGGCGATTCCTCTGTATGGCGGCATCGTCCTGCTCTTTCTGCTCTTCGCCATCGGGATGAAGGTGACTGTATCTGTCAGGGCATCGGGCAGGACCGTCCCGACGCGGCATCCGCTGCGGTGGCTGATCGTCGCGGATACAGGCGACTCCTACACCGTCTCCTCGTACCACCTCCTCCGGGGACGGCTCGACGGGAAGACGTACTTGAAGTACTCCGGTGTCACAGGCGATGAAGTTCGGCGGTTTTTGACGATGCCCGAACTGAGGCGGCAGTACTACCACTCGTATATGGTTGTCGTGCAGCGGGACGGGAACACCCTGATATTCCGCGATCCCCTGCGGGACGAGGGGTTCATCTTTTACCCTCCCTATTATCGGCAGGTGCGGGTGCGGGACGACGTCCCGTAGGCGGATCCCGGATATCCGTGGAGGGCGCGTATGGCGGAGTATCCGTTCGGGATTCTTCGGGGCTGCGGCGCCAGGGCGGATGCGATAGGCCCCGAAGATAACCGATATTGGCATCCCCCGGAGCGGATGCGCCGCGATCGCGTGGATCTCGACAGAGTGCAGGAAAGCCCTCGCCAGCGGGGTCGGGTTCCCGGATGCCGCCATGAAGGCGGCGGGACGATCGTGTCGATTCCCGGGTACAGGATCACGCCTGCGAATCCCTCGCGGTAGTTCGTCAAGACGTTCATCGCACCTTCGACCATTCCCGTCTCCTGCACAGGAGGCCGTGCAGCCTATCCGAAACCGGTTCGCCATACCTGGCAGAATCCATAGTATAAAATTCTTAAAATCGGAGTTTAACCTAAAATACAATGGCAAAAGGGATAATTCTTCATATCGGGGAGTGCCGGTGCCGCATCTCTATCGGAAGACCTGCGAATCTCGGCTCACACCTGGTCTATACCTGCACGCTCCTCCTCATCCTTGCCGCGCTGCAGGTCCCCGCAGCCGGTGTCGATATTACCGCGCCGACCGTGATCAGCAGTTCTGGCATGTACACTCTTCGACAAGACCTCCTGAACAGAGGGGAGTCGAGGATCATTACAATAGCCGCATCCGATGTGATCTTCGACGGCAACGGATATACCATTGACGGCCTGGATCAGCCCTCCCAGTATGGCATTTATGTGCATATTACAAGCCAAACTGTGTCCAATGTCACGGTACGCAATCTGACCGTGAAAGACTGCTATTACGGATTCTTTTACTATAACACAATAGGAGGTCTTATCGAGAACTGCACAGCGAACTCGAACGTGCAGCATGGGATCTACCTCTCGATGACGGACGACTCCACGGTGACTGGTTGGAACACATCTACCAATGGCAACTCGGGCATATTCATGGACTACTCAGATAACAATACGATTGAGAGGGGTTCTGCCTATTCGAACATGAATGGAGTTCGAATCTCTGTGGTTAGCAACAACAACAGGCTATTTGACAACCGGATCTACGGCAACGAGTATGGCATCAATGTTACCTCATCCAGCGGAAATATCATTTATAACAACCTCCTCAACAACACTGTGAACGCGGTGCCGGGAAACGGCAACACCTGGAACACCACTGGAACAGCGGGAGCTGCGATCAACGGGGGTCCGACCCTGGGCGGTAACCTGTGGCTGCTCCCCGACGGCAGCGGATTCTCATCGACCACAGCGGACCGGGACGACGACGGAATCTGCGACGAGCCCCACGCCCTTGGCGGGGATGCCATGGATCACCTTCCCCTTGCCGCCATCCCGGGCCAGCACACCCCCCTGTTCGCACCGGAGTGGCCGCTCCGGTTCCTGCGGCCCGGCGACGGCGGTGAGACCGCTCACCCAACGGCGTTCTACTACCTCTTCGACGCCTCCACGCCGGAGGGAAAGGGAGACCGCCCCGACACCCTGCGTTTCGTCGTGAAGATGCTGGACGGCGGTCTGACGCTGACAGCGGACGTATCCGAACTGGATGGCAATTCGACTCCCCTCTCGCCATACTTCGTCAGGGACACGGAGTACTACTTCGAGCATCCGTTTGGAGATTCTTCTCTCGGAACGGTGAACGGAAACACGAGGAACATCACGATTCACGCCAGAATCGGAGAGTTCCAGAACTCCACCAGCGGGTCCTCCGGATCTCCGCCACCGCTCGCAGTCGCGGTGAATCCGTGGATCGGTCCTCCCGGCTTCACCAGCACGGACCTGCGCGATATCGAGGATTTTACGGCGGTGGAAGGGTTCAGCGTCCAGAGAGGAGTCGACACGGAGATGGTGGGATCGATACAGTTTCCCGGTCCGCTGAACTTCTGCGATGCCGCGTTTGCCGACGCGATGCCGTCTCTCTGGGACCACGTCCGGATCGAGGGGAATGCAATTGCCCTGGATGCCGCCGCACCCGGGCTCGCGATCCTGAACGCGAGTGCGACCCTGACGATGCACGCCCCCGCCTTCACCACGACCCCCGGGATCTTCCGTGACGGCGAGCCCGACACCTATGCGAACGGAACCCCTGCGGCCGGCTCCGTTGCGAGCAACGTGCGCTGGGACAACGCGACCAAGATCCTGCGGTTCGACGTCCCCCACTGGACCCGCTATCACGCGGACGGCAACGGTCCGGAGATCCTCGTGGAATCCCCCGCAGACGGTGCGACCTTCTCGTCCGATCGCATTGCTCTGCGGGGCACGGCCTCGGATCCCTCCGGCGTCTCGCTCGTGGAGGTGCAGGTGAACGGCGGGGACTGGACGATCGCCGACGGCACGGACGCCTGGAACTGTACGATCCCTCTTGCCGAAGGCTGGAACACGATCGTCGTTCGGGCTACGGACCGGATCGGGTGTATAAACACCATATACCTGACCCTCTACAGGCCTGCCGCACCTACCGCGACACCCACCCCGACGCCACCTTCGCCACCCGAGCAGCCGTCGCAGCGCAGCCGATCCGATAGGGCTAGCCAGCCCGTCATAACGCGGTTCGTCGGCAATGCCACGCTCGCCACGACAGCCTGGGGGGAGGTGCTGCGGACGGTCACCCTGACGTCGGAGGACGGGGTGGTGAGGCTCGTGATCCCCTCGGGAACGCGGATACTGGACGCAGACGGCAAGCCGGTGAAGGAGCTGTCTGTTCGAACCGTATGCGGCAAAGAGATCACGGAGCCGACTTCGGAACCCTGCATGGATCGGGACGTCCCGCAGTGTCCGTACCGGATCGGGGAGCCGGGACTGCGGTTTGATCCTCCGCTGCGGATGGAGATCCTTCCCGCAGGAGAGGGGTCGGCGTGGATCTGGTGCAATGGTAACGGAGCGCCGGGGGGATGCACCGAACTGGCGGGTGGAGAGGACATGGGAGAGGTTCGGACCGAGATTTCCCGTTCCGGTCACGTCTGTATCAGGGCAAATCCGCGCACCGCATCGGTCGTCCCGACTGACGATACCGCCGGCTCGCCCACCATGACCCCAACCGCTCCCCCCGCCGCAGCAGCGCAGGAGACGCGACGGGCCGGTCCGGTGATGCCGCTGGGCGGGGCTCTGGGCCTGTGCGCGAGCCTGCTCGCGATCGGTCTTCGTCGTGCCCGCAGCCGGTGAGATCGAGAGCCCCCCTGCCGCTGCCAGGCCCCGGTTACTTCACGAAGCACGAGTACGGCGGCGATCCTGAGGAGACCCGGGGGTCACGATCTCGCCGGATGGCAGATCCGCAGTGCGCGCCCGAATCGAGTCCTGTGCAGGGTCGTTTCGCCTCTCCCCCCGCGGGCAGCCCCTGTCGGGTGAAGGCGCGGCGAGGGGAGCACTGCGGCGTGCAGGATCCTCACAGCGGCTGCATACAGCGGAAGACATTCGGGGATTCATTGTTCTGTCCTGGATTGCGATCGGGGAGCGTCCCCCTTCCTATCCTCTCTGTCGTTCAAGAAGAGGATAGATGGGGGATCGGTTTCCTTTCGCAGTCCTGCGCCATCCGGTCCCCTGCCATCGCCCCGGCTGCAATCCTCTCGTCCAGAATGGCCCCGGGCCGGCACTCCCCGCGAGTTCCCTCCTGGCTGGGGTTCTCTCCCCCTCCGCGGGGGATCCAGGGCCGGCCAATCAATTCTTTTTAAGATAACGTCGGAATACCCTGTTCGATGGACGCCATCCTCCAGATCATCGTCATCCTCGTCGTCGCAAAGCTCTTCGGGGAACTCGTGGAGAGGGGCGGTTATCCCTCGCTCGTCGGGGAGATCGCAGCCGGCATCATCCTCGGCCCCTCACTGCTCAACCTGGTCGCATTCGACACGACGATCGAACTCTTCTCCGATATCGGGGTGATCGTTCTCCTGTTCATCAGCGGGGCCGAATTGAACCTGCGATCCTTCGTTGCCGCAGAAGTGCCTTCGCTCTCAACGGCCCTTGGCGGGGTGCTGGTTCCGGTGCTCATGGGGTTCCTGTTCGGGAGCCTGGCCGGGTATACCCTCTACGAGGTGCTTTTTCTCGGGATCGCGCTCTCCATAACGTCGATCGGCATCTCGGTGCGGACGCTCATCGATCTGCGGAGGCTGGATACGGCGCTCGGCACCACGATCGTGGGCGCTGCCGTATTCGATGATGTCTTCGGCATCCTGATGCTCACCCTTCTCACGGCGGTTACCAGCGGACAGGAGTTCTCGCTGGTCGGCTTTGCAGAGACCATCTTGGCGACGATCATTTTTCTCGCCCTCGTATTGACGGGCGGAAGGAGAGGGATTCGGTGGATCTTCGCCCGGACGCGGGGCTCCCGTCTCCAAGAGATGTCTTTCTCCGCCGCCCTGATCATCGCGCTGCTGGTGGCGTTCCTGTCCAATGCCGTAGGTCTCCACTATGCCATCGGTGCCTTTCTGGCAGGGCTGATCCTCGGCGACCAGGTCAGAAACGATCGCATCCTCTTCGACAGCCTGGTCGATCTCGGATTCGGCTTCTTCGTGACCATATTCTTTGCGTCCATCGGCCTTCTCTTCGCGTTCAGCCTGGATGCCCTGCTGTCGCCCCTCGTCCTGCTCCTGATCGCCGTCTCTCTTCTGAGCAAGGTGCTGGGGGGCTACCTTGGATCCATCCTCTTTTGCCGTGACCCCCTGAAGGCGCTCATCGTGGGTCTGGGTCTCTACCCACGAGGCGAGATAACCCTCGTGGTCGCGAAGATCGCGCTCCTCTCCGGTTTCATATCCGTCTCCCTCTATGCGTCGGTCACCCTCGTCATCATCGTGAGCATCATCCTCACCCCGTTCCTCCTGAAACGCACCTTTCAACATCTTTCATCCCGGAAGACTACAGGCGGCCGACCAGCCGCAGGAGGGAGATGACGTTGCAGACCTCGATCTGGCCGATTGCCATCCCCCGATCGTCGACCACAATCAGGTCGGGGTGCCGGTTCTTCTCCATCGCCCGCATCACCTCCTCGATGGGGGCATCCTTATGAATGGTGATGTGGCGGCGGGTCATGAGGGTCTCTGCGGTCGATGCCCCGCCGCGGACGAGGCACTCGATGCAGGGGAGCCTCTTCCTCCCCCGCACACCCATGATCGGGCTTACCGAACCCAGCAGGTCCAGTGCCATGATGACACCGAGGTATCTGCCGCTCCGGTCGAGAACAACCAGGTCCCGGCAACCTTCTTTCGAGAACTTCTCCAGAACAACCTCGATCGGGGCATCCTGCGGAACCGTCACAATCTTGTTCTGCATGATGCTTCCTGCGGTCGCCTCTTCATTCTCTGCCATTCCTACTCCCGCGGCGGCACCTGTCTGCTGCCGAATCGAAGGATGGTGCGGATGTGTATAAATACTGAGCGTACGACCCTCGTGCCGGGACGGGTCAGGGAGGCAGGCACCTGCGCCGGAGGTGCGAACGATCGATACGATTTTCGAGGAGGGGATGCCTGCCGTTCCTTCGAGCGAATTCGGAAATAACGCCCACGGATCCTGCGGAGAGCAGGTGACGGGCCTGGGGCTCGTATGCCAGAATAGGAGCGGACGGGATTGGGGAGAATGCGGGATCGAAGGTCGTTCCCGAGAGACGCAGGGTATCGACGCATGAGGGGAAAGATCCCCCCGGGGTAATGCAGACCTCTCTTCCGCATCCTACTGCAAGAGTATATTTCGATCCGCGCTTACTCCCCTTCGTGCGGGTTGGCGCGGAGCTGTCAGGACGGTATGCGGTGCCCGTGTTGGGGCGGGACGGCGCGGACTCCCTGTATTCGGGTCGACGGTGCCGCAGAACCGGTACGTTGCCTCCCTCCCGGTGCCCTGGAAAGGCCCGGGCGAATGCGACCGCCCGAGCGCGACCCGCTTGCCGGTACGCAGGACATCTCGTCCCATCGGATCGGGGACGGCGGCGGCGGATACCCCCGGGCGGATTCGAACCGCCGTCACCGGCTCCAAAGGCCGGTATGATTGACCACTACACTACGGGGGTGCGGACAGGGTGGCAGGAGCGCCGGCCACCCCCCTATTCGGTATCATTAATGGTCGTGAAACATGATGAAGAATTCTATGGGGGACGTTTTTTCCCTGCAGGCCGGAGAAGATTCCGCGGGATACGAAGTCTGGGGCACCATCCGGCTGCGGAAAGGGAAGGGGCGATCCCCCCGGATGCGCCCGCAGGACAGTTGCGGTCGAATCGTGGACCGTTGCGGCAAAGTTCGAGACAATCTTCGGGGAAATTGCAAACGGATGTTGATGAAAGTATATGATCGTCCTCCTCTGACAGATCAGCTCATGATCTATCCCGCCTGCCACAGCGAGAAGGACCGGATCATCACGTCCATCATCCAGAGCCTGGATGCCATCGACGGCGGCATGAGGGAGCTGGAGAGTCTTCTCGCGGCATCCGGCAGACCTCTCCCCTTCGTGCTGCTGGATGCCGAGACGGCAATAGAGAGACTCATTGTCACGTACCAGGTCGCGGAATCGGTAGTGCAGAAGGGGTATGCCCGGGGATACCTTACAGGCAACCAGATCCAGTCGCTGAATCGGGAACTCCAGCGATCCGCGCAGCGTCTGATCGCATTATCAACCTGCTCCGCGATACTCGCGCAGAAGGTGCAGGAGAAGCTCGGTATGGTGAACGTCTGCTAGGGATACTCCCGGAGGTCTGGATCGCGCCAATCCGCGGAGGATCACCCTTTGCCGAGGACCGAGGAGGTGGATGCCGTCCCCATCCTCGCCCTCCCCCATCCGGGGGAGCGGGTTTCGGGGACCGATGCAGTCATGCGATGGCTATCTCTTTTCCACGGGTCTGGGGAGTCCTGTAGGGCACGTCGATGGTGAGAAGCCCATTTTTATACTCGGCATGCGCTTTCTCGAAGTCTATCGGGCAGCAGACGGCATACGAGGCGACGTACTTCACGTCCTCCTTCTCCGCCGTGACGAAGAAACTGTCCTCGTGCATCCGCAGCATGATGTTCTCCTTGTCGACACCGGGCAGCTCGATCTCGATGTGGAGGTTGTCGTGCCGGTCGTCCGGCATCGCATATACGGTCGGCGAGATCCGTAACTTCTCTTCCGCCATGGTTCCCACACTTCGGACGTCCTATACGGACATGGTATATATCTTTTCCCGACCGCCGTTGCCAGGGATCTGTTCCGGGAGTATCGTATAAAATAGTCCTGGGTGGAGGTATCCGCCCCTCGCCAGACGGAGCGTCAGGCATGCATCCGACGGGTGCCGGGCGGACTCTGTCGGTATTTGCGTAGAAGGCAGACCCATCTCGGGACGGGCGGTCCATCTGCGGGCGGAAGCGATCCCGCACCCTCTCGTGTGGGCAAGCGGAGAATGAGAGGCTGGTCGCCCGGGCTGCACATCGTGCACGATCCCTTCCCCTCTTCGCGGGACTGGGGCACAATCCACAGGAGCGCGGTTCTCATGGGAAACGGGCCCCTCTCAAAGGGACCGCTTCTCGTTCTCTGCGATCTCTGAGACACAGGGGATCTGGAACTCGGGAACCGGGATCGGGGGGTGATCGCCGAATCCATCGGCGACGACGTCGTCGCGAGCGTAGGACGATCGACGCCCCGCGGAGAGTGTCCTTTCCGCCGGCGGGCAGATCACGGCGAGCGCTCCTGGTGCAGGCGTCGTCGTTGCGGCAGGCGGGGAGAGCCGTATCAACGCCTCGGTGCGGCGCAGGATCGTCGCAGCTGGCGGGAGGAACCGTCCGCCTGGACCGCACTACGTCCGTCGCTCGGGACGCTCTGATCAGCGGCGTGGTGAATGCTGATTCCGTGAACGGAAGGCTGATCGGAACGGCCACGGAATTTGAGGATGGCGGAACCGCCGGCCCCGTGCGGATCCGGTAGGCGGAAGGCGATGCGCGGGAGACTGCCCTCGCTGTTCTCTCCCTTCTGGTTACGCGATTCTACCTCCTGGGAGGCTCTCGTGCTTCTGCTCCCGGGCCCGTTCTTAGCCGTCGAGGCGGAAGTGCGGTGGCAGCCGATCAGCCGGATTCTGGTCGGCAGGGGGCCGCTGCTCCTCTCCCTCTTCCTGATTGTCATCCTTGCCCTGGCGATTGAGATCCTTCCGCTCGCGCTCCTCGTATACGGGGCACTCCTTCGCGTCTCCGTGCTGCTAGCCGGCCTCTTCGTCTCGTCCTCCGGGGGCACCCTGATCAGGGGCTGGATCCAGTGGGACGTTCCTCCGCTCGTCGCCTTCACGCCGGGGTTTGTGGTGCTGCATATTCCTTTTCCGCCCCGTTCCTCGTCGGCGCCATCGTGCGCCTCATCATCACCGGGCCTGGCCCGTCGGCGCGATGCATTCCGGCTCCACCTCGTGCGTGAAATCCCCTCATTGAGGATTCGGGAGAGTTCCAGCCGGTCACCGTGGAGGAGCGAATCATGAGCCTCCGTCCCGGTCCCGATCCTATCGCACCCCGCGCGGGGCGGGAGCAGAACGCCCGAAGGGCCCTGTCGTACCGGGTGTCCAATTCCTGAAAATCTATCCATCGGGAACGGGCCCCGAGGTGGAGGCCCGCCCATCCGCGAAAGCGATGGTGCCATGGTATCCGCAGCCGGGCGGGGGCTTGAAAAGGAGGAACCCTTTCGAATGCCCTGCCGATCTCGGCAGGGCCGTTGCCCCCTCACCGCCCGCCCGCACGCATCTCCAGCAGACGCTTGATCTCGCGCACCTCCTGGAGCAACTGCATCTCCGGGGATGCCGTCTCTGCGTACGTGCCGGTGGCGACCGGCGCAGATCCCCGCACGAATCCCATGATGAGTTCCCGGAGCGCCTCGGGCTCCTCGATACCCTGCAGCCGCAGTTCTGCGGCCGCCTGGCCGGAGTAGCCCGCAGTCTGGATGCGGAGGGTGGAAATTCCCAGTGCCCGCATGATGGGCCCCTGGATGATATCGATGTTGGTGATGCGCGTATACGGCACGATCCCCGTCTGGCGGAACCAGATCCCTCTCTTCCAGGAGATCTCGCTGTCGGTGACGTGGTAGACGACGGTCTCGTAGTAGAGCGGGATCCAGGCGGCCGTGAAGATGATCAGCGCCAGTGTCGGAATGGCAATCGCAGCGGCAACGATGGACGGCGCGAAGAGGATCAGCGGAACCATATACGGAAGGACCAGCACGGCAATCGAGAGCGCCAGGTAGGCGTAGAAGAGCGCCTTGAGCTGCGGCGCAGGCCGGAAGTTTCCTCCTGTGCCGACGGGGTTCGGTTGTTCGCGACCAGCCATGGCTGTACGTTGGATCCAATCGGATGAATAGCCATCGATCTGGCGGGAGAATAGTGGTCCATGGGGATCGCCAGGCGGCACCCCTTCCGCAGGAGGTGCCGCTCCCCCCTTCCCGGCGACCGCAGGGGGGCGATGGAAACGGCCCGGAAATCGAGGATCCGGGGAACAGATCTTCAACGACCTGCAGGATCATCGCAGAGAAATCCGTGTGACTTCCTTTCGGGTAGATTACGAATCAATTCGAAGTTTAAGCAAAATACATATCGCTACCGAGCAGATACGCCATATACTAATGAGATGCAGGAGCGAGTGATTTCTATGTCGGATCGACGGGTAGCAGCGTTCGCCATCCTCGGGATCGCGGTGATCGCCGCCATCATGGGCGCAGCCCTTGTCCGGGAGCAACGGGGGCTGGAGGTGTCAGGCGAGCTGAAGAAGTTTGCCTCGGAAGAGGAGATCCTTGCCTTTCTGGAGAGCCATGCGGAGGCCACGGCACCGGCCTACGGCGGAGGCGGCGCCATCCAGAAGGTCGCGTATGACGAAGCCGCGAACTACGCCCCGGCCCCCATCCCCGCCAAGGGAATCCCGTCCGGGTCCCGCAGCGCCGGCGAGTACTCCACCACCAACGTGCAGGTGAAGGGCGTGGATGAGGCCGATTTCCTCAAGAACGATGGCAAGCACATCTACCTGATATCGGGATCCACCCTGGCGATCGTGGACGCCTACCCGGCTGAGAAGGCCCGGATCGTCTCCGAGACGGAACTGGAAGGCCAGCCCGTCGAACTCTTCCTGCTGGGAGATCGGCTGGTGATCTTCTCCAACCAGCAGGGGGAGACCTTCGTGACGCCCAGGAACAGCGCCGTCCCGGTGCCCGTCTGGCGAACCACGACCCATGCAACCGTATACGACGTTCGGAACAGGTCCGCTCCGAAGCAGATCCGGGACATCGGGCTGAGCGGGTCCTACTACGATGCGCGGATGATCGGCAGCGACATCTATGTCGTCACCAGCGAAGGGGTTCCCTGGTACCGTGACACGGTTGTCATGCCGGAGGTGCGGGAGGGCGAGAAGGTCGTGAAATCGCCCGACGTCTATTACTTCGATATCCCCTGTTCATCGTATACCTTTTACACCCTGTCCTCCTTCGACATCCTGAACGATAGGTCCGTGACGGCGGAGACCTTCATGCTCGGCTACTCCACCACGCTGTACGTCTCCCGCGACAACCTGTACATGGCCTACCAGAAGGAGAGCCGGGGTCCGTGGACGGCAGGAGCGGCGGAAGAGAGGGCTGCTCCCGCAGGGGTGGTGCAGGAGGAAGCGACGATCATCCACAGGTTTGAGATCGATCGCGGCGAGATCTCGTACGCGGGGATGGGCGAGGTGGCGGGCCGCCTCCTGAACCAGTTCTCGATGGACGAATGGGAGGGCAACCTCCGCGTGGCAACCACGGTCTCTGGCTGGGCGCAGACGAATTCCTACCAGTACAGGCAGGCGGACTTCTACCAGTACAGCACCGTCTCCGTGCTCGGGAAGGACATGAGGACGCTCGGGGAGCTCCGCTATATAGCGCCCGATGAGCAGATCTACGCGACGCGCTTCGTCGGCGACCGCCTCTATATGGTCACGTTCAAGAAGATAGATCCCTTTTTCGTGATCGATCTCTCGGATCCGAAAGCGCCGGGCATACTGGGCAAGCTGAAGATCCCCGGTTACTCCGACTACCTCCACCCCTATGACAACAACCACATCATCGGCATCGGAAAAGAGACTGCAGAGAACCAGTGGGGGGGCATCTCGGTCGAGGGGTTGAAGATCGCCCTCTTCGACGTGACGGATGTCAATAACCCGAAGCTTCTGGATCGGGTGGAGATCGGCGAAAGCGGGACAGATTCCGAGGCCCTGTACGATCATAAGGCGTTTCTCTTCGATAAGGAGAAGAATATCCTGGTCATACCGGTCCGCGAGGTGAAGAGGGTCGCGAATCCCGAGAGCAAGTACGGCTCGTACGCCCAGAAGATATGGCAGGGAGCCTACGTCTTCTCCATCGCACCGGAGAGCGGATTCGAGCTGAGGGGAACCGTTACGCACGAAGACGAGGATGCACCGGTTTACTACTGGGGGTCGCCTTCCGCCGTTCGCAGATCCCTGTACATGGACGATGTGCTCTACACCGTATCCTCCCGCAAGATCGTCATGAACCGCCTGACCGATATCGACACGCAGATCAACCAGGTGCTGCTGCCCTACCGCGGCCATGGAGGGGTGTATCCTCCCGTCTACCGCTGACAGCATCTCACCTCTTTTCGATATCGCAGCTGCTGGTTTACGGCGTACGAATCCCGAGAGCGATTTTGCTGGCGATAATGGCTCCATACCCTGATTCCTTCCTGGAAATCGGGAATTCTGGATTGATAAGCTACATTGAAATAGTTCCTTGACCATTACGTCCCTCATTAGGTCCTGGATGTGGAAGGATGCCATTGCTGGAATGCTGCCAGAGGGATGTTGCGACACTCCCCCTGCAATCGACGGCATATGATGCCGCACGATTGATGGAAGAGAAGAATGCGGATATGGTGGTGATCGTGGAGGACTCCCGCCCTGTCGGGGTTATCACGGACAGGGATCTCGTGGTTCGGGTGCTGACGAAGTTCCGGGATCCGGAGAGAACGCCCGTCACGGAGATAATGTCGGAGGATCCCCTCGTGCTGGACGAGAGGACCGGGCTGTACGAGGCGATGCAGTTCGGGCGCGACTGGAACCTGCGTCGGTTCCCTATCGTGGACGCGGAAGGCAGACTGGTCGGCATCATAACTCTCGATGACATCATCCGTCTCCTGGTGGAGGAGATCAGCTGGGTCGCCCACATCATTGAGAAGGTATCCACTCCGCAGGCGTCGGCCTGACACTCCGTTCTTTTTGCAGGGTTGCGCATCTCGGGGAAGGCGCGCCTTTACCGGCCCGGACGATTCCCCCACGAGGATACGGATCGGGGCGACCCCGTATCAGCCGTATAGCGGCATAGGGTTGAAAGATGTAGCTCCTCTCCGCCGATCGGCGAAACGGAGTGCCGAGCGAGGTCTCCCTGCCGTCCAAAGAACCATATGCCTGAGTTGCAACAGATAACCGTATGGTCTCCCTTTTCGATATACAGCAGGCGGCCTGGACGATTCGGGATCGGGTGATCAGAACGCCTCTCGTATACTCCCCCACCTTCTCCGCGATGAGCGGGGCGAGCGTGTACCTCAAGCTTGAGACGATGCAGAGATCGGGATCCTTCAAGGTGCGCGGAGCGGCAAACAAGATCCTCTCGGAGAGGGACAGAATCGGCCCTTCCGGTGTTGTGGCGGCTTCGGCCGGCAACCATGCCCAGGGGGTGGCGCTGGCGGCAGCGCAGGCGGGGGTTCCGGCCACGATCGTCATGCCGCAGTGGGTCTCCCACAGCAAACAGCAGGCGACGAAGGGATACGGGGCTGAGGTGATCCTCCATGGCAGGGATCTGGACGAGAGTCTGGAGCTCGCCTGGAGACTGGCGGAAGAGGGAAGGACCTTCGTTCATCCTTACAACGATCCGGCCATCGTTGCCGGTCAGGGCACGATTGCCCTGGAAGTATTCCAGGACCTTCCGCATGCGGATGTGTTTATCGTTCCGGTGGGAGGCGGGGGCCTGATAAACGGCATCGCGACAGCAGCAAAAGCGCTCCGCTCTAAAACCCGCATCGTCGGAGTCCAGGCGGAGGCATGTCCGTGCGCCTACCGTGCGAAACAGCAGGGCGGCGTGGTGGAGGTGGAGGCGGGGCAGACGATTGCAGAGGGCATCCGGGTCCGGAAAGTGGGAGATCTCAACTACCCTGCGTTGCAGGAACTCGTGGATGAGGTTATGCTCGTAACCGAGGATCAGATCGCCGATGCGATCCTCCTGCTGCTGGAGAGGAAGAAGGTGCTTGCCGAAGGGGCGGGAGCCGCTCCCCTGGCTGCCCTCCTCTCGGGAGACGTGAGGATCCGGGAGGGGGAGTCCGTCGTGCTGATCGTCAGCGGCGGGAATCTGGATGCACCGCTGCTCACGCGCATCATCCGAAGGGGGATGTTTCGCAGCGGAAGGATCGCCCGGTTCCATGTCTGCCTCGCCGATGTTCCCAACGAACTGGCGCGGCTCCTTGCCATCGTCGCCCGTCTGGACGGCAATGTCCTCCACATTCGCCATGCACGGGGCACCTGGGATCTGCCTCTGCACATCTCCGGGGTGGAGCTAGAGGTGGAAACCCGGGGGTTCGAGCACATCGAGAAACTACGGGCAGCTCTCGCGGAGAGTGGATATGCCGTGGAGGTGGATTCGCCACGGGAGGTGCGATAGGAAGAGGGTTGACCGCACTGTGCATTGCATATAGCAGCATGCGGTTTATGGTCTACCTCGGGTGGCGGGATCCGTCCCTTCCTCATTTACCGTTGCCAAGGGGGAAATACTCCCGGTAAACGCGTTTCCGCTCGTCGAGATCGGTGTGGAGGTAGATCTCGGTCGTTTTGATCGAAGTATGACCCAGATTCTCCTGCACCACGCGCAGGTTTTTCGACCGCCTGTAGAGCTCGCTCGCGTAGCTGTGCCGGATCTTGTGGGGGGTGATGCCGGGCGGGGCATACTGTCTGAAGATCAGCTGGACCATCCGCGAGGAGAGGGGCTTTCCCTGCTGGCCTTCGAAGAGGGGGCCGTCGATGCGATTCCCCAGGTACTCCTCGATCTCCCGAAGTGTCTCATCGTCCACAAAAACGGTTCGTATTTTGTCTCCTTTTCCGCTTATCCGGATTGTCCGCTCCTCAAAATCGATATCCCGAATGTGGATGCTGCACAGCTCGGAAACGCGGACGCCCGTGGCGTAGATGATCCGGACGATAAGGCGGTCCCGAATGGCGTCTATCGAATCGAGGAGCCTCATCACCTGGCTGTGTTTGAGGTAGACCAGTTCCTGATTCTTGATCTTCGGGCGTTCGACATTCGCAGCGGGATTCGTTGCAATCGCCTCCTGCGACTGCAGGAAACGGTAGAAAGAACTGAGCGTGGAGATGATGCGGTGGAGTGTCTTGGGCTTGTACGTGCGGAGCGATGTGAGGAAGGCGAGATAGTCGTTGATGAGGACGGGTGTCACGCTGACCTCGGTATCCATGCGGGCCTGGCCGAGATCTTTCCAGTAGAACACCAGCTTCTCCGGATCGGAGTTTCTGCGCAGCCAGACGTAGCAGGCGAAGTAGCGGATCACGCCGCTGTATGTTTCGATGGTCCTGGGCGAGTAATTCCGCATGCGGAGGTGGTACTGGTAGCGCGTGAGCCACTCGGAAAAAAAGCCGTTCTCCATGGTTGAAATTTAGTTTCTGGTAATAAATAAACTTTTTCGCAAAATGGATGTTCTGCGAAATAATGGGGCAGACCTCCCCGAAGAGGAGAGCGCTGGTTGCACGTCCACGGAAGCGTTCGTCCTCCCCTCCCACGCTTTGCCGCGAAGGTACATGACGATCTGCCCATCGATGAAAGGGCATCGCTGTCGGATTCGTCATGCGATCGCGGATAACAGTTCCGTCTCTCTTTGAGCAGGGCCCTCCGACCGGTTCCGCTCTTCTCCGACGCCGTGGCGCAGGTCTTTGTCAGAGGTATATCTCTCCAGTGGCGCTGAGTTTGCCAGACGGGCTCCTGCGTCCCCGCTTTCGGGGTCTCCCGGGATTCTCGTACCGTCCGGTAGGGCACGCGCTGGGGGGCACGTTCTCGCGCAACCGTTCTCACCGGCGAGTACGAAGGAGGCATCAGGGATAAACCGGATGCGGGTATATCGGGGAAGTGCCGGAGAGTCGCAAGAAGGGATCCGGCTCTCTCCCCGGCGGATACGGGAACGCACCTCCATCGTCGATTCACCATGCTGGAGGATGTCCGAGGGGCGATTCTTTCCATCGAACCCCCTCATGCGATTGCTGGGATGAGAGGGTCCGCGAGACAGCAATAAACCATATACTGCTATACGGGAAATGCTCGGAACGGGAAGCCTGCCCGTTCCCCGGACGGCGCGTCCTCGGTGCCCTGGATGCGGAACCCGGCGGGACTATCCCCGGCAATCCCCCTCTGCCGTGCAGGCGCAGCGGATCGTCTCGGCATGTACCCTGCCGGATGCGCACCCCTTCCCCCCATCGGTATCCAGCGCAGGATGGACTGCACGGAGAATGGGATCCAGGCAGCACGGAATCCGAATGCAAGGGGCTTTATCGATGCATCGGGGGATGGATGCAGGTATTTGATGCGGAGCACGGCGGAAGGCCGTACTCCGTGCCTCTCGGTACTGGACTAAACCTTTAAACCGATCAACATGAAAAATTGAAAATTATGTTCGTCCCAAAGAAGTGCTTCTTCACGAAGGGGGTCGGGGTCCATAAAGACCGGCTCGCATCGTTCGAGCTCGCCTTGCGGAAGGCA
This sequence comes from Methanomicrobiales archaeon, assembly GCA_030019205.1. Lineage (NCBI taxonomy): Archaea > Methanobacteriati > Methanobacteriota > Methanomicrobia > Methanomicrobiales > Methanomicrobiales archaeon. The sequence continues at coordinate 36,504 of JASEFH010000001.1, forward strand.
GGAATCGAAAAACTGAACCTGGTCTACGTATCGAGCATCTTCCCCCCCAACTGCCGACTCATCACGGTCGATGAAGGACTGCGGCAGCTGCAGCCCGGTCAGATCACCTATGTCGTCATGGCAAGGAGCGACACGTGCGAGCCCAACAGGCTCATCTCCGCGGCAATCGGTCTGGCACTGCCCAGGGACGTGAAGGAATACGGATACCTATCGGAACATCACGCATTCGGAGAGACCAGCCAGAAGTCCGGTGAGTATGCCGAAGATCTCGCCGCCACCATGCTCGCCACGACACAGGGAATCGAGTTCGATCCCAACTCTGCATGGCAGGAGCGTGAGCAGATATACAAGGCGAGCGGCAAGATATTCAAGACCACGCACATCTGCCAGTCCGCCGAAGGGGAGAAGAACGGACTCTGGACAACCGTGCTCGCCGCTGCCGTCTTCCTCTGATCCCCCTCTGCAATCTTTCGCTCCTGCCGCCATTCGTCCCGAGGCGCCTGATGTCCCCCTGGAGGTCGGAGGCGGGAAGATTCCAGAGCGCCCCGATCGCGACCATGAACCATCCCTCGCTATACGGATACGCTCATCCTCATTCCCTGGGCGCAGCCGGGACATACTCGACCCCGGGTCTTCTCCTGCCCACTTCCATGCGGTAGAGTTTCATCAACGGGAACACCTCGGGAGGAATGTCCATGGTCAGACGGTCTCCGAGGATCTCCTTCATCTCGTCGGCCATGAACGGCCGATCGTGCGGGTATTCCCCGGCGACGAACGTCTGGAGAACCCGCTCGATGGTAGCGCTGTCGTACCTATCCCCGAGCAGTCTGCGAACAAGACCCTCCATCTGTTTCAGGGCCTTCCTGGCTTCGACGGCAAGCACAAGCGTCCTGTCGTCGATGCGGTTGATGCTCTTCTTCTCCATCACCTTCACGAGCGATACGGCGGGATACACGCCGGAACTGTCCATCAACTGGGGGTCTACCGGACCTAGCGCAGCGAACGGGTCCATGACTATCTCGTCTGCGGCGAGGGCGATCAGCGTGCCGCCGCTCATCGCGTAGTGCGGGACGATGACCGTCTTCTTTCCGCTATGGGCCTTGAGTGCAAGGGCGATCTGGGTTGCAGCCAGAGCCAGACCCCCGGGCGTATGCAGGATCAGGTCGATGGGTACGCCTTTCGGGGTCGTGCGGATCGCCCGCAGCACCTGTTCGCTATCGTCGATATCGATATAGCGTGCTATAGGAATTCCGAGGAAACTGATGGTCTCCTGCCGATGAATGAGGGTGATCACCTGCGATCCCCTCTTCCGACCGAACTGCGAAAGAAGCCTCCTTCGTGCAAACTCGATCGCGTACCTCTGTGCCATGGGGATGATGAATATGAGAATGAAGAGCAGGATCCAGAGGTTATTGAGGATGATCCCGGCATCTATCTGCAGCAGAATGGTCAGGAGCATCAGGACCTGTATGCTGGAGTGTAATATTTAAAGTATGCGGCGGGCGGAGCCTGCTCCCGGGCTCTGTGATCGTCTTGTACGAGCGTTCCGGGATCCAAAGGCCTGCACCATCGCCGCGTCTGCCGCCGTTCAGGACAATCGGCCCCGCTCCCAGGAAAGGGGACAGAATTCGCCGCGTGTGCTGCAGGAGCCCCGTCGTGGTCTCCGGTACGTGCGGTCCGGTGAAGGCGGGAGAGGGAAGCGCCTTCTCCTCTCTGCGTGCCACAGGCCCGGCTGTCGAGAACAGAGTATCTCTCACCCTCGGCAGACCGCCTGATCCGCACGACGATCGTCCCGTCTGCAGGAGACAGATCTCCCGTTGCATTCCGGAACGGTCCTCCGTACGCACAAGGATGAGCGGACTGGGGAGTGGTCACGCACCGTGCCTTCCCCGATGCGGGAGCCTGTGGACAGGATCCGCATCATAACCGGAATGGCAGTCCGTGCCGCCATCCCCGGCAGCGAGGACGACTTGAAGGGTGGGTGATGTGCATGCGGTAAGGCTGGTCGAGAATCAGACCGCTTTTCCATACGAACCTCTTACCAGATTGTTCGGTTTTCCCCAAAGTTTAAATAGCACATGGCACTATGCAGTGCGTTCGAAGAGGTCGGTGTATCCAATGGCCCGGGAGAAGAACGCACAGATAAAGATGATGGAGATGATCCTGAAGGACCTCTCCGCGGATGACCGAAAAGTGCGGCTGGACGCGATAGAGTCGCTCGCGATGAGTGCATGGGAACCTGACTGGAACCCGGAGACGTTCCTGGCGGCAGGAGGTCTCAAGAGCATGATCGAGCACCTCTCGGACGAGGAGGAGATCATCCGCAGCGGTGCGGCCTCGGTTATCGGTGCAGTAGCGAAGAAGGGGGGTGTGAGACAGGTTCTGAGCTCGGATGCCATCCCGATCCTGACGCGTCTGCTCTCGGACCCGAGCGAACTCGTTCGCTCGAACGCGCAGGAAGCTCTCCAGCAGATCGAGGAGAGCCAGAGCAGAGAGCCTCCGTCCACAACGGCAATCCTTTGATGGCATCGCATATATGGCTGAACGCGGGCACGATCCCTCTCGAAGTCTCTCCCGAAGAAGCGAGGCTGGGAGGGGGTCTGCCGTGCAAGGCTTTTAAACGGTGCGTTGCAGCTTCCCCTGACGCGGGACGTACCTGCGGAGGCGGGATGGAGACTCTCCGGACCTTCGCGCCCACAGAGATTTCCACGATAAAAATTCCAAGAAAGACCACTCCTTTCATCGATTCGCCGCATTTATGGTGCTCTGTCGCGGGTGCGAAGATGCGGTGGAAGAAACGTTTATTATGTTTACCGCAGTATGGGGCTCGGAGGAGCGGTCTGGTATGGACAGGTTGCGAATAGCTGTTTTTTGCTGGGAATCACTCCCGTCCGTAAAGGTGGGGGGGCTTGCCGTTGCTGCTACGAATCTGGCAGAAAATGCGGCGAGAAACCATGAAGTGCATTATTTTACACCTGCTCTCGAAGGGCAGGAGAAAGAAGCCGTGATTAATGGCGTGTATTACCATCGATGTATCCCGAAGGGTTCCAATATCGTGGAATACTGCAGAGATATGAGTCTCCAGATGGTGGACGATTTCCTGTCCGAGGAGAGGGACGGTGAGTTCGACGTTCTTCACTTTCACGACTGGCATGTGACCGACGCCCTTGAGAGCCTGAAGGACAATGCAACCGTGTTCACCTTTCATTCAACAGAATTCGGTAGAAACGGAAACAGGATTGGAAACGAGTGGATATTCAAGGAGATCTCAGAAAAGGAGCGCAAGGCAGGACTTTTGAGCAGAAAAGTCACCACAGTTTCGCAGACGCTGAAAAAGGAGGTGACATCCCTCTACGGCCTTCCTGAGTGGAAGGTGGATGTAGTCCGAAACGGCATTCAGCCTGAGCTGTACGCGTTCGACGTCAATCCCGAAGAGGTGAAGTCGGATTACGGAATTCCCACCGATGCACCGCTCATCCTCTTCGCCGGGAGGCTTACCTACCAGAAGGGCCCCGATCTCCTGCTCGAGGCGATCCCGAAGATACTGCGGAGCGAGCCGGACGCGCGGTTCGTCTTTGCCGGTGCTGGCCAGATGCATGACGAACTCAAGAGGCGCGTGAGGGATTTGAATGGCAATGCGCAATTCCTGGGCTATGTGCCGGATCGTGAATTCGTTCGGCTTCTCAACGCCTGCGATATCCTGTCCATCCCGAGCAGGAACGAGCCTTTCGGGCTGATCCTGCTTGAAGGCTGGAGTGCAAAGAAGTGCGTCGTTGCATCGGATGTGGGAGGTCTATCCGAGAACATCGATCACGGTGTGGACGGTGTGAAAGTGCAGGTCGACTCGAACTCCCTTGCCCGGGGCATCCGTGGGGCGATGGGCAACTGGGACGACATGGCCCGCATGGGCGAGATGGGGCGAAAGAAGATCGAGAGCGAGTTCCGATGGAATATCGTCACCGACAAACTCATCGAGGTCTACCAGACCTGCGGACTGAACTGATCCATCGGGCAGGAGAGTAGAGGGGGAGACTCTCCACCCTCTCGGTGATGGAGAGAGCGTCATCGTGAATGCAGGAGGTTTGAGGTGCGGCTCGGAGCCCGGTATCTTGGAAACAGTAGATGCGAGTTCATCGTCTGGGCGCCCTTTCTCGAGGAGGTGTCGGTGCACACCGTCTCGCCGCTGAACTGCACCGTTCCTCTGGTCAAAGACTCATGGGGCTACTGGACCGCGGCGCTCGATGGCATCCCTCCCGGGACGCGGTATCTGTATCAGCTGGGGGATATGCTGGAGAGGCCGGATCCGGCCTCCCATTACCAGCCGGAAGGTATATTCGGGCCGTCGGAGGTGGTGGATCATGCGGAGTTCCTCTGGACGGATGACGACTGGAGAGGAATACCGCTGGAGGAGCTGGTGCTGTACGAGCTGCACGTGGGAACGTTCACCCCCGAGGGCACCTTTGACAGCATCCTGCCCCGCCTCGAGGACCTCCGGGATGTGGGGGTGAATACGATCGTCCTCATGCCAGTCGGGCAGTTCCCCGGGGGGAGGAACTGGGGATACGACGTGGTGTACCCCTTTGCCGTCCAGAACACCTATGGCGGTCCCAGGGGACTGAAGCGGCTGGTCAATGCCTGCCATCAGCATGGCATCGCGGTGCATCTGGACGTCATCTACAATCATTTCTCCCCCGAAGGAACGCATTTCCATGAGTTCGGCCCCTACTGGACCGGCGTGTACGGGTGCCCGTGGGGAAAGGTCGTGAACTTCGATCAGGCCTACTCGGACGAGGTGAGGAACTACTTCCTGGAGAATGTCCTCTTCTGGCTCCGAGACTACCATATCGACGGACTGCGGATCGATGCCGTGCACTTCATCTTCGACTTCAGCGCCAAGCACTTTCTGGAAGAGGTCGTCGAGAGGGTGAGGGATTTCTCGGCCGAGCAGGGGAGAGAGATCCATCTGGTCGCAGAAGGGAGCTGGAACGATACGCGGTATATCCGCAGCCGCGAGTGCGGAGGATACGGCATGGATGCAACCTGGTGCGACGATTTCCACCATGCGATCTTTGCCATTCTGGGAGGGGGAACGCTCGGGTACGGGCAGGACTTCGGCGCTACAGGGGATCTGGTGAAAACGCTGAAAGAGGGCTTCGTATACTCGGGGCAGTACTGTCCCAGCCTGAAACGGCGGTACGGGAGTTCTACGGCAGACATTCATCCATCCAAACTGATCGCGTTCATCCAGAACCATGATCTCATCGGCAACCGGATGCTCGGGGAGCGGATCGGCGAACTGGTCCCCTTCGAGGCCCAGAAACTAGCCGCCGGCACCGTCCTTCTCTCCCCGTACATCCCTCTGCTATTCATGGGAGAGGAGTACGGCGAGAGATCGCCCTTCCTCTTCTTCGTCAGTTACTCGGATCCGGAACTGATCGACGCATGCATCCGCGGACGCAGGATGGACTTCGAGGAGCTTCTTCAGTGGTCCGGAGAGCCGCCCAATCCCCAGGCAGTGGAGACGTTCGAGAGATCCCGGCTGGTCTGGGAGAGGAGAAAGGCAGGGAAGCACGCGGTGCTTCTGAAATTCTACTCAACGCTCCTCCGTCTGCGAAAGACCATTCCCGCACTTTCGCATTCGGCGAGGGAGAATACGGATGTATGGGGGCTCGAGGAGGAGCGGCTCGTGTTTCTCCACCGGTGGTATGGCGGGAGTGGTGCATTCTGCATCTTCAACTACAATATGCGGGATGTCGCATTCAGGGGGGATCTCCCGGGCGGACCGTGGCTGATGTCCGTAGATTCCGCTTCAGAGGGCTGGGGAGGCCCCGGTTCCCGGATGCCGGAGCGCATCGATGCCCCGCAGGACCTGACGATCCCTCGCTTCTCTCTGGCGCTATACGTTCGTGCCGATCAGCACGACCTGCAGGACTGTCCCGTGCAGGACACGACGGATCCGGAGCGGAGTCATGCAGGGCGATGATCTCGAGTGCCTCTGCTGCGGGTGGTGTTGCCTGCAGTATCGCGGGCTGCGATTTGCACAACGATCCGATCTGCTCCGCTGGTTCGATGAAGGGCGATCCGATATACTGCGGCATCTCTCCATTCCTCGGAGGGAAGGTCTGGCGGTCTCCTGCAACAGCCTGAGCAGGGAAGAGCTGGAGAGGGTGCCGTTTGCCGACTTCTGGGTGGATCCGCGGACGGGCGTTCGGCTGGAATGCTGCCCTTTCCTCGAACCGGCGTCCGGTCGGCTGCTCTGCAGAATCCAGGAGACGAAACCGGAGATCTGCAGAAACCATCGGCCCCGGGAATGGCTGTATGTTGCCGGTCCGCAGCCGGGATGCCGTGCCGCATGCATGACGCAGCATGTCGAGCGGATATCCTGAATCCTGCCTGCAGTGGAGCGGGAGATTCCGCCAGGGCCGTTCTGCCTGTCTCCGCATGGGAAGAGGTGCGGGAGGGCGAACGGGGATCGGCCGGGCAGAATCGGCCCCCGATCCCCTGGATTCCCGGGAAGCCTATTCGGACGTCAACAGTTGGCGATACTCTGCCACGGCGGCTGAGATGCGAATACTTCATACAGCCGATGAGTGGGTACCATTTCGGGGATCGTTCACAGACGTTCCCGCGAGGAGGGAACAGGATCGCCCGTTTGTGCATTCCGGAATAGTTCCTATCGCACAGGGGTGAGCGCCCCTCTCGTTGGTGCGGCAGGAAGCGGCGGGAACAGCAAGGTCGATGCGATTCAGGCATCCGGGCCGGCTCGCAGATTTCTCGCGCACGATGGTCCATCCTCGCGTGGAGCCGTGACAGGTTTCGTTCACGCATCAGCCCTGCCCCTTTGGTTGCGGAGTCGGGAGATCCTGCCCTGTACCAGGAAGAGCCAGCATCGCGGGCGGAACGCCGGGATTAGCGTCCATGAAATGGCTGTGCAGGGATCTCCCATCTCCTCACGGGGACGCCCTCCCCTCTTTTTCCGCGCCGGGGAATCAGTTACGGAGCATCAGGGTCTTTTTCCCGAAGCCATGTACTCCATCCATGCAGGCATATATGCGATCTGAATCCCATCCTCATCGTAGCGCTTCTTCAGGGCTTTGATAAACTCGTGGATGAGGAGAAAGCGGTCCGTGGCCGTCTCTGCCTGCATGATCACGGAAAAGCGGATGCTCGTTGCCCCGAACTCGCTGTAGCGGACGAGAGGCTGGAAATCCCGCACTGCCCCGGGTACGCGGGAGATGACCTGGGACGCCACCTCGATGGTTATCCGCTCCACCCTATCGAGGTCGCTTGCGTAGCTGACTCCCAGTGGTATGCCGAATCCCATCAACGGCGTCGGGCGATCGTAGTTGGTCACGATCGACTGGCCGAGCCTGGAGTTGGGGATCACGATGGTGGTGTTGGATGGGGAGCGGATGCGGGTGCTTCTCCACCCGATCTCCTCGATGTAGCCTTCTTCGCCGCTCTCAAGACGGATCAGCTCGCCGACCTTGACCGGCCGATCGATGCTGAGGTAGAACCCGGCAAAAAAGTTGCTGAGGGGCTCCTGCACGGCCAGGGCGACTGCTATGCCGCCGATTCCCAGCGTTGCCAGGAATGGCGACACCTCCTGATCGAGGATGCTCAAAACGAGGATGAGGGCGATCAGATAGATGAAGAGCGTGATGGCAATCCGGAAGATGGGGATGAAGTGCTCGTCCAGCTCGGCCTTTGTCCTGCTCCTGAACTCATCAAAATACCAGTGCAGGATGACGTGGACGATCCGGGCCGACAGGTACGCGGAAAGGAGAACGATGAGGACGGCGAAGAGATCGTTCAGGAGTGCCGCATACGGATCGAAGAGCGAGATCGTGATCAGACCGAGGTAACAGCCTGCCAGGATCACCACGACGGGCACGAACCTCTGCAGAACGGCGAGCAGTTCGTCGTCGAGCGAGGTCTCCGTCCATACGGTGAACCGCGAGAGATACCGCTTGATGAAGAAGAAGAGTGCGCGGGTGAGAACGATGGAGCCAAGGACGATCAGAAGCGCGAAGAGGACTTCGATCACCAGATCATTGGGAACCGGGACGATATCCGTTTCGTTCACTGCTGCCCCCGTGGATGCCCCGAAGCATCGCTCTTCAATGTCCGTGCGGGCTGCAAGGCTGCACCGATTTCGCCGGCATGGTTGGTCCGGCAGGATAATAAATTTCGGTGATTATTTAACTTTTCCCACCAACGCACCCCCGTCAGGCATCGAACCGACCAATACATCAAATAGCATCTTCCTCTCTGTTGTTTTCCATCGCCATTCCCTCTTCCGTGAACGAGGAGCTTCACCTTCGTGATCCCGCGATGTTCGATCGGTCACTCTGGCAAACGGCCGGAATGCCTCGATCCCGCTGACATGGGCGGTCCCGCTCTCGGACGTGCAGCGTAGACGCTCCGATGCGCGTCGCCATAGGGCCTGTGTCGCAGCCCTCCCACCTTTCGGTAACCACGAAAGAGCCTCTCCTCGCTCTCTTCACCGTTTCTGTCGTGGAGGAGTTCGCTGCAGAGACGTCCCGGGCGATCCCCCGCCGAAACCTCTCCTCCTCTCTCGGGCATGCCGAATTCGATGGGCCATGTCTCCCGCTTATTCCCTCTCCTCTCTTTCCTCGGACCTCCGAAGTGCGCCTCGTCTGTCTCACGTTCTCCTTTCCGGATCTCGTCCGCGCCAGTATCTCGATTATCCAATGCCTGACGATCACAGGCTCGCATAGTGGTCTTGATCCCTATGGTGCATGTTCCGGGAAAACTTTCCTTGCCGAGAAGGACAACCTGAACCATGTGACGGGAGAGATTCGTCGTGCTCGAGAGATCACGCGTTGGGGGAATCCCGTTCATCAGGGCCATATCTCCTGCCGCCGCTCATCACCCCAATCCCCGCCGGGGTTCTGCTCCGACGGGAACCGCAGGAGGGACAGGTGGCAGCCCTCCTCTCTTCCGGAGATGCTCGAGAGCGATCCGATCAACGGTTTCGAGTCTCCCCGAACTCCCCGCCAATCCCTCCGATTCCCTGTCCCTTTCCCGACGAATGGCCAGGGGCAGGTCGTGCACAATTGCGAAATCATGCCGATCATCGGAACTGCAGGCACCGCAGGATGGTATCCACGCCGCTGCTCAGCGATTCGGTGGACAGCCCGTTCTGCTGCGCCTGCCGCACCTTTTCCCGGAGGTTGTTGACCGCCGAGAAGGGAAACTGGATCATGTAGCGGAGTCCGCCAGCAGTGGAGAAGTTGCGCATTTCCCGCTTCACTTCGGAGAAGAGCTCCTCAACGACCACCTTCTCGCGGACCTCCCCCATCTCCTGCACCAATGCCAGTCTGTGCATGGAGTAGATGCCGATGATGACCGCGAACGCGAAGAGAAAGTCCCAGTGCGTCAGATCCAGTGTCTGGAAGGTCAGATCATTGTAGGGGCTCGTCCAGCGGAGCGTCCATGAGAGTTCCCTCGACGAGAAGAAGTCCGCGAGGACTCCCCCGATTACCGGCGCAACTCCGGCGGCGATAGAATTCACCAGGCTGTTGCCGGCCAGGTACGAGGTTGCCTGCCCTCTGGGAGCCAGCTTTAGACCGATGTTCCCGGATGCCAGGGTCACGCCGGCTGTCGAGACTCCCATGAACGCATGTATAGCGACGAGAAGGGGCATCGTCAGGATGTGGGCATCGGGCATCGTCGTGAATGTCCACGCAAAGATGCAGATCAGGAACAGGGGCCCGCAGACCTGCAGCACGGATTTGTTGCTGAACCGGTCCGAGAACCTTCCCCAGATCTGCAGGAATGCAACGTTCGTCATCTGACTAAGGATGGAGAGCGCTACGATCGCCGACATCGGGAGGTGCAGGATCTGGATCATGTACACCGTGAAGAACGGCGATGCCAGGTTGATGGCAAAGTTCCAGGATCCCATGAACCGGATAAGCTGGCGGAAGTTCGAATCCGCAAACGGCTGCAGGAGCAGGCGATAGAACGAGGGATCCTTCATATAGGTCTCCATGCGCGGCTCCGGGATGATAGAAAGGTAGTACAGGCCGACCATACCGACAATGAATCCGATGACGAACAGGATCGAGTAGCAGTAGACTGCATTCTCCGGGAAGAGAAACCCGCCGTGATCTATGAACATGCCTGCAGTCCAGCTGACGACGATCCCGAGGCAGGTTGCCTGGAACATCCGCTTGGAAAAGAACGCTCCCAGGCGATCCTGCGGGATCAGATCCCGCATCCATGAGTTCCAGCTGCACCCCCCGATGGAGCCGAGCGCCGCGTTCAGAAAGACTGCACCGACGAGGACGATTATGCCTGTGCTGCCGCTGAACAGGAGCGGGATGGCAGCGACAAGCAGCCAGAGGGATCGGTTCAGGGCGGATGCGTAGACGGAGATCGCCCGACGCGCGCGGTACTTTTCGACCAGGTACACGCCGGGGATCTGGATCAACTGGGCAAGCGGCGGCAGCGCGGAGAGGAGTCCAATCATCAGGTTCGATGCACCCAGCTGGAGAGCGAATGCTACCAGGAAGATCCCGCCGGTGAGAGTGGTCATCGTCTGCGTGGTGAGACCATCCTTGATTACCGCGTTCAGTCCGCGCCGGATCTCCTCCTCGGTGAGGGTATCCTTGACATCCGTCAGCTTCATTCCGCTCTCATCTCTGTGCGAAGGGCGCCGCTGCAGTTCTCGTTACTCTGTCCTCTCAGGTCGCTCCTGCAGAGCCAGCATCCCGCATATTGTGCCAAGAGAATTTTCTGAGGAGCATTATGATGGTAACGGGAATTTATTGCATTACTAAGATCCTCGTATTCTGAAAACAGGACAATATTTGGGGATAAAAAGGATGATTCCGGCATGATTGTCCCATGAGGGCGAATCGCCATCCGCGCAGATGCATTCCGGCAGGAGCATGCAAATTTCTTTCTTTGCTGGAAGAACAGAGCACCATAGGGGTCAGGTTTCATATCGTCAGCTTTATAACCAGGGTTATCCTCTCGGGCGACCAACCGGCATCTGCCGACGTTGCGCGTGCACCGCCTGTCCGTTCAAGGGATGCTGCCGCCGCTGATCCACCCGTCAGAAGACCGGGGTTCGGGACGTACTGCGGCATCGAGGGCGATGGGATTCCCGGAACCGGCACGCTGCGTATCGTCATCCGGGTGGGGGATCTGGCAGTCGGGAGACGATTGGGCTGCCTGCCGGAGAGGTGTTGCGGATGCCCCAGCGAACCCCGTTCGGACAGGCGCGGCTCGTTTCAGGCGGATGTTCGGACGATGCGGGTCAATTTCACGGCGATCACCGCCGCAGTGATGACCGTCAGGAGAACGAATGCATATACCAGCAGTCCGATCCCCTGCCTGACGATGCCAAGGTTGCCGAAGAAGTAGCCTCCGAGGAGGAACAGCAGCGCCCATGCGGTACATGCGACGATACTGTACCGCAGGAATCGTCGATAGGGCATCGAAACCGTGCCGGCGAGGAACGGCGTGAACGTTCGGATATAGGGGAACGGTCTCGCCAGGACGATGGCCGCTCCCCCGTAGCTGGCATAGAATCTGCGGGTCTTCTCCAGATAGTCCCCCCGCACCGCACGGAGATAGCGGGATTCGAATATGCGCGGTCCCAGATGCCTGCCCAGCCCATAGTTCACCGTGTCGCAGGCAACTGCAGCCGAGAGAAAGACGACGATCAGCCAGCCGAGATCGAGGCTACCGCTGGCGGCAAGCGCCCCGGCAACGAACAGGAGAGTGTTCCCCGGCAGGAATGGCGTGAATACGATTCCAGCCTCGAGGAAGATAAGGAGGAAGAAGATGATGTATGTCCAGCTGCCATAGTCCCCGATGATCGCCTGCATATTCTGGCCAACATCGATGAATGGCAGGAAGTCCATGGCAGCTCCGTACCAGTACATGTGTGCCATAAAGTATATGGGTGATTCGGAGGCGGGGTGCGAGAATCGATCAGTTACCTGCATCCAGGAGCCGGGCCCGCTCCCGGCTATCGGCAGCCTCGGATGTTTTTCCGAGTTTCTGAAGGACATCTGCCCGGTACCTCCATACGATCCCGCGGTCGGGTTCGAGTGCCAGAACCCGATCGAGGGACTGCAGGGCTTCCGGAAACCGCTCAAGCTGGATCAAGAGCAGGCTCTTCTGCATCCAGACCGCGGCGCTGGAAGGTGTACGGGAAAGCACCCTGTTAAAACAGGCTTCGGCTTCCTCCAGCCTTCCAACCTGGCGAAGGACGATGCCCCGGTTGGTCAAGGCGACCGGATGATCCGGGTCGATCTCCAGGACGCGATCGAAGCAGGAGAGCGCCTCCTCGTGCCTGCCGGTTCGTCGGTACTCCCTTCCCCGGGCGTTGAGATCCTCGACGAGGAGATAGACATCCACGTCGCTCCGCCGAATCTCAACGCCCTCTTCTGCCTTCCGAGACGCCTCCCGCGGGCGGCTGTAGAAGCCCAGTTCCGATGTTTTCCATGCCGGCAAACCGCGGGGGCGGTCTTCCGCCTTCGATCCCTGCCGCAGCGGAACTGCGGGGATCTCGGAGATCTGCGGCACGGAAGCTCGCCGCCCTCCCCTCGTTGCGGGGATCCCCTCTTCCGGGAGCATCTCCCCTTTCCCCGGGCGAGAGCGCGGGGGATTCGCGACAGCGTTATTTTCAGCGCAGGAGTAGACTCCTACGCCCTCCTCGCCGCAGCGGATCTCTATCTTTGCCATCGCCCGCGTGCGTGCGACGCTCGAACCCGCAGGAGGGGATCTCCCCCGCGGGCTTCGGGTTCGAGCGTCGTTCTCTACCACCGGCATCGTGGGAGCATCGACTCCATCCATGCAGTCCGTCGCCCCGCCACCCGATCCTCCCGCCTCGCGGACGAGGGATTCCAGAGCGGCGAGCCGTCCGATCACCTCGACGATCGGCGCTCCCAATTCCTTCAGCGTGCAGGCGACCCCGTCCCCACATTTTCCTGCGGTATCCACCCTCTCCAGGCTCTTCTCCAGTTTTCCCCTCGCGAGTGCAATACGGGAGGAGAGTTCTGAGAGCCGGGAATGCGCACAGCCCTGCCCGCTTTCGCATATGCCCGCCCGCAGAAGCAGAATCCTGGCCTCGAGGAGATATGCGCTGGCATCGGGCGGAAGGATGCCATGGCGCATGCACTCCCAGAGCGTGCGGTCGGGGGATAGCAGCAGGTCCGCTGCCTCCAGGACTCCCGCTCTCACTGCGGCAACGGCATCCTCAACAGGATCAGCGATCCTGATCTCTCGGGAGGCGTCCGCCTGCGGATCCCCCTCGACGGGATCGTCTCTTCGGAGCCGGGCCGATCCTGTATCCTGCCCCTCCGCGACGGCATGCCTCTCCTGCGGTTCCGTCTTTCCACGGGCGGGCTCGATCCAGACGATCGGCACCGCTTCTCGCGGTCGCCCGGCTGGCCAGTCATGGCCAGCCGGTATCCTTTGGGGATGCACCGTGGAGGCACTTTCCGGAAGATCCGGGTTGCCCGGTAGATGCCCGCGGCGCAACAGCCCCCTCCATCTCCCGATCCTCTCGCTCATGCTCCGCCGATAGAATCGGACCTGCTGGGTTAAAAACCGGTATGATTCCCGTCTGCCGGCCCTCCCGCCGGGATGTTCTCCAGGAGGGTTCTGCAGGTCGGAAACGATCGACGGGATTTCCGGATGGAACAACAGAATGCCGCTATGGGTTCTCCTCCAATGCGGTGCGGATGTTGCGGTTCACCAGGAGCCACAGGATCGGCACCAGAAAGAATACGAGAGCGACAAGACCGATGAAGAGCTGGATGCTGGCCAGGAGATTGAAGACACTATGGAAGAACATTGCCAGGAGCAGGCCGCGCACGATCGCTCCCTCGGGATTCGGAGCCGCCCCGAATTTTGCCTGTCCGAGGGAAAAACCCCACATGCTGGATATGAGCGGATGTGCGGGGACGGATACGAGTGCGCGAAACGTGTATGTGGTCACTGCATCGACCGGCGAGGAGAGGAACGCGTAGAGGATGTACCATGCATTCTCGATGGCGGCAAAACCGAGCGCTGCTGCGGCGCCGTACAGGATGCCATCCATGGGTTCGCTGAACTCCCTGTTCTCGTACACCGTGTTCCGGACGACGCAGAATTTGGCATACTCTTCGACGAGGGGCGCTATCGCGACGGCAAGCAGGAATGCGCCGATCGCCGATGTGAAGAGAATTCCGGCCACCCCTGCCAGGATGCCTTCGATGATGGCGACGGGAAACGCGATCAGGATCCCGTAGAGGAAAATCCTCGCCACCATCGCCCGCGGCTCCGGTTCGATTCTGTCCCGGGAATAGAAGTACCACAGCCAGAAGACGCCGGGTGCAAAGCCGATGGCAAATACGGTGAGCGTAATATGCATTTTCGCCACCGATCACACCCTGCGCATTGAAAAATGTTCCCGGTGGTCCGATCAAAGACGACCGTTCCCCGGTACCGGGAATGGGTGAACTCCGAGATAAGCCCCCCGGCGGGCAGGGGGCGAGGTCGGCCCCGTCGGGGCAGTCCGAACCATCGCGGGTTGAACCCCTTCTCCCGGCGGTCAGAGCGGGCTTCCACAGAAATCGGAGGCTGGCAGTCTGCACGATCCCGTTCGGATGCGCAACGGGGACCCCAGGTCCCCGATTTGGCGTTTCAGTCTCCCCGGCCTTCCGGGACCCGGTGAGGGGGACATGGAGGGGCGACTGCCCTTCCCTCCCTACCCCGCGTGCGGCACATTCGAATACCGGGAGGCGGCAGACAGGAGGATTGCGAACACCTGCGAAGGCGGGGTATCCCCCGGAATCCGTGCAATGCACTGTGCAGGGGTCATCGGGACGCACGGAGAGAATGCAGCTGCGATGGCATCGGCCTCCCTACCTGCTTCCGCCCTGAACGCCGGCATGGGAGTGGCGGATGGATGGGAGCGAGCTGGACCGGGCCTAATCGTGGGGGACTCCTGCCGGAGTAATGGAGCGGCGGCGGGAGAGCGAATCGACCAGTCTGCGCACGTCTCCGTACCGCCTCCGGATACCGCAGATTCGAGTCAGGGCGGCATCCAACTGAACGAAGTCCTGCCGTTCCAGTGCTGCAACGGCCATATCTGTGAGCTGCAGGAGCGTGTATAGGTCGGCGGCAGAGAGGTAGGATCCTGGCAGGGGATACGGGGCTGCAACCGATGTCATGTATCGATCTTACCGTACATAAAAACGTACAAATATAAATCCTTGCTGCAGCCATGCTGATTCTGGAAGTCTCCGCGTGAATATGCCTGGTTGGTGCAGCACCTCGCAGGTCTGCCTGCCGTTGTCCTCAAAACGTAGTTTAAAAGGCCTCCAGTCTAGTACGCTGGCACCCGTTTATCGATGCACGGGCCCATGCGGAAGGTTGAGGATCGGTGTTCATCGCATACCTCGCTTTCCAACCCGTCCCGGGTATGCCGTCCCTGGGGTTCCAGGAAACGGGTGCTGCATCGGAATGCTGATGGCTGCACCGGGGTTCAGCCGGCTAGGAACCTCTGGTTCCCCAACGAAGGAGAGACCGTGGCTCAGCTGCGAGGGGACCTTCGGTTCCACGGAGAAACGCTCTACGGCGCAGCATGTATCCGTCCTGCGGGTCGCGTCCCGGGGGAGAGGAATCCTGCGCTAGATGCGTCCCGGGCAGACAGCCTCTCCTCCGGGATCGCATGCTGAAGGGGGGCCGCTAGCGGATGGGGCCGGCCAGCCCGGTAAATTTTCCGCCCTTGAGAGGATCACGATAGATCTTGGGGTTCAGGTGTTCGGGAACAAGGGCAGGCAGCGGCTCACGCGGATGCGGGGACCCGAAGGGATAGCGCACTGCCGGCAGGTGGGAACTGTCCGGTCGAGAGCCTTCAGCGGATAGCGTCTCGGA
The DNA here is from genome assembly GCA_030019205.1 of Methanomicrobiales archaeon. Taxonomy (NCBI): domain Archaea; kingdom Methanobacteriati; phylum Methanobacteriota; class Methanomicrobia; order Methanomicrobiales; species Methanomicrobiales archaeon. Next base: position 52,410 of record JASEFH010000001.1, read on the forward strand.
CGTGCCATTGGCATCGCCACGGAGGCATCGGAAGGGGGAACTGCGGATGTCGATGTGATTGCGGGAGGAGGACAGGGGGTTCTCCGCCGACCCGATTTTCGAGAGGGTCGACCGTCTCCCGTCCGGTGACGAACGATAGGAGGGATCCTGCCGGAGTCTGCCAGGGAAGGGTCTGTTCGGCAGAGCATTCAGCGGGTACACATGGCAAACGTGCTCCCGAACTGCAGGACATGTCCCCGCATCGCATGGAGGAGATCGTGTTTGTTCGAGCCGGGCGCCACATCCAACATCGTGTCCAGCCCGTAGACTTTGAAGTAATACCGGTGTGTCTCTCCGGGAGGCGGGCAGGGTCCCGTATACCCGACGTTGCCGTAGTCGTTCACCCCCTGAATCGCGCGGATGGGTGACTCGACGATAGGTTCGTGGGGTATGCCGGCGGGTATCAGGAAAGTTGCAGGAATGTTCCAGATTGCCCAGGGGCAGAAGGAGCAGCCTCTCTCATATGGGTTTACCGCCACGATTGCTATCGAGGGCGCATTCAGCCCTTTCAGCCGGATCTGAGGGGACAGGTTCCCTCCCTCGCAGGTATGTTCTGCGGGGAAAATGCTGAACCCCAGCCGGACGGTGATCGCCTCCATATCCCCCTCTCGCTCTCCCATCCCATAAAGACTGCCGGGGCGGCAGGAACGGGAAAGCCCCACCCCCCACATACGAATACATCCGTGCGGGTGCAATCCGGCCAGGGTATCTCCCTCCGGCTAGGCAGCCTCCGCTCCTGCGTGACCGATCGCCCTCGCCTGTCGGAGATACTGCATCACCTCGCCTTCGGTGAGATCGTGCCAGTGTTCGTAGGCTTCTGCAACCGCAAAGAAGGGGCCGCTCCGGATATTCGGGCACACCACCACGTCGACCTTCTCCGCGACCTCCGATACGGTGGCAGGCGGGCCCGTTGGAACGGCGGCGATGATGCGTGCCGGTGAGAGACTGCGTATCGATTCGATGGCCGCGACCATAGTATATCCGGCAGCGAGACCGTCGTCGGTGATGACGGCATCCCTCCCCTCCACGTTCAGGACGGGTCTCCCTCCGCTGAACGCTCTGACTCTATCCTGCACGTTCGCCCGCGTTGCTTCCACCTCCCGGCGGATATCCCGTTCGTTCAGGCGGAGCTGGTTGGCCAGATCCTCGTCGATGATCACCCTGCCGTCCCACGCCACGGCACCAAAACCCGACTCCGGGTTCCAGGGTACATGCACTTTGCGGACGACGGCCACATTCAGCGGGCAGTTCAGGGTCCGTGCCACCTCCAGACCGATTGGCACACCCCCCGACGGTATGGCACAGACTACCGGATTCAGGATCTCGGGGATCTCCCTTACCATCGCTGCCAGTCTTCTCCCCGCGTCAGCTCGATCGACGAAGACATGCACTCTATTGCGCAGATCCGGATCTTCGACTATTCTTCCCATGGCTGGTTTCCTCACTCCGCCGGTACAGCGCACTCCTGCGCCAGCCGACGGCAAGGGGTGAACGACGCAGGAGTTTATGTATATTTGCAGCTCATATTGACAGGATGGTTCGGCGTCCCCTGCCCGCCTTCAGGGCGCGGGGCGCCGACAATCCGGCAATAGCCGAAGGGTACGGTTACCGGTTCTCAGCCGTGGCGGTGGATGCGATGCGCGCCGAGGAGGAGGTGTGGATATATGCCGACGGGGCGTCCAGGGGCAATCCGGGGCCGGCCTGCTTCGCGTTCGTTCTGGTGCAGGGAGGAGCGATCCTGTTCGAAGGGCACGGATATGCCGGTGTAACGACGAACAACGTGGCGGAGTACCGGGCGATCATCCATGGGCTCATGGAGGCGGCGCGGCAGGGTGGTGCGCGCATCGTGGTATGCTCGGACAGCGAGCTCGTGATCCGCCAGATCACGGGGGAGTACCGCATACGAAAGGACCACCTGGCTGACCTGTGTGCACAGGTTCATTCGCTCTCCCGCCGCTTCGAACAGGTGCGCTTCCAGCACGCACCGCGGACAGAGCGCTACATCCAGCGCGCGGATGCGCTCTGCAACCGGTGCCTGGACGAGCACAGAGAGAGGCGACGGAGCGGGGTGAGCACTGCTTGATCCTGAAGCCGATAGGGGTGGTGCATTCTCTCTACCGAACCCGCACGGATGCGCCGCGTCAGGGGCGGTTTGGCGATGCGGTCTCCGAGCTGGAGATCTATCCCGAGTACACCGAGGGTCTCCACCTCCTGGAGAGAAACCGGTACCTGATCGTTCTTACCTGGTTTCATCTCGCCGAGCGGCACACGCTGCGCGTCCTGCCCCCGCACCGGCAGGAAGAGCACGGGGTCTTTGCAACCCGATCCCCCGACCGACCGAATCCCATAGGGATCTCATTAGTGAAACTGCTGGGCATAGAGAAAAACCGAATCTTCGTGCAGTGGCTGGATGCGATCGACGGCACTCCTCTCCTCGATATCAAGCCGTTCTCTCGCGATCTGGATTGCGTGAACCAGGAGGAGAACGTCACGCAAAGAGGTACGTCTCGCTGAAGAGCGGAACGCGGTGCGATTCTCTCCCATACCGCTGCGACACCATCGTTCACGGACCGAGGCATCCGAAGTCGATGCCGCATGCCGGCATTGAATATTCATCCGTTTCGAACGTATCCGCCTCGATCCGGCAACCTGGTTGGATTCCAGGCATCGAGGCATGCACCAAAGCATTATTACAGGGTTCCGGCTCTTTCTGATCCCATCAGGGAGGGATGTCTGTGGTGATTGTATGCCTGACCGCACGCAACATGGCCTTTGACACGGATAGCATAACGGTTCCCGCCGCTGCCGAGGTGACCGTTCAGTTCCGGAACCTGGACGACGGAATCTCCCATAATCTCTCCGTCTACCGCTCGCCCGATCGGGTGGACACGATCTTCAGGGGAGAGCCCATCTCCGGTCCGGGGATCGCCAGCTATACGTTCACGGCACCCCGGGAGCCGGGCACGTACTACTTTCAATGCGATATGTACCCCGACCTCATGTACGGAGAGTTCATCGTCGAGGAGGAGGGCGTTTAAGGAAAACGCCGTGATGAGGCTGCCCGGAGAATTCTTTCCTTCACGACCGGGTGCCCGTTCCTGCGGTGCTCGGCATACTTCCGGGGTGCATCCGGGAGTCCCGACCGGATTCGCATCGTGCATAACCCTTGCCGGTCTCTCCGAAAAGCATTTAAACGAGATGGTGATCTCTGCCGGGCGTATGAAGAGACATTATCGTACCCTGGCATCCCTGGCGGTAGTGATCGTCTTCGCCCTGCTCGCAGTAGCGGGGGCTCAAGAGGGGCTGGGGAATGTGACCCCCAACGAGACGGCCGCAGGGATGAACCTCACCGACGGGAATGTGACTCTGGAGAGGAACATCGCAGAGATCGTCAACGCCACCGAGGATCTCTCCACACTGAACACAGCCCTGGAGGCGACCACTCTCAACCAGACGCTCCAGGAGCCGGGTCCCTTCACGGTCTTCGCCCCGACAAATGCCGCCTTCGACAGCCTGCCCCCGGGCGTTCTGGATGCGCTGCTCCAGAACGCGTCGCGGAATGCGACCGAGCAGCGGAACATGACGCAGCAGCAGAACGTTACCCAGAACCAGACCGGGAACCTCACCCAGCAGCAGAACATGACACAACAGCGGAACATGACACAACAGCAGAACATGACACAACAGCAGAACATGACCGGAAACCAGACCGGGAACCTAACCGATATCCTGCTCTACCATGTCGTGGCGGGGAACTACAGCGAGATGGAGCTGATGAATCTCACCACTCTGCAGACGCTCCAGGGGGAGAATCTCACGATCGGGACAGTAAACGGCAACCTCACGGTCAACAACGCCACAGTCGAGAGTATTATCCCGGCCAGCAATGGGTTCGTCTATACCATCGATGCCGTTCTGATGCCGGGAGAGGCTAATGTGACCGCGAATGAGACGGTCCCGTCTGAGCTGACGGCGAATGCGAGTCTGGTAATTACAAACGAGTCCGTGACCCCCGCGACGGTCACGGTTCCGGGCGGTGCGCAGGTGAGTCTCACCGTGGAGAACCAGGATCTCGACGACGAGCACAATATCATCGTCTACCGTGCCGACAACCGTGACGACATCCTGTTCCAGAGCACGATGATCCCTGCGGGGAATACGGAAGAGTTCACGTTCATTGCTCCCGGTGAGCCGGGAACGTACGCCTTCGAGGTGGGTCCCGGACCCGACACCATGACTGGCGAGTTCATCGTGGAATAGGATCGTCGACCGGCATAACCCAGAGCAGCGACTGCAGAGGAAATCGGGCGAACGGTCTTCGGGGGAGGGATTGCCTCCCCCGAAGACATTTGCAGGCTGCCGGAGAGCAGATATCCGATTCCACCGGTCCGTTGCCCCGGCCCGAGGATCTCCCCTGACTGTCACGGCAGAATTCGGCTGCTCGCAACGCCGGATCCCCCGCTTTCTCCAGATCAGGCCTTTCATATCCGCAGGGGGACAGGGGCTGAACCGCCCTTTTCCTTTCAGCCAGGCACGTAAGGACGTCATACCGGGTCCATTCGTTGGCACCCCCGTTTCCGGATAGAGCAGGCTCCCGCAGCCGCGGTTCACCGCTTCGCCGCGAGCACGGCGGAGACCGATCCCGCAACGGGGGCGATGAGGACCTCTTCTGAACGGCAATCCTGCGAACAGCGTCAGATTGCCCGCCTGCCAGAGCATTCGGCAGAACCCACCTGCGCCCGCATGAATTCCGCTCCCCCGGTGAGCGGACGATTCGCTGTTCAGGGACGCTCGCACTGCCGCTCTTGCCGCCTTTCGGGAGGGTCGGACGGCAGCCGGCGCCTGCCCATCCGGGGATGGTGCGCAGATTCGGGGTATCGAAAATTTGGAAAAGAACGAATATGGCTCCGATTCCGGGACTGTCCAGCCAAATTTATATAATCTGGCATATCAAGAATAGAGGAAGGATGAAAATGGTAAAAAATTCCTCGAACACAGGCAGAAAAAATCCAGAAAATGCGGCAGAGCAGAAGCAGAATCCCGGAGCGGAAGAGTGCCCGGGAACCTGTGAAACCTGTCCGCATGCCCAGGGATGTCCTCCCGAGCAGAAAAGGGCTGTTCAGGCAGGAATGCCGGAGAAAGCCCGGATCAGCGTCAGACATGTCATTCTGGTTCTGAGCGGAAAGGGAGGCGTCGGAAAGAGTACAGTTTCCGTTAATTTGGCTACGGCACTCGCGAACCACGGATACAAGGTCGGGCTTGCGGATCTGGATATTCACGGCCCCAATATCCCCAGCATGCTCGGCGTGGAGGGGCAGCAGCTCGGAATCCTGGGCAACAAGATAGAGCCGGTGCGCGTGACGGGGAATCTCAGCGTGATCTCCATGGCGTTTCTGCTGCCGAAGAAAGAGACGCCGATCATATGGAGGGGCCCGATGAAGATGTCAGCGATCCGTCAGTTCCTCGAGGACGTGGACTGGGGCGATCTCGATTACCTGGTCGTCGATCTCCCTCCGGGGACGGGCGACGAGGCGCTCTCGATCATCCAGCTGGCGCCGCACATCACCGGTGCAGTCATCGTGACCACGCCGCAGGATGTGGCGACTCTGGATGCCCGAAAGGCCGTCAAATTCATCGAGAAGCTGGATCTCAGAGTTCTCGGGATCGTAGAGAATATGAGCGGGATGGTCTGCCCCCACTGTGGAGAGGAGATCGACCTCTTCGGGAGCGGTGGCGGCAAAAAGGCTGCAGAGGAGCTCGGCGTACCCTTCCTGGGTGCCATTCCCGTAGACCCGGAGATGCGCAAGGCTGCCGACGAGGGAAGGCCGTTCATCATACGGAGGGGCACGGACAACCCCACCTGGACGGCTGTCGACCAGGTTATGGAGAACCTGATCAAGGTAGTTGAGGGCGAATGAACCCCGAGTACATGGATGTTCTGCGGGGGGATCAGGAACCGCTTGAGATCTTCAACGACGTGGTTCGGTCACTCCAGGATCTGGAGCAGTTCCCCTTCCTTCTTGAGAAGATCTGCAGAGAGGCAATCACTCTCGATGTGGATGCATCCGAGCGGTTCCGATTCGCGCTCTGGCGCCTCCAGATCCATGCCGACATTCACAGGTATCAGGACATGGAGCAGGCGCAGAAGGCCAAGTATGTAGCGCAGGTTCTGGAGAAGCTGATATTCGGTTCGCTGATGCTGGAGCAGGAAAATTTCAGCCGTGATTAGATCCCCCTTTTATCGCTCTTTTTCGTAAGCCCCGACGTTTTGATCGGGACCGGCCGGGGAGGAGAGCGCTGAATAATGTTTGCGGGGTGTATCTGTGGATCCGGGAGGTGGAGCCAGGAGCGCCCGCATTTTCTCCTCACCGCGATCTGGCATGTAGTGCCATGCAGCCGAAACAGCATCCCGCGGGTTCCGGGTTGCATGCCGCACGCTCCTCCTGCACGATGCCGTGGAGTTCGTGACCACTGGTCTTCGGGATACGGTGAGCCATCCGCACCCTGCAAAATTTGACGCTATTTCGGCTCTTTAGAAACGTTCTCCGGTGTATTTCCGTACCGATCCCACGGATAACCCGTCGATGATTCTCCCCACCGCAGCCCGGAGAGGGCTGCTCCCTCGGAGAGGGGGATCGTGCGATAAGCCCGTATAGGACGATGAATACCGGGTGGAAGCCTCTCTATCGCACGAAAGGGGAGGGAGGTGCGAACCCCTCTCCCTTGGAATATCAGAGCCGTCACCATGCTCCTGATGAGGGTTTACCACGAAAAAGTAAGATCCGGATCACCCGCCCGACGGATCGAGTTCCTGGATCCTGTATCCGGCTCTGCGAAGGATTTCGATAACCTACGGGATGGACAGGGAATGGGAAGATGCTGTGAGGGAGACAGACCTCCATTTCCGAGGAACCCGCTCTTCCGAGTAGAAGTCTCGTTTCTTGAGCATCGTCCACAAGATAGGATTTTTCGAGCAACGGCAACAATCGCCGCTTCGTATCCTTTCTCCACTTCAGTCGCGGGAGGAACGATCGGAGCCGGCTGTTTTTATTTTCACCGCAGCTTGAGCCGCTTCGACCATAGTTCTTCGGAGAGGGGGAGATCCTCGTTTCGTACTCGGGCCGGCAGTCAGATGATCAGCAGACTGGGAGATCGACGGGACCAATCCGGACCACCAATCCTGACCGGGCAGCCGGTTTCTCGGGTATGGCCAAGTTGTGATAACTCCCGATTTCGGCCGGGACGGTCATCACGCTGACCGCTCCCATACCGGGGATGGACACCGCAATCTTCAGATCCGCCCCCCTGATCCTTCATTCGTGCACGGATCTCCGTATCCCGTGCATCGATCCGGCGGTTCGTCTGGTCGATGAGGGAGAGACACTGATCGATGATGGGGATCTGCGATGCCTCCAGGTGATGCTGTAGGGCACTCCGAAGATCGGGTTCTTTCGCTTGGACTTTCTCACGGGGAATCGATACCAGGAACATGTCCAGACCGGTTCCTGTCAGGAGACCCTGAAGAATATGCCGTCCGGGTGTTTCAAAGACAACCGCAAGTACCGAACGGATCCTGATGGATGCCGATGCAAGGATTCGGTGTACCCGGTTCTTGAGCATCGTGCGGTTGTTGACCCGGTGTTCTCGGGCTCGGGCGGGATTGCGGATCTCCCGTTGCTCTTTGGGAAAGATGCAGGAGGGTTTGATCCGGTCGTTCAATGCCAGCTGGGCTATCCACGGGGCATCGACGATATCGGTTCTTCTTCTGGGGATATTCTGGATGAGAATGGGGTTGGCGACGATGATCTCGTTATGGTCTTACAGGGTGGCATAGAGGCCATCCCAGTAGACGCCGGTGGATTCTGCGGCTGCGCGTTCACACCCTGCATCGAGGAACCACTCCTTGAATGCCAGGGGGCCTGCTGTGCCCGAGACGAATCGGCTAACCGCTGATTCTCCAGTCCGGGGTCAGAAGGGCAGAAACAGAGAAGTCTCGGTGAATCTCCACTCCGCAAACGCGACTTCTCGGTGATATCTCATACTCCGGCGGGGGAGTGTGCCATCCGAGTTCTCGGACGTAACTACGCTTTCGATCGAAGATCCGGCTGGTTCCCTCACCGGGATTGCGTGTTCCACATTCCTTTCAGCCTTCTCCCCCCTCCAGGGACTCCTTCAAAAAGTACTATTTGTTTTTCATCCAGCATGCTTGAACTTCGAATCATGTGCGTTTCCACAGAGCCGCTTTTTCGGCGTTCACGGCCATCGAGGGCCGATGTCAACAAAAGAATAATCCGAATCGCGAGGGCACAGGTCAAATGTGGGCGTCCTGGAATTCCAGTTCGGAGCGGGCAACAATCTGCCTGAAGACCTCCATCCCGCTGAAAATCCGCTCAATCCCTCCTTGTTTCCGGGTGAGGTCCCGATCGACCTGCGCTTACCTTGTTCCCCTTCGCATTTATAGCCATCATATCAGATATTCCGTTTTTTTCGCGGGGATCGCCTTGGTATCGGTGACGTAGTGGACGCGATCGAGGTCTGGGAGTTCGGGGCCGGGATGTACAAGTTTGGGAAGATCGCCTGATAGGCTCTCCGCTTGCGGAGTCCGAGGTGGCACCGGTGTGCTGTCGGTTTCATCCTGAATTTTTCGGGTACGTCTCTTCCGGCTCACCTGGTGGTCGGAATGCAGGATACGCCGTTGACGAGGGGCTTCAATAACGATCCCCAGCAGCGGTCCGAGTGCCATCGGAAGTTATTCGGGGCTGCATCCCCGCCATCTCTGCCCGTTCCTGCGGCCGGCAGCGATTTCAGCACATTCTGCCACAGATCATGCCTTCCCGTGTACCGCAGCTTCTTGAGCCGGGACGATCGCACGGTGGGAGGGGTCGAGGGGGTTGTATACAGCCGTGTGAATTTTTTCCGCCGGATGTGGTTCGCATCTTCCCGCTGTTCCTCGGAATGCGACGAGTATCTTTCGTCGTTCTCGAGAACAGTAGAATCGGTTCTTGAATGATACGATGGATGGATTTCTCCAGAGCCATAGGAGGGGGATTCCTGCCTCCTAACCCTGCATCTCCTCGCCTGTACGCACCCGGATGGATCGCTCCACGGGGATGACGAAGATGCGTCCATCGCCGATCTTCCCTGTCCTGCCCGCACCTATTATGGCATCGAGAACCCTCGCTGCATCCTCATCCTTGATCACGACCTCGATGCAGACCTTCGGGATGAACTCGATGGTCATGGTGCTGCGACGATACTTGAGAGCGATACCCTTCTGCTCCCCGCGCCCCATCACCTCCATGCAGGTCATTCCGAAGATACCCCTGTCCTCCAGGGCTTTCTTAACGAACTCGAGTCTTTCAGGGCGGATGACAGCCTTTATCAGTTTCATGCTACCTCCCGTTATGCGCGCTCCCCGTGCTGGGAGATGTCCAGGCCGACATACTCCTCCTCCTCGGAGACGCGTAAACCCATTGTCAGATCGATGAACTTCGCGATTGCAAGTGTTATCACGAATGCGTAGACCAGAGCCGCCAAGGCACCGCCCGCGTTGGCCAGGAACTGATCCACGTTCCCCTCAATAAGCCCCGGGTATCCGTTGATCGCGGCTGTTGCAAAGATCCCGGTGGCGATCGCTCCCCAGAGGCCGCCGATACCGTGGACTGCCCATGCATCCAGACTCTCGTCCAGCTTGCGGTCGATACGGAAGAGCATTGCCCGATAGCAGATCAGCCCGGCGATAGCGCCGATGGCGAGAGCAGCGATCGGCCCCACGTATCCGGCCGCAGGAGTGATCGCGACGAGGCCGGCCACGGCACCCCCGACCATGCCCAGGGAGGCTGGCCTGCCTTTCAGCCAGCTGGCGAAGAGCCAGGCGAGTGCGCCGGCAGCGGCAGAGGTGTTGGTCACCACAAACGCATTCACCGCAATCTCGTTCGCGGCGAGAGCGCTACCTGCATTGAATCCGAACCAGCCAAACCAGAGCAGCGCGGTTCCCAGGAGCGTCATGGGTATGTTGTGGGGCTCCATGGGGTACTCCCCGAAGCCTGCACGCTTCCCGATGACCAGCGCCACGGCAAGGGCTGCGAACCCGGAGCTGATGTGGACGACGGTCCCTCCGGCGAAATCCAGCGAGCCTAAAGTCATCGCCCAGCCGCCGCCCCAGGCCCAGTGCGCCAGGGGGTCGTAGACGAACGTCGTCCAGAGGAGGGCGAAGACGACGAAGGACGAAAGCTTGACGCGCTCAGCCATTCCCGATGTGACGATGGCCATGGTGATCGCCGCAAAGACCAGCTGGAACACCATGAAGAGCATCGGTGAGTACCCTGCATCGCCCGCTTCGAGCCCGACTCCATTCAGCCCCATGAACTCGAGGTTGCCGATCAGCCCTCCGAGGTCCGTCCCGAACGCAAGGGAATACCCCACGAGGATCCACTGGACGCTCACCAGCGCGAAGGCCAGGAACGAGAGGGCGACCATGGAGATGAAGTTCTTCCTCCGCACCAGCCCGCCGTAGAAGAATCCCACACCAGGCGTCATCAGCATGACCAGTGCCGTTGCCGTGAGCATCCATGCAGTTGTCCCTGTATCGAGTGCCATTCCATCTCTCCAGATCTTTTCTCTTTCGTGATGTTGGAAGGAAGTTATTATCCATTTTTTATAAATTTTTCTATTTTCCTGAACGAAAAAAAATTAGTACATGGCGAGGTACCGTTCCAGCTCCCAGGGGTGGACGGCGAGCCGGTAGGCATCGGTCTCGAGCTCGCAGATGCGGTTGAGGTTCTCGCAGACGTGCGGGCCCAGTGTATCGCAGAGGATCTTATCTTCCATGAGGAAACCGTTCGCCTCTTTGAGTGTGCCCGGCAGCATCTCGATGCCCCTCTTCTTACGCTCTTTCTCCGTTAGGTGGTAGATGTTCACGTCTGTGCTCTCCCCGGGGTCCACCTTATTCCGGATACCATCCAGCCCCGCCGCGAGCATGCATGCGAAGGTGAGGTAGGGGTTGCACATTGGATCGGGGCTCCGGAACTCCGCACGGGTGCTGTTGCCCCTGGCTGCCGGGACGCGTACGAGAGCGGATCGGTTCGAGGCGCTCCAGGAGATATACACAGGGGCTTCATAGCCGGGCACCAGTCTCTTGTAGGAGTTGATCGTGGGATTCGCGACCCGGGTAATCGCTTTGGCGTGTTTCAGCAGCCCTCCAATGTAATAGCGCGCCGTGTCCGAGAGCTGTCTGTCGCCATCCGGATCATAGAATGCGTTCTTGCCGTCCTTCATGAGAGAACCATGGGTGTGCATACCGCTGCCGTTGATACCCGCGATGGGTTTGGCCATGAAGGTTGCATGCAGCCCTCTCCGGAGAGCCAGCGTCTTCGTGGCGAACTTGAGGGTGATCACTTTGTCTGCCGTATCCAGGGCGTCGGAGTACTTGAAGTCAATCTCATGCTGGCTCTCCGCCACTTCGTGGTGGGAGGCCTCGATCTCGAACCCCATCTGTGTAAGCCCCATCACGATGTCACGCCGCACATCCTCCGCTGCGTCGCTCGGCGCCAGGTCAAAGTAACCTCCCGCATCCTGAAACTGGACCGAGGGTTTGCCGTCCACCATCTTGAAGAGGAAGAACTCGAGCTCCGGACCGGTATTAAATGTGCTGAAACCCATCTTCTGGGCATCTGCAATCGCCTTTTTCAGTATATATCTCGGATCCCCTTCGAAGGGCTTGTTGCCGTAGGTGTACACGTCGCAGATAAAGCGCGCCACCCGCGCATCCGCCGGCCTCCAGGGCAGGACGGTATACGTAGCCGGATCGGGTTTGAGCAGCATATCCGACTCCTCGATCCGTGCAAAACCTTCAATGGAAGAGCCGTCAAACCATATACCATCTGTCAGGGCCTTCTCCGCCTGCTCTACGGGAATCGCCACGTTTTTAGGAATCCCCACGATGTCTGCAAACTGGAGGCGGATGAACCTGACCAGATCGGCCTCGATCCGCGCGAGCGTCTCGCCGACAACATCTCTACTCATGGCAAATAGCTTCTACCATTCTATATATAAAATTTTCCATTTCGCTGCTGTCAGCAACACTCCCGTCCCCAACCGAGAAGTGCCGGATGCCCTGGCAGCCTTCCCTGTCAAAGAACGGTTTACATCCGTATTCAGATATTCGTGACCCGCGCATATATGATGCACGCCTCGCCAAGCAGTGGAGGGCTCTCCTTGACTGGATCAATGCGGATAAACTGGGTGCCCTTCGGTATCCTGAACGGTTCAGGATAGCCCGACTCCCTCTCCTGCTCCGTATGCCCGCGCGCATGGCGGCTGACCATAGGCGCTCCTTCCGTCGGAGTGACTCCATGAGTCTTCGCTCCCGATCCAAGCACGGAGCCTCGCAGGGAACACCGTCATCACCGTCGACAGCCCTGATCAGGCAGCCAGGACGGCAATGGGTTGACGGGCAAGCGACGATCGATGGTTCCACCAACCTGGCGTTCGGGCTCGAATCCTCGATGGATCGGTCCAGACCGAAGATTCCTTCCTCCTATGGCTCAAGGGCAGCAGCACTGCGCGGTGAGAAGCATCGCGCGAATCGGTCGGTCGCTGATGGCGCGCATGATCGAAACGACCACTTCAACGCTCTTGCGGAACGCATCCATCTCTCCGGTATCAAACTTCGGCATGATGCAAAGACTCGCTCCGCTTGTCCTGCCCATCGTGTAGCATGTGTCCGAAACCGTTTACAGATAGCGGGTTTTGCCATGCGTGGTCACGGGGGATCGAACGAGGATTGCGTGTAGGATTGAAGGCATGCAGTAGAAATCTGATATGCGTCTTCGGAGAAGGCGTGAGGCGACATCCATGAGGGGGGATGAAGCGGGGGGGGCGGAGGTTAAGGTGCAATGGGTGCATATGCGGACGATACTATGGCGTGAGCCTCGGTACGCGTACAGGGAAGGTGCACTATGATTGAATCATGTGCACCGGGATAGAGAAAAATTTAAATGTGATAACATGGAAGTTCTATGGATATGTTCTGGATATTGTTTGTGCACCCCCGTGCACGGCACTGTGATCGCAATGTGTGGCATTATCGGTGTTATTGACCGCTCTTTGCAGGCGATGGATGGTTCGCATATCAGGCGAGCCCTCTCGACGATGAACGAACGCGGTAGCGGTGAGGGTGCAGGGTATGCAGCGTACGGCGTCTATCCCGAGTTCAAGGACTACTACGCGCTTCATGTCTTCTTCGACGAGATCCATGGGACGAAGGAGTCGTTAGAAGATCTGCTTGGGCAATGGGGAAGAATCGTTCACGATGAGGAGATCCCCACATACGAGCAGCCCAATGTGCGCAAGATTCACACCCCGTGGCGCTACTTCTTCGAACCCGACCGGAGACTGATGCCCTGGTCCGCATCCCCGGAAGACGACATCGTTGCACGGATCGTGATGCAGGTAAACAGTCAGCGCAAAGGCTCCCTCATCTTCTCGTCCGGGAAGAACATCGGGGTATTCAAGGCATCGGGCTGGCCCGAGGATGTGGCAAACTTCTTTCGGATCGAGGACTACCGGGGCTATATCTGGCTGGGGCACAACCGCTATCCCACAAATACTCCTGGGTGGTGGGGCGGCGCACACCCCTTCAACCTGCTGGGATGGAGTGTGGTGCACAACGGGGAGATCACATCTTACGGGACAAACCGCCGGTATATCGAGAGCTTCGGGTACCAGTGCACCATGTTCACGGATACAGAGGTGGTCGCCTACCTGATCGATCTCCTCGTCCGCAGGCACCGCCTATCCGATGAGATGGCAGTGAGGGCGCTTGCACCCCCGTTCTGGGACGAGATCGAACAGATGCCTCAAAAAGAACGGGAACTCTACACCGCGCTCCGCCTGGCATACGGTCCGGCGATGATGAACGGGCCCTTTGCCATCGTCGTGGCAAACCCGGACGGCATCGTGGGATTCACGGACCGCATCAAGCTCCGTCCGCTGGTCGCCGGGGAATGCGGGGATCGGCTGTTCATCAGCAGCGAGGAGGCGGCCATCCGTGCCATGGAGCCGGAAGTGGATGGCATTTTCATGCCGGGTGCAGGAGAAGCAGTCGTCGGGAGGGTCGTGAGGTGACCCTTGGGAGCCTGCCGGGCCGCTACCGAATCAAGATAGACAGGGATCGGTGCATGCTCTGTGAGCGCTGCATCGAGAACTGTTCCTACGGGGTGTTCCGGAGAGATGGAGAGCGCATTCATATCGACTCCAGAACGTGCACTGCCTGCCACCGTTGCATTGCCCTCTGCCCCCGGGATGCCATCGATCTCGTGGAGCGCCCTGTCGACTACCGCAGCCATCCTCTCTGGACCCGCGAGGCGCGGGAGGCGATTTACAACCAGGCTCGCTCTGGAAGGATCATCCTCTCAGGCATGGGGAACGCTCTCCCGTATCCAGTGATCTTCGATCGTCTGGTGCTGGATGCCTGCCAGGTGACGAATCCCAGTATCGATCCTCTACGGGAACCCATGGAGCTGCGCACCCATATCGGGAAGAAGCCCGCCCGGCTCGAGATCCGGACCGAAGACGGGGACGTCGAACTCCTCACGCAACTCTCCCCCGCCCTGCAGCTGGAGACTCCGATTATGATCGCGCATATGAGTTACGGAGCGATCAGCCTGAACGCCCAGCTGGCGATGGCGAAAGCGGCAACACGCTCCGGCACGTTCATGGGGACCGGGGAGGGAGGGCTGCACAGGGCGCTCTATCCCTACCAGGATCGCATGATCGTCCAGGTGGCGAGCGGCCGTTTCGGCGTGGACATCGATTATCTGGAGCGCGGAGCCGCGATGGAGATCAAGATCGGGCAGGGTGCGAAGCCGGGGATCGGCGGACACCTCCCCGGCGAGAAGGTATGCGCGGATGTCTCCTGCACCCGCATGGTCCCGCTCCACAGCGATGCGATCAGCCCGGCCCCGCACCATGACATCTACAGTATCGAGGACCTAAAGCAGCTCGTCAGGAGCCTGAAAGAGGCGACGGAATGGAAAAAACCCGTCTTTGTCAAGATCGCAGCAGTTCATAACGCAGCCGCCATAGCAGCGGGCATCGCGCGTTCTGCCGCCGATGCAGTGGTGATCGACGGTTTCCGTGGCGGGACAGGGGCAGCGCCGCGGGTCTTTCGCGATCATGTCGGCATCCCGATCGAGGCGGCGATCGCCAGCGTCGACCAGAAACTGCGGGATCAGGGTATCCGCAACGAAGTCTCTCTGATTGCGAGCGGCGGCATACGGGAGAGCGCGGATGTCGTAAAGGTGATCGCGCTCGGGGCGGATGCGGTGTACATCGGAACGGCGGCGCTCGTCGCCATGGGCTGCCGGGTCTGCGGCAACTGCTACCGCGGGCTCTGCCCCTGGGGGATTGCCACCCAGCGGGAGGATCTGGTGCGGCGGCTGGACCCGGAGGAGCAGTCCGTCCATGTGGAGAACCTGATCCATGCATGGACCTTGGAGATCTCCGAACTGATGGGTGCAGCCGGTATCAACAGCATCGAGAGCCTGCGGGGCAATCGGGACCGGCTCAGAGGATATCTCCTGGATGAAGGGATCCTGAAAGTGCTGGACGTCAAACCGGTAGGGGCATAGCATGCGAGTGCAGATCGATGCGAGAGGTATGAGTTACACCGAGCTCAACCAGCGGATCCGGGCCGCGGTGAAGGACGGGGCCGACGCGATCGAGGTCGACCACGTCCTCGGCCAGCGGTTCATCGCGGACGGACTGAAGGGCAACGGCATCTCCATCACGCTGAACGGCGTCCCAGGAGGAGATCTCGGAATGTTCATGAGCGGACCGACGCTGATCGTGCACGGCAACGCAGAGCACGCACCCGGCAACACCATGGACGGCGGAATGATCGTCATTCACGGCAGTGCCGGGGACGCGACCGCCCACAGCATGCGGGGCGGCCGGCTCTATGTCCGCGGGAATATCGGCTACCGCGGGGGCATCCACATGAAGCAGTACCTGGATAAACGCCCTATCCTGGTAGCCGGAGGTACGGCCCGCGCATTTCTGGGCGAGTACATGGCCGGGGGCATAATCGTCGTCCTGGGGTGCGGTTGCGATGCTGCCGTAAAAGAACGCGGAATCGGCAGCGGCATCCATGGCGGGGAGATATTCATTCGCGGCGACGTCCAGGAGAAGCATCTGGGTGTGGGGGCGAAGAGACAGCCGTTTACAGACGAACACCGAGATCGGATCGCCCCGATCATTCGGGACTTTGCCGATCACTTCGGGATGGATGCAGCGCCGCTTCTGGAATCCGACTTCACCCGCATCGGCCCGGCCAGCAGCCGCCCCTTTGCGAGCAAGTACACGTGGGAGTAGATGAAGCGCATGGAAGGGAAATGCTATCAGGATCTGGAGAAGGCGGTCTGGGACGCGGGAATCTGTGCAGGCTGCGGGGCGTGCGTTGCTGTCTGCCCGGCAGACGCAATCTACTTCAGGACAGGGGCTGATTCGGCCCACCCTGTCCATTGCGGTTACTGCAAGCAGGCGACGGACGATGTGCCGTGCGGTGCATGCTACGAGGTCTGCCCGAGGGCATCCCCCGTGCCTGCGACCGAGCAGCCTCCCGGGGACTGTATCGATTGGCTGACGGCACGCGCCGCGTTCGAGGTGCCGGGACGACAGAGCGGGGGAGCGGTGACCGCAATCCTCCATAACGCCCTCGAGGAAGGATTGATCGACGCTGTCGTTACCGTTGCCGAGGACCGCTGGACGCATCGCCCTTCGTCGGTGGTTATCACCGAGACCGATGCGCTGATCCACCAGGCAGGGAGCCGCTACGCCTGGTGGGTGCCGCTCGTAGCTGCCCTCAAAGAGGCGGTTATGATCCGCAAGCACCGCAGGATTGCGGTGGTGGGGGTTCCCTGCGTGGCCGCAGCACTCGCACGGATGCGCAGGAGCGAGCATCCGCTGCTGCGCCCCTTCACGCGGTCGATCCGGCTGGTAATCGGCCTTTTCTGCACGGAAAGTTTCGATTTCCATCGCCTCATGGAGGAGAAGCTCGGGCGGGAGCACCGGATCGAACCCTGGCAGATCCGCCGCCTGGACGTGAAGGGGAAGCTCATCGTCGGTCTTACCGATGGCCGCGCCATCGAGATCCCCCTCACCCGGCTTGAAGAATGCGTGCGCCCCGGCTGTCATGCATGCACGGACCTCACCGCACGGGAGGCAGACATCTCAGCAGGCGGTATCGGAAGCAAGGAAGGCTGCACCACGCTCATTCTCCGGACCGAGCTCGGGAAGGGTTTCGTCGACGATGCGGTTCGCACGGGAAGGCTGATCGTAAGCCCAGAGGTCGACAAAGACGCTATCGAGAGACTGGCCGCGCAGAAGAGAAATCGCAGGAGTTAGGCAGGGGCCGCCACAGGGAGGCTTCTCACCAATCTGGCGGGTTTCTGCCATGGGCGGGGGCGCCTCTTCGAGAGATGCGAGATCCCCCGCTATCGGGCTTCTTGATCCGAAGAGGACAGAAGTCATCAACTCCCACCTGCGATAGTCGGACATACAATGGGAAGGATATCCGGTACTGCGATCGGCAAGCTGGAACCGAACCGGGTTTCTTCTCCTCGCGGGGGGAGCATACCGGATCGTTCCTGCGTTCGGGATCGGGGCTATCGTGTCTATCGGAGCGGCGGTAAATGGGGGGAGTCTCTCTATTCGTAAGATACGCCTGGAACAGGGTGCAGGAGACCGAGTGCAATCTCGTTCTTCGTCTCCGGGTGAGACCGGATCCCGTCAGCACCCGTAAGGGTCTAACGGGTGCGGAGGTGTATGGGTTCGGGGGGGGAGGGCGCACCCCCTCCATAGGTCGTGATGGGGCCTGAAGGGAGGGAGCATGCGTGGAGTTCCCCGGGCAGCCGGACCTGGAGGGAAACAGCCATCCCTGGCATCGCGAAGACAGCCGGTAATATCGAGGTTATCGCAGGTATGGTGCGGGGGTGCACCCTCTTCTCCAACAGAGCCCCGCCCCCACGCGAGATGCCCGCGCATAGGGGAGCCGCACACCTGGATCGGGGAGCAACCCTCCGACCACAAGCAGGGGTATTGAGGAGAATCCGAAATCCCAATGCAATCCTGACAAGACGGGCCGTGCTCCTTCCCCTGAAGTTGCGGTCGGGTTCAAGCCTCCCGCGACCGAGGGGACGGAAACAGAGAGCGGGAGGGGGTATTCCGAGAGGTAGGAGAGAATGCAGATCGCGGCTTCCACCGGAGAGTTCCAAAGCGGCTCCGGGAAAATCGAGGAGCGCGAACCTCACGCGCCTGGCGCCTGGCGTTCCTCCCGGCGCCGGATCCGTGTCAGAGGAGAGATCCTGCAGAGGAATCTGCCGATGAATTCGGCGAACTCCTCCTCCCAGCATTCGGCGCCGGCACGCACCGTCCATCCCTCTTTGAGCACCTGCTTGATATGCCGTCCGTGACCCACCTCCAGCAGTTCCTGTGAGGACAGGAGGTCGAAGGCCCGCTGATACCGTCGCGGAATCTCGACAATGTAGATCCCGTCCTGTATGAAAGGACCGGCGTAGGTGTTCTGCTGGTACTTGCGGGCAAATTTAGCCGCATTCTCTGCCGACCAGAGGGGCGGTCCCACGTGCCGCTTCACCGGCGGGAGCGTGTCTTCGAGCAGCTCGAAGAGGAGCATGCTCTTCCCGCCGTTCATCGAGCAGTCCGAACGGTTCACGGAAAAACCATGCCGTTCTAGCAGACCGACGACCGCATCCTGACTTTTACGCAGCTGCGGCACCACCACGTCGGGGATGTACGGGGGCGTCGACAGAACGATTGCGTAGAGCGCCGTGCCTCGTTCGGAGAGGACACGCATGAAATCCTCCTTCCGCATGGGCGGCTGCGGGGTGTGGAAGAAGAAGGAGGGCGAGGGGCGCTCCAGGTATCCCCGGGCCAGTTCCACGAACTCGAATTTCCGCGTGAGCGACACCGCAGCCGCCACGTTGCGGGCGGGATCGATCGGATCGATGACCACCAGGGGTTCGTCGAACTGCTTCGCTCCATGCCCTTCGATGTCGATGTACGTGCGCTTCTTCCAGGCTGCAGCAGCCCTGATCAGACCTCGGAACCCTCTGTAGTGGAGGATGAGAAGTTCGCAGAGGTATCCCGAGAACCCCTCCGTCATCTGGTCCGATCCGTAGATCCCCCCGGCCATCATGAACTGTTTACAGAGCAGCACATCGTCCACCCACTCCCCGATCCGCTCCATGAGGTATAGGGTGTGGAACGGCGTTCTGTCGACCGCGCTCTGGATCTCCCGTGCGCACTCCACCTCGAAGCAGGGGACGAGATCGACGTCAATGCCCCCGATCTGCGTGTTGATGTAGGGATGCTCCGCGTACTTCTCCTGCCACCGTTCGCCGTACGTCTGGGCAAGGCGCCGTGCCAGCGACAGCCCCTGCTCCTCCAGCTCGCGCCGTGAGATCGAGGCTGGAAAGAGCAGGAAGATGTCCAGATCGAGATCGCCCCTCACCCATGTATTCCGTGCGACCGATCCCACGATCATCGGTCTGGCGACGCCGCTCGCCCGGATGGCTCGTACCAGCCGCTCTGCAACGGACAGAACCAGGGCCCGCTCCTCCTCCGTGGGGCGGATCCTATCGAGCACCTCGATCTCCAGGGGAGTGCGGTTCAGAAGGGCACCTCCGCAATATCCTCGTAGATTGGACCATCCGGGGTCAATGTGCTCTTCTTCAGCTTCAGGGCGGAGATAGTCGCGCACCCGAGCGCCATGGTGGAGAGCATCTTCACCTGCCGCAGAAGCGTGGGATCGAACTGGCGGATCCGCGCAAGGGTGACGTGGGGGCGGTAGGGACGCCCTTCCTTCTCTATTCCCAGTGGCTCCAGCACAGCCTCCACCTGTCGTGCCAGCGCCGCACATTCGCCGCCGTCCCGCACAATTCCCCAGACGACGCGGGGCTTCGACGGAGGATTACCGGCAACCCCATCGACGGATATCTGGAAAGACCGAAAGCGGATGGAAGAGAGCGCCTGTACGACCGGTTCAATCTCCCCGTGCTCTATCTCTCCCAGGAACTTCAGCGTGATATGCACGGCTTCCGGACGGACCAGCGTCAGGCGGGCTTGACTCTGCAGCAGCAGCCGCTGGGCTTCCTGCACTCTGCTACGGATCTCCTCCGAGATCTCGACTGCGACGAACGTGCGTACCATCATAGAAATATACTTTATGCGCGGGTATAAGAGTAATCGTTCTCAGGAGCATTCCCGCGAAGGTCCCGCCCGTCCCGATGGGGAACGGACGATCATGGCGGGCACCGCCACCGCACGGGGTAGTACGGCAAACAAACCTCCGGGCGGTCTGCCTGCCCCGCGTGCGAGCGGCGGTGCACTCCCGCCCCCGCAGAAGGCGCAGATGCATCTCGGGGGGCAGTACCTCCCACGGAGATGCCCGGTCGATCCCCGCGGCGACCCGGCCCAGCATCGTGTCTTGGGAGAAAAAGAGATCGTGGCCGCCCGCAGAACAAAGCTGGAATCAGATCCTTAACTTAACATTATGGTAGATCTAATAGAGCTGTAAGCACTTTAAAGAGAAAAAGAGAATCTGGAGAGGTGTCGAAGGTTATGGGCGAGAAGACGAAAGAGGCGAAGGGCACGAACGCTATGCTGCACCACGCGATTCCCGTCTCCACATCCTCTGCGCCGCAGTTGACAGTATATTCTTTAGAGTTCTGCCCCAACTGCGAGACGTTGAAGGACTACCTGAAGAGCAGGGGCATACCCTTCATCGAGAAGGACATGTCCAGCCGGGAACCCCTCGCAGAGCTCCGTCTCCACGGGGTATTCGCGCGTGAGGCGCCGGTCCTTCGCCGGGGGGAGAGGTTCCTCACCTCCGGAGAACTCTTCAGTTCGGGTCGGGTCAGGGAGGAGCGGATACAAGAGCTGGTATCAGGTGAGTAAGGGTGGCACGGCAGACAAAGCAGTACGCGCCGCTTCCGCAGCCAATGTCCACCCGGCAGACCACGCTCGATGGAGATTTTGCCCCGCCTCTTCCCAAAGTGCGGACCTCCGACGGGCACATCCTGGAATGGGACCGGGAGAAGATCGTTCAGCAACTTCTCGAGGAGACCAAACTCGTGGAGATCTTCTACGGGCATACGGCGGCAAGCGAGGAGGTGGCGCATGAGATCGCGAGGAGGGTGGAGCAGCAGATCCTGAGGATGGGCCTCAAGTCGCTGAGCGGGGCGCTCATCCGTGAGATCGTGAACACGACCCTTCTTGAAGCCGGGTATCCGCAGTACAGGAATGTATCCACGCGGGTGGGCACCCCGGTCTACGATGCCCACCTCATCGATGTGGGCAGGGGGTTCGAGGCCAAAGACAACGCCAACCTCCAGGAGAACGCCGAGACGTCCCACAAGAAGAAAGCGGACAAGATCAGCAAAGAGCAGTACCTCCTGCAGCTCCCCCCCGATCTTGCCGACCACCATCTCGCCGGAAACCTGCACATCCACGATCTCGAGTATTTCGGCACCCGCCCCTTCTGCCAAGACTGGGATCTCCGCTACTTCTTCTATTACGGTCTGATGCCGGATGGGAACGGCACAAAAGCCTCGGTCGCCGGACCGGCCAAACGGGCGGAGGTTGCAGTACTCCATGCGGTAAAAGCGCTCGGAAGCGCTCAGACCAATTTCGCCGGCGGGCAGGGCTATTATAACTTCTTGACCTTCCTCGCACCGTACTTCGAGGGCATGGCATACGACGAGATACGGCAGTTAATGCAGATGTTCGTATACGAGATGACCCAGATGATGGTCGCCCGCGGCGGGCAGCTCGTATTCTCCTCGGTTCAGCTGACCCCCGGCGTGCCCAGGCTCTGGAGAGACCGCCCCTGCGTATACAAAGGGAAGGTCTGGAACGGCACTTCGGCGCCCCGAAGAACCTACGGGGAGTTCGAGCGCGAGGTCCGTCTCCTCTTCAAGGCGTTGATGGAGGTGATGCTGGAGGGGGATTACTGGGGAAAGCCCTTCAGTTTCCCGAAACCCGAGATCAGCATCGAGCCGGACTTCACTCGCGAGGACGAGGAGTTCAACCGTGCCCATCCGGATCTCCCCACGTACCGCGATCTCTATCTCATGACGTTCGAACTCGCATCCAAGTTCGGCACACCCTACTATGACAATCAGATTCCCGCGTATCGCGGCGCCGGCCAGGGAATATCGTGCTATCAGTGCTGCGCGTATCAGTTCTCGTCCCTCGCAAACGAGGATGACGAGTTCATCGAGAAGCTGGAGTTCCTGGAGGGAAAGCACTTCTCCATGGGCTCCTGGCAGGTGGTCTCCATCAACTGCCCACGGGCGGCGTACAAAGCCGGGGGCGACGATGAGCGCCTGTTCGCAGAACTCCGTTCGCTGATGGACATCGCCGTCGAGGTGTTCAAGATCAAGCGGCGGTGGCTCGCGCTCATCGCCGCCAAGGGGCGAATGCCCTTTGCCATGCAGCGCCCAAAGGATCCCAACACGGGTGAACGGGGAGCGATTGCCGTCGATCTTGAGGGGCTCGTCTATACCATCGGGGTGGTGGGCGTGAACGAGATGGTTCAACACCATCTGGGAGAGCAGCTGCACGAATCCAGGGCGGCGTTCTCTCTCGCGGTTCGGGCGATGACCGAGATGGAACTGTACGCCCGGGAGCTCTCAAAGCGGCACGGCATGGAGATCGCGCTCGCGCGCACACCGGCGGAGACGACCGGTCAGCGGTTCGCCGTCGCCGACCTTCTTGACAAGACCTATCGGGAGCATGCCGTCCGCGTGATCAAGGGGGACATCGAGACCGCGTTGAAGAGGCTCGGCACCACCCGGGATCTTCCCATCTACTACACAAACGGCACGCACGTAGCGCCGAATGCCCCGATCCCGCTGACGAAACGGATCGAGATCGAGCACGTATTCTTCCCCATCATCGACGGCGGCAATATCTTCCACATCTGGCTCGGCGAGGCGCGGCCGGACCCGCGCGGATTGATGGACATGGCGATGAACCTCTGCCGCAACACACAGATCGGCTACTTTGCGTTCACGCGGGATCTCACCGTCTGTTTGAAGCGGTTTCACGAGCGCAGGTCTGAGAAGGGGGTCGATGCGACCTGGCGCACTGTGGACAGGAGGATTCGGGTTTGACCCTCCTGGCAGTCGACGTGGGGAGAGGTACCCAGGACATTCTCGTACACGAGCCCGAAAGACCGCTTGAGAGCTCCTGCCAGCTGGTGCTGCCCTCGCCGACGGTTATCGTGGCAACGCGGATTCAGGCGGCGACGGCGAGGAGAGAGGACATCTTCCTCCGTGGGCACTGTATGGGCGGTGGTTCCAACGTAGCGGCGATCGCACGGCACCTGCGTGCGGGGCTGAAGGTGTATGCCACGGAGGCGGCGGCGAGGACCATCCACGACAACCCCGCGAGGGTTCGGGAGATGGGCATCCAGGTGGTGGATCACCCTCCCGATTCCGCCGCCGTCATCCACATGACGGATTACATGGAGCCAGAACTGCGGGCGACGTTCGAAGCGTTCGGGATGCGATATCCGGAGCACCTTGCGTTTGCCGTCCAGGATCACGGGTACAGCCCGGATCGCAGCAACCGCATCTTCCGATTCGAGATGTTTCTGCGATCTCTGGAAGCGGGAGACTGGAACCTGTTCTCTCTCGTCCACGATCCCCCCCTGCCGGAGATGACGCGGATGCAGTCGGTGCGGGAACAGGCGGCCGGCGCCCTGGTGATCGATACCGGCCCGGCCGCCCTGATCGGCGCCCTGTCCGATCCCGTTATCGGGGACCGTGCAAACGGGGGTCTGACTCTCGTGAATGCTGGCAACGGCCATACACTCTGTTTCACCCTGAAGGGGGAGGAGGTGCACGGGCTCTTCGAGCACCATACGGCCGCTCTGGACCGTTCCAGCCTGATCCGGTTCATCCGAAAACTGCAGGAGGGCTCGCTGGGGAACGAGGAGATCTTCGGCGAAGGCGGGCATGGCGTGGCGATAAGAAAGCCGCTCGAATCCGATTTCATCGCGGTTACCGGCCCGAACCGGAAGCGGCTGCTGCCCGATGCATACCAGGCGGCTCCGCACGGCAACATGATGCTCACCGGCTGCTTTGGCCTCCTTTCGGCATGGGAACGGGTGCGAGGACCCCTCGACGGATCGCAGGCGGCACCATGAATTCCTGATCGCGCATCGCGCATGCCAGTCCCTCTCCAGCTTCCTACATCCGCCAGAGCAGGAAGAGCCGAATCGGGAGGGAGGAATCTTCTGGGGATCGCTCGGGACATTGTTCAGGAGAGGATGGGGGCAGCTATCGATGGAGGCGCCCATCTAGCGCGCAAAGACGCTACGTCTGTACGGGCTGTCGGCTCACGTTTGGCGCGACGGGACCCCGGGCACAGTGGAACCGAAGAGAATGGCACTGCAATGTTCCATCAGGTGAGCCGTGGAAGGCTGCAGCACATCGGAATTGCCGGACGTTTTTGTAACAAAAATTGTGTTAACGGCCGTTTGAGAATTTGCGCATTGCATTTACAACAAAGTTCTTTTTCCTGCGGGACAATACGAATATCGAGATATTCGGGTTACACCGGTATTGCGCCGTATCGCAATTATTAAGACAGGTATGCACCCATTTTTATCCCGATGGGTTATTTCGAATTTAAACTGGTTATATTCTTCTTTCTAGGCTTAACCTGGATTTATTTCAAGATACCCCGGATGATCTGGGATTGCGGACTGGTAAACCTTCTCTGCTGGAGCAGCATTGACGTTTTCCGATATAACAATAAAGCTAGACGTCTTGCACGGCAGTACACGAAAACCCGCGTGGATGGAAGGCACGCCGGTATCATGATCTGCCACCAGAAGAGGATTCCCTTCCTCGAGACGACAGACGAAAGGATGTACGCGTGCGGCGTGGACATCCTCATCGAACACTTCCTGAAGCACGGTATTCCTTTCAACGTATACGACTGCTATACGCCCGAGGATGGGAGCAGGGTGATACGGAACCCCGACGTCTCGTCGCTCTGGATCTTCGGCCACGGCATGAAGTCCGGGATATACTTCGGGTATAAAGAGACCCTGCACTATGCCGAGATGCACGATGCCCCGAAAAAAGAGTTCATCGGGCAGTTTCACTGTAATGCCTTGGGCGGGCGCTCTCTCGCGGACTACATCGGCACGGAGGGGTGCTCGTTTGTCGAGGAGGGCTACCGCTGCACGCATCAGAATCGAAAGGCCATCCGGCGGCTACTGCGCGATCCCCGCCTGAGATACGCGAAGGGTTGCGGATTGCCGACTCCGCCGGCGGAGTCGGCATGTGCCCGGTAGCTTTCTATCGGTTCCAAGGATGCACGGACAGGCTATCACGGGAGGGCACCGCCCGACAGAAGAGGATCCCGCCCGGTCAACGGCGGCGGTGAAAGGAACCCCATCCGAGGATCGCGGTCGATGCGGCAGCATCCAGCTCGACATCAATACCCCGCTTCATCCATGATTCCGCACTGCGATTCCTTGCTGGACGTCCAACTAGCCTTCCCCCTCTTTCAGTTCGTAATAGTCTCTCGACTCCTGCAGGTGCTCGTAGGCTGCCCTGCCGCTCATCAGGAGGTCGTCGCGGGTGACGCCCCGCGAGGGATCCCGCGGGAGCTGCTCGAGCTCCACCTCCAAGCCCCGCCGGAACCGCTCGATATCCACCCGATCCCACGGGATGCCGAGCATCTCGCCGATGATCTCCGCCTCCTCCTTCCGCACGTGTGCCTTCTGCGCCATGGAAACTGCACGATCCAGGGTATGGATCCTCATTAAAGCTTCCGATAAACCGGCAGGAGAGAGTTCACGGCCTGTCGCGCGGGTAACCCAGCACGGCGAGAACATCTCTGATCTCGTCCAGAATCGCGGGATCGTCGATAGTTGCCGGAGTCTGGTACGCTGCACCGTCGGCGATCTTCTTGATGGTTCCCCGCAGGATCTTGCCGGACCGGGTCTTGGGCAGACGTTTGACGACGGCGGCGGATTTCAGGGAGGCGACAGGGCCAATCTTCTCGCGGACGAGCTGTATGAGTTCTCGCGTGATGATTTCGGGGTTCCGCTGGACATCCGCCTTGAGCACAACGAGAGCCAGCGGGACCTCGCCCTTGACCGGATCGAATACACCGGTGACGGCGCATTCGGCAATGTCGGGGTGCGATGCAACCACCTCCTCCATGGCGCCCGTGGAGAGGCGGTGGCCGGCTGTGTTGATGATGTCGTCTGTCCGCCCCATGATCCATATATACCCATCCGAATCGATGTATCCTGCATCCGATGTCAGGTAATAACCCGGGTATCGCGAGCAGTAAGTCTTCACGAATTCCGCGTCATTGTTCCAGAGCGTCGTCAGGCAACCCGGGGGCAGCGGCAGACGGATGACCACGTTACCCGTGGCGCCCCCATCCAGGTCGTTGCCCTGATCGTCCAGAACATGGACATCGTATCCCGGCATGGCCCTGGTGCAGGAGCCCGGTTTTACTGGAAGCTGTTCCAAGCCCACCGGATTCGCCCCGATTGCCCAGCCTGTCTCGGTCTGCCACCAGTGGTCGATTACGGGAACGGAAAGGCGTTCTTCTGCCCAGCGGAGTGTATCGGGATCGCACCGTTCACCGGCCAGGAACAAGGTACGGAGCGGGGATAGATCGTACTTGCGCATGTGATCTCCCGCTGGATCCTCGCGGCGTATCGCTCGAAAAGCGGTCGGGGCGGTGAACAGCACGGAAACGCCGTGCTGTGAGATCACCCTCCAGAAAGCGCCGGGATCAGGGGTTCCCACGGATTTACCCTCGTACAGAATGGTGGTGCAGCCATACGAGAGCGGCCCGTAGACGATATAGGAGTGCCCCACGACCCAGCCGATGTCGGAGGCGGCCCAGTAGACCTCCCCGGGATTGACACCGTAGATATTCTTCATGCTCCACTTGAGGGCGACGAGGTGGCCTCCGTTGTCCCGAACCACACCCTTCGGGATGCCCGTCGTGCCGGAGGTGTAGAGGATATAGAGGGGATCCGTTGCGGATACCGGAACGCATGCAGCCGGTTCTGCGTCCACGAACTCGTCCCACTCCCTGTCGCGCCCGTCGATCAGGGATGCCGGACACTCGGGGCGCTGCAGAATGACGCAGCGTTCGGGTTTCGCGGCAGCCAGCGTTATTGCCTGATCGAGCAGGGGTTTGTAGGGGATACGGCGGGTAACCTCGATTCCGCAGGAGGCGGACAGGATCAGCTTCGGTCGGGCATCCGAGATCCGGGTCGCCAGTTCTTTCGCGGCAAAACCCCCGAAGACAACGGAATGGATGGCACCGATACGGGCACAGGCGAGCATGGCGACCACAGCTTCCGGGACCATCGGCATGTAGATGACGACCCGATCGCCCTTGCCGATGCCCTCCTGCAGCAGCCCACCGGCGCACCGGGTCACCTGGTCCAGGAGTTCCGCGTAGGTATACTGACGGACCGTGCCGGTGACAGGACTGTCATAGATGAGCGCCGGCTGGTTCCCCCGCCCGTTCTCCACGTGGACGTCCAGAGCATTGTAGCAGGTGTTGAGCAGTCCGCCGGTAAACCAGCGGTGGAAGGGCGGGCGGGATGTGTCCAGGACGCGATCGTAGCTGCGGTACCAGGAGACCTCTCCTGCAGCCTCTCCCCAGAAACGCTCCGGCTCCATCAGGGACTGCCTGTGGATCTGCGCATACGTGCTCACATGACCCGCTCCTCATCCAATATAAAGCAGATGCGATGGGGGCCAAATAACACTTTTTATTTTTTTCCCTGCGGGGGCTTCGGGGTCGGAAGGATGCCTACGCGCTTTCATCGACTGCTTTGATCACGACATCCCTCGGGATCCGAATATCTCCCCGGGCACCCGTCATGGATAGCCAGGAGTACAGGGCGGTGATGACCCGGTGCAGTCTCTCCGCATTCTGAAGCCTGGAGGCGATCCATTCCGCGATCTCCTGCTTGTTCAGGATCCGCACGGGGTATACCTTCTCCGCCGCATCGAGATGGGCGACCACGACGCCGTCTTGCATGCAGCCACATCTGGGAAGACCTCTATAAAAAAGACATCGCCCGTCCCGATGTGAAACTGTCGCGCTCTCCTGTGACAGGGGTTCGGTCAGAGATAGGGAGGAGCATCCACCACCGGCTCTCCCTCGGGGCTGCCATGGGCCGCGATCCGGGGAGACAGTTTAGCGGAGAGGGATGAAGAGTTCAGGAGTTAAGCCGGGTCTTCTCTGCCGGCGTGACGGGAACGGCCTTCGGCTCTGTCGAAATCCTCATCAAGGGCCTGGGTACGGCTCTCGGGGGTTCTCCGGGGAAGGCCCCCGCTCCTCCGGACCCTTCGTGCGACAGAGCATCCTGCCCGGCATGTACAGTTCCGGTACGGGCCTGTCGCACGATTCCCCTCCCCCTCGGGGAGGGGGGGAATCCGGATCATCGACGGGTCATCCGCGGGACAGGCGGAAAATACGCCGGGGAGCTCTTCTCTTGAGCCCGGCCTTCCCGCATTCATGGTCCAGACTCCTGTCCCTTCGCAGAATGCAGATGCGGAAGAGAGTGCGGGTGCCATCCGGTTCCCCCTTCGAATCACCCCCTCGCTTCTCCATGGTGTTGCCATTATCCCCCGTGCGAGCCGGCCGCGAACGCCCCTTCGTGAGCTCCGCTGGCCGGGATCGGATGGTATCCGGTTCTATCGCATCGGAAAGGGGGAAGGAGGATGCACTCACTTTCCCGTCCCCACCGGGTGCGGTACTGCACGTGGCAAGAGAGATGAACTGGATCGGGGAGCGGCGTACGAATGATGCGGGGGGTTCGGAGAGGTGAGTTCCACCTCCTGTCTCGCCGTAAATCGCTGCATGCGGCGACATCGGGACCGGCGGGTGGAACTGCCGTGCTACGGGCTGCCCCTTGTGCGGATAGAGTTCTAGGGAACAAGGCTGAACTCGACCACCGCTCCGTCCTCCGTATCCGTGACTGCGGAAAGAGCCGCCATCAGGCCGCATTCCTCGAGCTCGATTCGCAGATCCTCGAAGTAATCGTAGAACCCGCACGTTCCGCAGAAGCAGCCCGTGAACTCGATCCAGACCCGCTCTCCCGATCGCCTCGCAAGGCGGGCTCTCGCCTCCGGTGCCCGCATGGCGTTGAATGCCTCGATAGCCTGCAGTATACGCCCCTCGTCACGATCTCGCTCCCTCATGAGGGGTCTCCTCACCGTCTCTCCGGCGGCAGCCAGGCTGAAGCAGGGTCTCCCGCATCGCGCGGGGGAGGATTCATCCCGATTCGGCGGCGGGATCTGTGCACGGCGGTCCGATCCCTCGCACGATCACCAGTGATCATACCGCACCAGTTCTGCGATCGGCTTTCTCTTCTTGGCAGCGGATCGATCCGCCGGGTAACCGAGCGGGGTGAAGGCAACGGGCTCCACGTCGGGCGGGATGCCCAGCACCTCCCGTGCCGCACCGACATCGAATGCCGCCACCCAGTGTGTGCCAAGGCCCATGCTCGCCGCAGCGAGGGTCAGGTGGTCCACGGCAATGGCTACATCCACGCTGCCGTAGTTCCTGCCGTCGGCGCGCGTCCAGGCCTGGGATGGAAGGGCGCACGCGCAGATCAGTAGCGGCGCGCTCCAGAAGAAGTCCCTGTCGTATATGCGCCGGAGGTCCGCCTCTTTTCCATCCGTATGAATGACGATGAGCTGGAACGGTTGACGATTCGCTGCTGTTGGCGCAAGCCGGGCGGCTTCCAGCACGGCATTCAGCTTCTCCTCCTCGACCTTCCGCTTCTCGAACGTTCGCACGCTGTAGCGATTCTTCGCAAGTTCCAGAAAATCTCCCGCACTCACCTCACGGTTGCGGGACCTGCCCAACAGACCCATGGGTTGCACTCTGTGCGGTGGAATATATAAATTGACGGTGAGGCCGATCGATGCGATGGAGGGTATTCCTTTCCACTTCTCCGCTCCCGATCTGGTTACCGTCTCTCACGAGAAAGTATCGCGGGACAGGCCTCTCCCCCCGGGCGCGGTGGAGGAGCGGCGCGGAAGGCGGCGGATTTTTCCGTTCATGGAATGCGGGAAGATCCCCTCGGGAGGCTTCCGCTCCCGCCGTCCCGGACATGCGCCGTTCAGCAAGCGATGCGCCTTCCGCGCACGAATGTACGAAAGAGCGGTAAAAGAACTCAATTCTAGCAAAAAGGGTTAGAGCAGCCGCACGTCGGCAATATCGTGCTGCCGCTGCGCCAGCCGCTTGGCTTTGAAGATATTCTTGCCCTCTTTGCCGATGGCGATGCCGCGTTCCTCGTCAGGAACGCTAACCTGCGCAATTCTCATGCTGTCGACTTCCTGGAATTCGACCGAAGTCAACTTCGCCGGCAGGAAACAGTTGCGGATGAACCGCTCGGGATCCGGAGAGTACTCAACGACCTCGATCTTCTTCCCCATCACTTCGGAGGCATTCTTGATACTTGCGCCTTTCTTGCCGATAGCCCGTCCCATCTCTCCGGGATTCACCACAAAGATGATCCGTCCGTTCCGGTCGTCGACGATGCAATCGCGGCTCCCGGCTCCCGTAAGGCTCTCGAACTGCGAGATGAGGTGCATGGAATCCTCATCGAGCTTAATCTCTCCCATATCTATCCTCGTTCAGCCTTACTGGATCTCCAGAATATCGGACTCCCCCGGATCGACCACCGCAAGCGCACTCACCATGAACGGTTTGCCGCTGGCCATACCGAGCTCGACACTGGAGCCGTCGTAGATGTACGCGCGGACATTCTCCTGCCCCTGCATCGCTGATCTGATGCCTGCTGGAGCGTTTCGTGCGATCACGACGAGCCTTGCTCTGCCCTCCTGGATGCACTCCAGGGTCTCGTTGGTTCCGAGGACAACATTTCCCGTCTTCATTGCCCTTCGCAATGATGTGTTGAAATCCATGTAGAATTCACCTACAGCATGGGTTTTGCAATCAGTTTGACATCGCCCGTCCCGAGCTGGATGGGCTGCCCGACGATGATGTTTTCGGTCACCCCGTTTAACTCGTCCACCTCGTTTGCGATCGCGGCATCGAGGAGATGATTCACGGTCACCTCGAAGGCAGCCCGTGAGAGCACGCTCTCCTTCTCGCCGGCTATCCCGTGCCGCCCGATCTGCTTCACCTCGCCCTCCATGCACATCATGTCTGCAACCAGCATGATGTGGCGGACATCCACAAGGATACCCTGTTCACCGAGCGTGCTCAGGGCCTCGAAGATGATCGCGTTTCGGGCTGCCTCGATCCCGAGAACCTCTGCGATCTCGCTGATGTTGTTCGTCTTCGTGCGCGTGGTATCCACACCGTCGACGGCGAACACATCTTTAAGGTTGGAACCTTCAGTATAAAGGATATACTCTTCGCCTTCCTTCCGCACGACCACGCGCTCGATATCATCGAGCCCCTGCACGATGACGTTTCGGACGTGCTCTGCGAGCTGGAAGAGATTCTGGTAGCTCTCCCGGTTCTTGGGGATGAAGGTGAGCGATGCCCGTGCCTCGTCCACAGTGGACTCGAAGTCGCGGAAGTGCCGGCGCTCGCGTATCTTGCGGGGCGCAATCTCCATGATGGTCGCGGGAGCGATCTTCCGTTTCTCGCAGACCGCCGTGTTCAGCTGCACTCCGACCACCATGTTCTCCATGTCGATTGTGATATCGCCGAACTCATGGAGCGGAGCGGCCTCGATCTGCCAGCTTATCTCCCGCGCCTTGTCGCGATCCCCGGCGAACAGGGGGTTTAAGAAGATCGTCATCGTGGGAGTGCTGGGCTCTTTTCTGGCATCCATGATCTCGATCAGCCGCGGCAGACCTAGGGTGACGTTGATCTCAGCCACGCCCGCATAGTGGAACGTCCGCATCGTCATCTGCGTCCCGGGCTCCCCGATGGACTGGGCGGCCACGATGCCCACCGCCTCGGCAGCCTCCACGCGGGTGTTCTGGTACTCCTGCAGCACCAGCGAGAGGATACGGTTGAACTGCTCCTCCGTGACGTGATTCTCGGATAGGTGGAGGCGGAGCTGCTCTTTTGTCTTCTCCGGCAGCGTAGCCTCGGCGATTCTCGCCTCCATTTCAGGCTCCAGCATCAGCACTCCTCCTTCAGGACACTCTCAACGATGCCTTTCACGTCCACCGGGTTCCCGTAGCTGCTCTTCGAGGGGTCTGTGCCGTCCTCCCCGTACCGGAACTGGATGATTCGTCCCCCCGTCGTCCGGACCGTTCCATCGTAGGCGACCTTCAGATCCTGCAGCGCGTTGATCATCCGCCGCTGCAGGTAGCCGCTCTGCGATGTGCGAACGGCCGTGTCGACCAGCCCCTCGCGCCCTCCGATCGCATGGAAGAAGAACTCCGTCGGGGATAGCCCGCTCTTGTAACTGTTCTTGATGAAGCCGTGCGCATCTGCTCCGAGATCGCCCTTACGGAAGTGCGGCAGAGTTCGATCCTCGTAGCCTCGCATGATCCTCTCTCCGCGCACGGACTGCTGCCCGATACAGCCGGCCATCTGCGTCAGGTTGAGCATGGAGCCCCTGGCCCCGGAGACGGCCATCACCACGGCGCTGTTGTTCAGCCCGAGGTGCCGCCCGGCGATCTCACCCGTCCGATCACGGGCGCGTCCGAGCACCTGCATGATCTGCATCTCGAGCGTCTCTTCGAGCGTCCGTCCCGGCATGGGCTCGAGCTGACCCTCGCGGAAGATCCTTATCCTCCGCTCCACATCGTTTGCGGCATTCTCGAGCACCTCACGAATCTGTCCGTGCTCTGTCTTATCAAGATCCTCGTCGTCGATCCCGAAGGAGAACCCGCTCAGCATGATGCCCCGAATCGCCATCTTGGTGAGATCGTCGATGAAATCGGCCGCCCTTCGAGAGCCGTACTGGCGGATGATGCGGTGAACGATCTGGCCGTCGAAGGCGCCTACCGCCTTTTTGTCGATGGTTCCGCAGAGCAGTTCGCCGTCCACAATGCGGACGTAAGCGTCCCGTTCGCATCCCTCTCTCTTGCATTCATCGCAATTCTGGCAGGAACTGGCGCGGAAGACCATGTTCAGCTCCTTCGGGAGAATCATGGAGAAGATCTGCTTGTTCGACCAGTAGGGTATGCCATCCACCACCTTCCCCGGGGTCGGCAGGCTGTCCAGGGCGTTCTGCCGCACGATGAAGAGGGCATCGCTCTTGCTGAACCAGCGGGTGCCGTTCGTCAGCATGAAGATGCCGGATACGTGATCGTGGATGCCGCCGATGATCGGTCCGCCGAAGCGGGGCGATAGGATGTTCTCCTGGACTGCCAGAAGGATCTGGGCTTCCGCCTGCGCCTCCTCGGTCTGGGGTACGTGCAGGTTCATCTCGTCACCATCGAAGTCGGCGTTGTAGGGCGGGCAGACGGCGGGATTGAGTCGGAAGGTCTTTCCATCCATGATCCGCACCCGATGGGCCATGATGCTCATCCGGTGCAGCGAGGGCTGGCGGTTGAAGAGGACGATATCCCCGTTCCGGAGCTGACGCTCCACGGTCCAGCCCGGTTCGAGCATGCTGGCCACTGTCTCCAGATTGGTCTCCGAAAGCCGTACACGGCGGTTATCTGGACGTATAGCGTAGTTGGCGCCGCAGGGGCCGTTCACGGACGTGCGGTTCGGGCTGTTCAGGACGAACTGGCGCACCTCTTCGATGTTGAACTGGGTGACCCGCACGGGCACCGTCATCTCGTTGGCGATGGCCAGGGGGACCCCGACATCGCCGACGCTGATGTTGGGATCCGGTGAGATGACCGTTCTGGCGGAGAAATTGACGCGTTTGCCCGAGAGCGATCCCCGGAAACGACCGTCTTTGCCTTTCAGCCTCTGCGAGAGGGTCTTCAAGGGCCTGCCGCTGCGGTGCCGCGCAGGCGGGCACCCGGCCACCTCGTTGTCCAGGTATGTGGTGACATGGTACTGGAGCAGTTCCCAGAGGTCTTCGATGATCAGCTGGGGGGCTCCGGCGTCCTGGTTCTCCTTGAACCGCTGATTGATCCGGATGATGTCCACCAGTTTATGGGTGAGATCGTCCTCGGACCGCTGCCCGTTCTCCAGGATGATGGAAGGGCGCATCGTCACCGGGGGGACGGGAAGCACGGTGAGGATCGTCCACTCCGGGCGGGCCACTTCGGGGTTGATGCCGAGGAGGCGGAGATCTTCGTCCGGTATCCGCTCGAGCCTGGCGCGGATGTCCGCCGGTGTCAGCTTGTGCTCCATTTTGTGTCCGTCCTCGACCCAGGTCTCCGAGAACGTGGTGGGTTTCTCGAAGTTGATCTTCAGCTGCTGGGCTCCGCAGTGGGGACAGATCTGCTCTTTCTTGATGTCCTTCTCCGTCACGACCTCGCCGAGCTCGTCTTCCGAGCCGGTGACTTTCTCGATCTCCTCCGCGCCCATCAGGAGGCGGCTGCACTCCCGGCAGGTGACGCGGAGCAGCTTGCGGATGAGACGGGTGTACCCCACGTGGATCACCGGCTTCGCGAGCTCGATGTGCCCGAAGTGTCCGGGGCACTCGGCCGCCTTCTGATCGCATGTCTTGCAGCGGAGACCGGGATCGATGACACCGAGGTTCAGATCCATGAGACCCTGGGGGTAGGGGTATCCGTCCTCGTCGTAGGTGTCAGCCCAGATGATCTTCCGTACGCTCATCCTGCGTATCTCTTTGGGCGATAGCAGCCCGAACTCTATCTTTCCTATTCTCTTTGGACTTGGCATGTTCTCTCCCCCCTTACACCATGTCTTCCAGTTTCAGCCTGGGGGCAATGCCCATGCTCTTCATCTCGTCCAGGAGGAGTTTGAACGCGTAGCTCATCTCCACGGCATAGATCTCGGTCTCTCCCCCACAGGCGAGACAGCGGGTCACGTTGCGCTTGCGATCCAGCATGGCGATCATGCCGCACCGAGCGCAGACGTACTGGACGACCTTGTCGGACTCGTCGAGGAGCCGCTCCTTGAGCGCCATCGCAGCCCCGTGCCCGATCATGACATCCCGCTCCATCTCGCCGAACCGGAGGCCTCCCTCGCGGGCCCTCCCTTCCGTGGGCTGGCGCGTGAGCACCTGCACCGGTCCACGGGAGCGGGCATGCATCTTGCTCGAGACCATGTGGTAGAGCTTCTGGTAATAGATAACCCCTACGTAGATATCGGCCTCGAACTGACGCCCCGTTATGCCGTCGTACATCACCTCGCGACCGGTATGCGAGAATCCCAGTCTCCTCAGGGAGTCCCGCAGCTCCTCTTCGGAAGCACCGGTGAAGGCGGTTCCGTCGATCCGCCGCCCTTCCAGGGCTCCCACCTTGCCCCCGAGCATCTCCAGCATGTGGCCGATCGTCATCCGGCTCGGGATGGCGTGGGGATTGATGATCAGATCCGGCGTGACGCCCTGTTCGGTGAAGGGCATATCCTCCTGAGGCGCTATGAGGCCGATAACACCTTTCTGTCCGTGGCGGGAGGCGAACTTGTCCCCGACTTCTGGGATACGGAGGTCGCGGGTCCGCACCTTGACCAGACGGGAACTGTTCTCTCCTTCGGTGATGATCACCGTATCCACGATGCCGTGCTCGTTGCTGCGCATGGTGACCGACGTATCGCGGCGCTTCTCCACGGCGATCAGTTCGCCCGTCGGCTCCTCCAGGAATCGCGGCGGTGAGGTCTTGCCGATGAGGACATCCTTCTCGTAAACGACCGTCTCCGGATTGATCACGCCGTCTGCGTCCAGATGCTTGTACGCTTCGGCCCCATGGGCGCCAGTGACCTCCTCGTCTGGCACCTCGATCTTGTCAACCTGTCCGCCAGGATATCGGCGCTCCTCCCCCTCATAGGTGCGGAAGAAGTGGGAGCGTCCAATCCCTCGGTCGATGCTCGCTTTGTTGAAAATGAGCGCATCTTCGATGTTGTATCCCTCGTAACTCAGGATCGCCACGACGAAGTTCTGACCGGCCGGCCGGTCGTCGGATCCGATCACCTCCGAGGTCTGGGTGTGCACGAGAGGCTTCTGCACGTAGTGAAGCAGGTGCCCCCGAGTGTCCGGGCGGAGCTTCATGTTCGCCGCGCCGAACCCCAGCGCCTGTTTCACCATCCCGGCCCCCATCGTCACGCGCGGGCTGGCGTTGTGCTCCGGGAAGGGGACATGCGCGGCGGCGATGCCCAGGATCAGGGAGGGATCGATCTCCAGATGGGTGTGATCGGATGTGAGATCCTCTTCATTGATTGCGATCAGGAGGTCCTCCTCCTCCTCCGCATCGATGAACTCGATGAGACCGCGCCGCACAAGGACGCTGAAGTCCGCCCCGTCGTCCCGTATCTCCCGGATATCGTCGTTTGTGAGGAGAGGTTTTCCATTCTCCACGATGATCAGCGGACGGCGGGCTCTGCCGCGATCCGTGAGAATCACCACCTCGTTGTTGTACTCCTTGTAGGATACGTTGATGTCGCCGGAGATCTCGCCGCGGCGGCGCATCTTCCGCATCTGGCTGACCAGGTGCCGCGGATCGTCCACAAGACCGATGAGCGCGCCGTCGACGAATACCCGTGCCTTCTTCATGCAGTCTCCCTCCGCAGCTCTTCGACGCCCAGGCTATAGAGGATGCGTTTCACTTCCTCCTCGTCTTCCACGCCCTTGCTGATCTCGACCATCTGCGCGAAGTTCTTCACAAGGCCGCAATTGGGCCCTTCTGGCGTCTCGCTCGGGCAGATGCGCCCCCACTGGGTGGGATGGAGATCCCGCGCCTCGAAATGCGGCTGGGAGCGCGAGAGGGGGGATATCACCCGCCGCAGATGGGATAGCACGCTCATATGATCGATCCGGTCCAGCAGCTGGGAGACGCCGGTGCGCCCGCCCACCCAGTTACCGGTGGCAAGCGGGTGCAGAAGCCGTTCCGTCAGGACGTCCGCACGAACCGCCGTGGCGATGGAGAGATCGCGGTGCCGCATGCTTGCCCTCTCCAGCTGGTACTTGATATCCCGCGTCAGCCGATTCAGGGAGATACGGAAGAGATCCTCCATCAGGTCGCCGGCAAGCTTCAGACGCTTGTTGGCATAATGGTCTTTGTCGTCGATATGCCTCTTCTCGAGGACGAGATCGAAGCAAGCTTCCGCCATCCGTCCGAGGAAATGCGCCTTCGCCAGACGAACCCCTTCGATCGTCTGCCGGTAGCCCTCGTCGCCCTCTTTCATGCCGGGGGGGATTAGGTAGTTCAGGTGGGGCAGCAGGTAGTTGTCCAGAACGAACTCGGCCCGCTTCCGCTGGTAGTCCCGAGTCTGGTTCGGCGCGAGCTTCTTGCCCACATACATGATCCCGCAATCGACACTGTCGCACTCACTCTCCTCGAGGTTCTGCATCATGAACGTGAGGATATCCTCATCGGTGGATACCGCGCTCACGATATCGTGATCGCTCACCATGCCGAGCGCCCGCATCAGGTCAACGAAGCGGAGGTGGCCGGCGACCGATGGGAACGAAACCTCGAGGAGGTTCTTCCGGTTCCTCTCGACCACGACGAGGGCACGGTAGCCCCGGAATTGGGAGAAGACCTTCGCCACGTAGATGCGCTCGTTGTAGCGCTCGGTGTACTCTGTCATGATCTTATTCGAGGCGAGATCCTCAAGGGTCATCAGAACGCGCTCGGTCCCGTTGATAATGAAGTAGCCTCCGGGATCCAGAGGATCCTCCCCGCGCAATATCCGCTCCTCGTCGGAGAGCCCGTAGAGGTTACAGGCGGCCGATCCCACCATGATGGGCAGCTGTCCGATGGTCGCGATCACCGGTTCCTGACGCTCCCCCCCCTGGACGAGAGTCATGTCCAGGTGGATGGGTGCTGCATAGGTGAGGTTCCGCAACCGGGCTTCGCTCGGGAAGAGGTCGGCCTGAGATCCGTCCGCCTCACGGACCACGGGCTTTCTCACCTCGATCGTGCCGAGTTCGACCCATACCGGTTCGTTGCTCTTGCCGCGACTCTCGATGTCCGTCTCGATGATACGTTGTTCGTTCACGACCTTCTGGAGATTGTACTGGAGAAAATGGTTGAAAGAGTCGAGTTGGTGGCGCGCAACATGCTCCCGAGAAAAGAATGCCCTAGACAATACACTTCTATCCAACAAGAAATCAGCTCCGCTATTATTTTTTGGGCCTTCTGACAACTAGGCGATAGGATTCGGATCTGCCCGCTGTCTGACTGGTGCGTATGATCTTCAGTATATCCCCGGGTTTGGCTTTTATTGCCTTGGCTGCGGGATCGTCGTGATATATTTTGGGTAACTGTTCGGGTGTAATTCTGTAGGTGGAGAGTAGCTGCATGATCTCCTCCTCACTCATAATCTGGTGCTCCGGCACCATTGCATGCTCAAGCACGTTTAATGGGGTACTCATCACATCCCCTGCTCACAAAGAGATCCTCATTATCGATATGCTCATCACCGGCTCAAAACCCACCACAGATTATGGCTGTGGTAGCGGGCCCGGGGGGATTTGAACCCCCGGCCATCTGGTTAAAAGCCAGACGCTCTACCTAGCTGAGCTACGGGCCCAAGGGGTAGCATCATTTGGCATTATTACAATGCGGGAAAAGTATATAAAATTTCTCACTACCGGCGCAAATCGGGGCTCCCCTCCCTCCCCAACGCCTCATCGGTAATCGCAATGCGATTTTAAAAACTCATTGCAGAGGCATCGGTGCGGTTCCGTGCTCGGCCCTTCACTCATGGATTGGCACGAAAGCGTCGGTTGCCTTGTACGTGCCCGCTGGCGCTGCACTCGTCTGCGATTCCCTTTCCGGCGTCTCCTGAAAGCATCGAAAATTTTCTCATGGGCGATCGGACAACATCTCACAGGCCACCATGTACTGCTCGCCCGGTCCTGCGCGCAATGTCTGTAATTACGGGCGATCGGCGGCCCCGTCGGAGTGGGGAGAATCCAGTTCCCGGGTTGGCGTATTTTCGCCGACAGATCTGCACAACGGCGGTTGTTCTCGCGGTTCCAACCGTCGCAGTGGTCGAATGGCAAAGAAAGCGGGGGTGAGATTCTATCTCTTCTCGAGAACACGCCCGAGGTCGGCTCTGAGCATCTCCAGACGTTCTTCCTGGCTTCGAATGGAGAGAGCCATCGTCTTGATGGCATTCGATATCTTCTCGCTCACTTTGATCTTGGGGTCGTGGACATCGTACGTCGTCTCCAGAATCTTCAGCAGCCGCTTGTTGACGTCGACGTTCTTGTTCAGCGAGGCATACTCCTCGATTACGTGATGATCGAGTCCGGCCTTTCGTGCCG
This sequence comes from Methanomicrobiales archaeon, assembly GCA_030019205.1. Taxonomy (NCBI): domain Archaea; kingdom Methanobacteriati; phylum Methanobacteriota; class Methanomicrobia; order Methanomicrobiales; species Methanomicrobiales archaeon. Next base: position 91,834 of record JASEFH010000001.1, read on the forward strand.
CCTCCACGTCCAGTCGAATCGCCTTTCTGCGGTTCAGGACGTGTTCGATGGTATCATAGAGCTCGCGGTGCGTAATGGGCTTCAAGACGTAATCCTCGATGTAGGGTCCGTATTCCTGCGCTTCATCCGGAGTCAGCTGCTTTGCTGTGAGCATGAGAACGGGAATGTCATGACAATTCGGATTGCTCTTGATGCGCTCCAGCGTCTCCCATCCGTCCATCGGCTCCATCATGATATCGAGGAGGATGATATCGGGTGTCACCTCTTTCAGGATATCGAGGGCCTCCTGTCCACTGTATGATGCAATCGCTCGATACCCGCCCCTTTCCAGCATGGTCACAAATACGTCGACAATGAAGGGACTGTCATCCACTACAAGGATCGTGTACATCTACCACTCACTCCCAATTCGATCGGCAACTTCTCGGAGCTGTTCGATTGTTTCCTGATCAGCTGTCGATATCCGGACGACAGCGATAAGAAGGATCTTCTCCCCGGCACTCATCAGTAAAATCTTTGCATTTCCGGAGTTAATAATAATGGATGATGGCGAACCGAGGTCGAGGATACTCGCTACGGCATCGGCCGAGGAGAGTATGCTTGCACACATAACACCCACCAGCCGTGCGGATTCGCCCCCCTCCTCAAAGTATTTCCCCATCATGATGCCGGTCTTAGTTACAAGTGCGCATGCTATCACGCCGTGTATGGACCTGATTCTGTCGATTGCTCGTGCGACAGTCTCTTTTGTTACCGGATGCGCATCCATCACCGATTTGCTCCAATATTTCTCTAGCTACATTTCTATTATATCAATATATCTTTTTTCTCTTGCGACCTTTAATTTGAACAGATTAAAAATAGTGATACATTTTAGTCTTTACTGAAGAACAGGTCCGAATTCATCTTATATGGCATGCTGACCGCCTCTCTCTCCTTCAACAGCGCGATCGCCTCCTGCCCGCCAAGAGCTGCCGTCCTGGTAACCAGAACGCCATCCATTGCGCCGGGGAGGGCGTGCGGGAACGTAGGGGAGGTGGCGATGGGGGATCTCAAGAAGGCTCGACCGGGATGCAGAGGCTGCCGGAAAAAGACTCTCCAAACACGAATCAAAGGAAGAATGTCGTAATAATTTCTAATATAAATGTTAAAAAGGCAGAAATATTTTAAAAATCAAGATCAATAGTATTATAAAATGAAGAAACATTTATTAGTACAATGCAACTTCCGAGAGGCACGTTCCGCTCCATGAAGAAAGGCGTCACACTGGAGGCGCTGCTTCGGGAGCTGAACGAATCGCCCTTCTGCGGTTACTGCACCATATCCGCCAGTACGGGAGTCTCCACGCTCGTCCTGGACCGAGGCAGGTGCGTTCTCGCGGAGTGCCGTCATCTGAAGGGGGACGACGCCTTGAGGATGATTCTTGACCAGGGGGGATCTGATGTGGATGCCGAACTCCGCCATCTCTCCAGCACGCAGCTGCAGCTCGCGTTTGAGTTCAACAGATCCGCGCTCGTGGAAAGAGCCACGTCTCTCCTGGATCTCCTGGGATCTGAAGCAGGAGCGAAGAATGAACGAGAAGGCGTCGTGGCACGGGAGGCGGTCAGCAGATCCAGCCCGACCGGAAAATCCGATACCGGCGCAGCGCCTCCAGCGATAGACCGGCCGCGCACTGCACCTTCGCCACGGGTCCAAGATTCAGAAGCCCTCTCCAGCATCAACCGGGATCTGGAAGCGCTGGATTCCATGGACCTGGAGAGCCTGGCCGATAAGATCCGGCAGAGTTGCAAGAGGACGGTGAGACGTCTTCACCTCGAGCATCTGATCGAGGAGGAATAGATGCGAGGATGATAGGTATGGATAACACAACATTGGGACTGATAATCCTTCAGATCATAACGGTCCTCCTGCTCGCAGGTGTGGTACTGGAGGCGATCGTTGCAGTTTATCTGGCAAAGATTCATCGGAAACTGGATCTTGCGGCGATTCCGCCCCTTGGATCTTCCGGTATGATCACGACCCGCCCACCCCCCGAGGCAGAGGGCGCGGAGATGCCGGAGAGCGTGGATCTCATCCAGGGGTTCAGCAGCATGACGGAGAGCATCCGGGCGCTCGCGGGTAAGTACGGTCTCCAGTCGTTCACACTCGCCACACAGGACGGACTGGTCGTCGCTTCGTCCAGTCCCGGCAACCAGGAAGATGCAGCAATCTACAGCCACCTGTTCACAAAAGGCGAGAAGCCCGACGATCCGCTCGTGCAGCTCTTCGGGATCCGCCATCGGGGTTCGTCTCTGATCGGCATCGTAAAAGCACATCGCACAATACCGGAAAGCTGGATGAAGTCGATAGAAGAGGATGTAAAAATAATTTTAGGCAGGTGGCTGTAACATTTCGTGCAACGATATATTAATTATCCTTAAATAAATTTACGACAATAGTTCCATGTGAAGGTGTTGAATGGTCAGGGTTTATACGATCGCTTCCGGTAAGGGCGGCACGGGAAAGACCACGGTCACAGTCAACCTGGGAACATCGCTGGCCAGATTGGGTAAAGAGACATATGTCATGGATGCCGATATCGGCATGGCCAATCTGGGGCTGATTCTTGGCCTTGAGGATGCCCCCGTCACCCTGCATGAGGTGCTCGCCGGTCGTGCCCGGGTCAGCGATGCCATCTACGAGGGACCGGGGGGTCTGAAGGTGGTGCCGAGCGGGATATCCCTGCAGGGATTCCAGCAGGCGGATCCCGAACGGCTGAAGGACGTGATGAAAGAGCTCGTGAACCGCTGCGAATTCCTGATCATCGATGCACCTGCGGGGATCAGTCGGGACGGGGTGATTCCGCTGGCCATTGCAGACGCGGTCATCCTGGTGGTGAACCCGGAGCTCTCCTCACTTGTCGATGCCCTCAAGACCAAAATCCTGACCGAGGTCGTGGGTGGAAAGATTCAGGGCGCGATCCTGAATCGGGTCGGTGCCGATAAGACGGATTTCGTCAACCAGAAGGTGGAGAAAGTTCTCGGGGTCGAGATTCTGGGAACGATCCCGGAGGATCCCAATATACGGCGGGCGGCATCGTTCAAGACGCCCGTGGTGCTCAAATATCCCACGTCACCGGCAGCCAGAGCGATACGGCAGATCGCAGCTGGTCTGGCTGGCTGCCCGATCGACGAGAAGGTGGAAGAGCAGAAGGACGGTTTTATCGATCGATTTGCAAGAGCACTGTTCAGAGGGCGACGATGAGTCTGAGTCTGGAAGGGATCCTGCTGATATTCCTGGGCTCCGTGATCGTTCTCCTGCTCTTCATCATGTACATCATGCTGGTGCGGATCCGGCAGCTCCTCGGTGAGCTTGAGGTGATGGAGAGCAGGATGAAGGTGACCGATTCCGAGCTCGAAGAATTGACCAAAAACGTCGAAGAGTTCAAGAAACTAAGGATATAGGGGCCTGCCGCGGGAAGCGAAGGTAGATAAGGGATCCGCACAAACGTGATAGGGGGCCATAGGGTAGCCTGGGCATCCTAGGAGACTGGGGGTCTTCTGACCCGCGTTCAAATCGCGGTGGCCCCATAGATTTTATTGCCCTCCCGTGAAAGAGTTAGCTCCAGTTTTCATGAAGATCAAACCCCGCTGCTTTGAGTGTCTTCTATCCCGCGTGGAGTTCGAGAGCCGGCTCTCGACGGACGATCGGGAGCGCATCGAGCGGGTGACATCAGCCTGCCGGGCTCTCCTTCGCGAGAAGTTCTCACCCGACCAACCTGCCCCGCGGATCGCGTCCACGATCCACCGCCTGGCCTATCAGCTGCTGGACGATCCCGATCCCTATGCCGGATTGAAAGCGTCCTGCAACGCCCAGGCGATTCAGGCGGCGGAGCGCATCGGGCCGACTCTCCATACGCTGCGCGATCACATCATTGCCAGCGTCATTGCCAACACGTTCGACTACGGCGTGCAGTCGCACGAGGTGACGGACGATTTCCTCCGCTACTATCAGGAGAAGATGAAGGACGGGCTCGCCATCGACGATATCGATGGGATAGCGCAGCGGACTGCACGCATCGTCTACTTCACGGACAACTGCGGCGAGATCGTCATGGACGCGCTTCTGATCCGCTGCTTAAAGGAGCGCGGATCGCGTGTGACCCTGGCCGTGAAGGGGGCTCCGATACTGAACGATGCCACGTGCGAGGATGCCCGTCTGCTGGGTCTGGATCGGGTGGTCGATCGGCTTACGACGACGGGCAGCGGGGATATCGGAGTGACCCTGGAAAAGGCGCCCGAGGATCTCGCCGATGCCCTGCAGGAAGCCACGCTCGTCATCGCGAAGGGGATGGCCAACTACGAATCCCTGACAGAGTATGCGGATCTGCCGCCCACCGCCTACCTCATGGCCGTGAAATGCGATACAATCGCGGAGAGCGTGGGGGTTCCCAGGGGTTCCCTGGTCGCGATGCTCGTGCCCTAGTCGTTCTGCGCCGACGAAGACTGCCCCCGTCTCTCATCGGGGAAGGGCCTCGGATATCCCTCTGCCCACCCGTCAGAGGGATCCGGTTTCTGCCATATACCGGAAGATGTGCGGGAGAACGAACGTAAGCAGGATCAGCATCAGCATGAGCACGCTCGTGAAGGAGATTACGTAAGGGGCATAGCGGGACAGTCCCCAGCGGTTGAAGAGTCGGTCCACGCCTTCTTTGAAGATGTACCCCCCGTCGAAGGGGATCATGGGGATCGCGTTGAACAGCCCCACGTTGACGTTGAACCAGCCCGCCCAGAAGAGGAGGTGGACCACTCCCCAGAACTGGCTGAACGGGACGCTGAAATATGCCATCTCGGGCGCATCGAACCCCAGGAAGCGTATGGGCATCAATCCGAAGCGGTTATCGATGTCCAGCGGCAGGATGAGCAGGCCAAGTATCTGGAAGGGGGATCGGATCGACTGGATGGAGCGGATGACCCCCTCACCGTTGTAGTACTCGATTCCCATGAAACCGGAGTCCCTGTCGCCGAATACATCCGGCCATTCCGTGAGGGTCAGCGTATGGCTCTGCATGACACCGTTCTTCTCGACGGCAAGGGTTATCGTATCACCGGGCTCGGTGGTCTGAAGAATCGCAGCGACATCTGCGGGCGTTCGAACGGGGATCCCGTCGATGCTGCGGATGATCGAGTTCGTCGGAACTCCTGCAGCATCCGCGGCGTAGTTCTGGTAGATGCCGTAGACGACCGGTTCCGATGTGGGAACTGCCATCCCCACGAGCAGGATCATCAGGACGAAGCAGATCGCGCCGAGGACGAGGTTGTTGGTGATCCCTGCACCGTACATCCTCGCTTTCTCTGCACTGCGGCTCTTCTCCACATCCTCTTCGTCGGGCTCCACGAAGGCCCCGATGGGAACCACCGCCAGGAGAAGCCCGACGCTCTTCACCTTGATGTTTTCAACCCTGCACAGGATACCGTGTCCGAACTCGTGGATGACGATGGTGAGGAACAGGCTGAACCAGACGGCGAACGTGGAGGGGATGAACTCGTTCACGCCAGGGATGATGAGCACGTTCCAGGGATCGATCGCATTCTGCTGCTGCTGGGCAACGATTAGCGCCACGCCGAGAAGGAGCAGGGCTGCCATCGCGACGAGAACCACTCCGACGATGGCGACTCCGGCTGATCCGTACCAGCGCAGAATTCTCCGATAGGGGATAAACCGGTCTAAAAAAGCCACGTTCTGGCTTCTAATCATCATGATGGGGCCGTAGAAGGTGATTCTCTCGGCCCACAGCCCCTTCCTCTGGATATACCCTGCGACAATAGCGTAGAGAGCGACGAAAAAGAGCGCGATCAGGACCCAGTTCATCCTGTAATCATTCGATCCCGATCGACATAAAGATGGTGCCCCGCCGCATGGATCTCTCAACAGCAATCGGGATGTGAAATCCAGGCCTTTATCATGAGGGGCGTTCCGGGGACGCGGGGCGGGATCTTCCGGCAGCCTGCGACGTGGGGACAGCTGCATGTGTCGCACCATCTGGAGATTGGGCGCGATTGCCCGAGTCGTATCGATTCCTCGGGATTATATGTCCGTGCGTAGGCCGGCGGGTTTCGACAGAATGGTATCCCGCCCCTGATCGTCCAGAGCGCGGTGCGGGATACGAGTCCGCTTCTCTCTTACGACTCCTCTGGTATTGGGACAGGCCCGGATAGGGGGAGCAGGGGACGGGAATGCACCACGTTTGCCCTGAGGGGATTTTAGGACGATCCATCAGGGCCCATCGCACCAGGGAGTCCCTCCGAATCGCCGAACTGGCTCCATCGCACGCGGGGACGCAGCCGATCGGGGGGAGGGGATTTCACCCCGTGGGAAATCGGGCCGGATTGGAGACGAGAAGGATCGGGCACGCCTGCGGTGCGGCCGCCCCGCAGGGATTCACACCCAATCCCCTGCAGGACCGAACGCAGCCCCTTCGGATCGATTTCGTATGGGGGTACTGCATCCCTATCCGGGAAAGGACGTGATCCGGGACTGCTCCAGCTGGAGCGAGAGGCTGGTGATGGTCTTCCAGCTCTTCCTGGCAAACGGCGGCGCCTTTCCTTCCGCCTGCATATACGCCTTTAAAAAATCGATCGTCGTCGCATCAGAGGGGTAGCCGCTTCCAATATCGCCGTACTCTTCCTTGAGCCGGTCGATCGCCCGGTCGCGGTTGACTTTCGCCACGATGCTGGCTGCACCAACGATGGCGTATCGTTTATCGGCACTGTGCTCGGCCACCACCGCGATCCCCGGAGGCAGGTGTGCTCCGACCATGCGGGCATAACGCGATGCATTCACGTCGCAGGCATCGACATACGCGGTCGGGACCGCGAGGTGAGCGATCACCTCGGCATGGGCCTTCGCAACACGGCGGTTCAGGCTCATCCCCGGTCGTGCAGCATCGATCTCCGCGGGGGGGATGACCGCCAGGGCGGTGAGGAAGCGATCCTCGATCATGGCAAAGAGCTTCTCCCTCTGCCGGCGGGAGAGCTCTTTGGAATCCCGGATCCCGAGGCCGAGGCAGTCCTCCAGCGATCGGCAGCTCACACCGGCGACGACGAGCGGTCCGAGCACGGCTCCTTTCCCCGCCTCGTCCACACCGCAGATTGCCATCGGTTGTTCCTCCAACAGCATCGTTCTCGAGGATCCAGCCGCTGTCTCCCCCTCCGGCGCGCTATTGCCGCAGACAGGGAGTCGAGGCGTCAGGACAGGGCATCCCGGAGGGCCTTCAACTCCAGCAGCAGTTTCGGGTTCCGTTTGATCAGCTCACGGATGAGCGTGAACGTGCTGAACTCGGCAAGATCGATACTGGCGCCCGTATGTACCAGCGCATTCAGCTTCTCGTCGGACAGGGTGATGAAGTACTCCTTGATCTTGTAGTTGCGCTCGATCGCCTTACCCATCCGGGAGGTGCGCCAGGCAGTATCGTAGGCCATCAGCCGCTCACGGCTGCAGTCTCCCGCTCCGATGCATTCGGCGGCCACTGTGGCGGCAAGATCTCCCGTAAACATCGCGTTGTAGATTCCGCCGCCCGTCAGGGGATCCACGACGCGGGCGGCGTCCCCCACGATCATGAGGCCGTCCCCCACTGTGGATGGGAGAGGCTTCGAGACCGGAACGCCCCCCACAATGCACTCGATCGCCTTTCCTCCCGGAAACTGACGCCGGACGAAGCGGTCGAGATAATCCTTTGCACGATGGCCCGATCCGCTCTTTCTGCCCGTTATTCCGATGCCGACGTTCGCAGACCGCTCCCCCTTGGGAAAGACCCAGAGATAGCCCTCGGGGGCGACCTCATTGCCCAGGTAGAAGACCGTCGCACGCGGGTCGATCTCGATATCCGTTAGCAGATACTGGGCGCAGCTCATCAACTCGCGGAGAGGGACAGTCGTATCGATCCCGCACCAGCGGGAGAACTTGGACTCCACCCCATCCGCCGCGATGACCACATCGGCGCGTACCCGCTCAACCTGGCCGCAGCGTTCCACCACGGCGCCCTGCACCCTCCCTCCCTCCAGGATCGGCGAAGTCGCACGGGTCTTGACGGAGACATCCGCTCCCGCCTCCGCCGCCTGCCAGACAAGCTCTCGATCGAAGACCTTTCGGTCGAGGATGTATCCCACCTCGTTGCCGGCCATCCCGGCCTCGAGCGTCATCGAGGATCCGTCGGGAGCGACGATTCGGGCCCGCTCGATATCCGCAGCGATCCACCGCTCGTCGGGCTCGACGAACTCGGTCAGAATGTCCTTCCCGATCCCCTCTGCGCAGCGTACCGGGACGCCGATCGCCGGCCGCTTCTCCACAAGGCAGACCGAGAGCCCCTTCCGCGCCGCTGTCCGCGCGGCTATCGCCCCGCCGGGCCCACCACCAACGACCAGGACGTCATACTGCCGTCTCATCGTCCACGACCTCCAGGGCCCCCAGCGGGCAGGCTCTCGTGCAGATCTTGCAGCCGGTGCAGTGGTCATCCACGGTCAGGTAGGCGTCGATGAGTTCCAGGGCTCCCGCCGGGCAGACCGAAACGCAGGCACCGCAGTAGCCACAGACATCTCTACGTATGGTGAGCATTCATCTGATGTTGGGCAGATACGCCGATAATACTTCCTTTTTATCGAACGGATCGGCTGCTGCATCACCATCTCTCCCACAGTGAGTCCCGACCGGGCGGATCGCTCATGGGAAGGAGATAGCTCCCCTGCCGTGACAGATGCAAAAGTGTGGCGGGACGGGCAGGGAAGGCATCCTGCGACCTGCCCGCCCTCCCGGGAGGCTATCCGATGTAGTTCAGCTCGTCTTTCGCTTTGGCCTTCTCGCCTTCGCGGATCTGGTCGATCGCCTGCTCCATCTCCGCGGCGCGATCCTGGAGTGTCGTTGCATCGACGGCGACACCGATCAGTCTGCAGAGCACGGAGAGAACTCTGGATGCGCTCTTCGGGTCGACAAGATACCCGGAGGTCTCCCCCATCAGGCAGATCCCCTCCATGTTCCGCAACGCCCCAAGACCGAGGAGGAGCCCGGAGGCTCCGACGATTCCCCCGACGGTACCGTCCCGGCGGAACGTCACGCCTGCCGCTTCGGCCTCGGCGCGGAGGTGGGGCATATTCACGGCGCCCAGGACCATGGGCGTATCCACGAGGTGCCCTACCCCATAGCCGCCCAGGGTGTACAGTCGGCGAACGCCCATATGCTCGGCGACATCCAGGTAGCTCTGGCAGAGTATGTAGTGCCCCTCGCTCGTCGTGCTCTGGTGATCACCCACCAGGAATACGATCCTCCTGCCCTCACCCTCCCAGAAGTAGAGCTCGTTATTGGCCAGGTGGGTGATCCCCTGCGGATCGATGATCACTTGGGGCGGCAGGTAAATGGAATGAATCTCGGCGATCTTCTCTGCGGAGAGTTCCTCTATCATGTACTCCGCCACCAGTTTGCCGACCTGTCCGATGCCGGGGAGCCCCTCGATCAGGGTGTCCGCCTTCACGTCGGTCGTATCCAGGAACTGAACGGTTACGCGCTCCATGCCTTCATTCTCCTCCGGTAGGGCCCATACGCGTCCAGGGGCGAGAATCGTGCCGGGTGCGCCGGTACGGTCGCCTGACCGCAGAGGGGGCAGCAGGGTGAGAGAGTGTACGTCCTGTCCCGAGGGCAGCGTCGGATGCAGCGGCTCATGCGGCTTTACCCGCCTTCTGTTTCCGACTGAATCTTCCGATGCCGTCTGCCTTCTCCATCACGCGGATGGCAGCATTGGCAGCTTTTTCAATGGCCTTCTCCGCCTGTTTGTAATCCGGCGCGGTTACCTTCACGCGGTAGATCGGAGCTCCCACGTACGAGAGCTCGATGTCCACGTCCGGCATCTTCAGCTGGGCGCTGCGGAGGGCGCGCCGGATGACATTGACGCCATCGGACTTTCTGGATGTCAGTTCCAGGAAACCCGTGATGGTCACGCGCGGAATCTTAACGTTCTCCTCAGCGATGCGCAACAGGACTGAGGCGACCGGATCCTCGAACCCCAGTTTATCTACTGCCTTTTTTCCGTTGACGACTGCATCCTCAAAGAAGGGGAACAGGAGACCATAACCCTGGTAGATCTTCTCCTCGATCTTCTGGGGGGTTTCGCCCGTCTCCTCGCTCACGAATCCGATCCAAGTACGAGCCTTCTGTTCGTTCTTCCACTCCCTAATCTTCTCGCGGCGTTGATGCTCGTTTACATCCTTGAGAGAGAGATCGATATGGCCTCGCTGGGCATCCACATGCAGCACCTTGCATACGACCTTCTGCCCCTCCCGGATATAGTCCCGGATGTATTTTACCCAGCCGGTCGCGACTTCGGAGATGGGTATGAGGCCCTGGCGTCCCCCGTACTCATCCAGACTGACGAATGCCACGAAGTCCCGGACCTCCTGGACCGTGCAGACCACAAGTTCGCCTTCGTCCGGCCATGATCTCTCGTGCATGCGGCAATCACTTCACGATCGCGAGGATCTCTCCTCTGATAACCGCCTTTCCGCCGGTCGGTTCGGCAAGAACCTCTCCACAGACCACGCAGTCTACCCGGCTGCTGGCCCGCTCGAATACCAGCTGCTCGTTCTGGCACTCCGGGCACTTTACGCGGCAGAACGCCGTCCTGTTCTCTCTCTCCAGTCGAACCACAGATCTTCACTCCGTCAACTCGAACTTGCTGATCCGGAACCCTTCGCGCAGAAATGCCTTCTTGCACTTCGTGCAGCGATACCGCACATTGATCTTCTTCGTGGGCTTCTCACCGCCGGGCACCTTGGAGAACTTACCCCTGTTGCCCACCGTGCCGCGCCGCGCCTTCTGGCGGTCGATCCAATTGAGACCGCTGGACCGCCCTTTCTTAACCTTCTCGACCTCCACGACCTCGTGCCGCTTGCAGTGAGGGCAGTACGTGGTGAATTTTGCTGGCATTTTCATAAAATGAGCCCCATGTATTGAGTTCGAATACCAGTATTATTTGATAGGCCTGATATTTAAGGCTATGTTGCGGCCGCAGAGTACATCCGCATTCTTGAAGGGAAGTGTCGCGATATCCTCTCTCCCAAGGTGATAGATCCTCCCGTCCATACCCATGAACGGGTCCACATCGCTCAGGATCCGCACGAGACTGTACGGCAGGGAGGGGGCATCTTCTGACTCCTCCCTGCCCTTGGCCGCCGGCAGGACTGCCGCAGGCACCTCCGGCTCGCTCCCGTTGAGATCCAGCCGGCTCTCGAGCAGACATTCCCTGCACTTCAGGATGGCCGCCGTAACCTGCTCCAGCATCTCCCGTTCCGCTGAGAGCATTCGCCGCATCTCGTCTTTATCCTGGTAGTAGTTCTCCACCTGCTTGCAGGAGAGGGTGAGGATCTTCCAGGTTCGCCGATAGAAGACGAAGCGGATGGTGTCGCGGATGTAGTTGATCTCCTCAATCACGCTTCGCGCCTGATCGCTCAGCGGATCCTCCAGCCTGCGCAGCTGTCCGTAGAGTTCCTCCAGGTACGTCCGCGCATGCTCAAATGTGTCGCTCTGGATCTCGGAGAGCTTCTCGCTCTCCCTCTCATTCATCAGCACGAGGAAGAGATCTTCGCGTCTCATGCTCCTTTGCTCCCGGCGATCTCTGCAAGGCCTCTGCAGCAGAGGAATACAGCGAGCGCCTCCGGAACGGTATTCTCTCCCTTCTCGACCGCATAGGTGTTCCCGAGGAGGCGCATCGAGAGGGTGGCGCTCGCCTCCACCCGTACATCTCGTTCCCCGAATATAACTGCATCGACCAGGGGATCGAACTGCGGCAGATCGCGGACGGAAAGAGGAGTGACGCGCATTCCGCTCCCGCCGTGGAGCGAGGTGGGCAGGCGTATCAGTCTCTTGACGTCGGTCGTGACCGGCTCGTCGGCGAGGGCGGCGGTTTTGCGGAGCCTCGCGGAAAACTCGCCCTGTTCGGCCGCGATCAGCCGCTGAAGCAGCGGATTCGCCATGAATGCGGCCATACGGCGGGGCGAAGCGCTGCTCAGTAGATCTCCGGCGTACTTGCAGAGCCGTTTCGCCTCCTTATCGCGCATGCCCGCTACGTTCATGCAGTGCTGGTGCGCCTCCCCCTCCGGCAGCTGGAGTATCCAGCGGAGATACTCAAGCAACGTCGTCTGGTAGCGGAGCCGCCAGCCGCGCGCAGGCCTGGAGCGGTGGGGCGCCATGCATCGGGAGTCCAGCCCGATCCCGCAGACGTAATCTACGATCTCCCGCCGTTCCTGGCTCCCCCAGGTCCGCACCGCGATGTCATTGACATGGATGTGGTATCCCCTCCCCCCCGAGAAGACGACGGATATGCTCCGCTCGGAGAAACCCAGTTCGTCGATCAGCATGCGGAGAAGTTTCTCCGCCTCTTCGCGCACCCGCTCGAGCATCATATGGTAGGGTCCCCGCATGATGTGGTCGGCATCGAGATCGAAGATGAGGTCCGCACCGCTCCAGCGCTTCTCGGGCATCGTCGCGGCGGAGGGGGCCTCGTAGTATGCACTGGAGTAGTAGATGTGCGCCGGAACCAGCGTCCGGACGTACTCGGAGAGCTCCCCAGCGCTCCCGAACCCGATGTGGCGCCGCATGCGGATGTCGGTTGAGCCCGGGTCGAAGAAGACAAATCCCCATTCCCGCTGTTCCAGCGCCGCCGGGGGGGTGATGCTGACTCTCCTGTAGTACTCGGTGAACCGCTGCTTCAGGAACTCGGCGGTGGCGGGTCTCATGCCAGTCTCTTGATCATGTATGGGCCTTCCCGTTGATATCCCTGCTTCTTGTAATAGGGGCGGACCCCCACCCCTGACATGACGGCAACCCGTGCATACCCTGCACTTCCGGCGATCTCCTCGGCCGCACGGAGCAGATGGTTGCCGTAGCTGCGGTGCTGCCACTCCGCCTCCGCTGCGCGGGCGCCGAGGGCAACCATGCTCCCGTAAACGTGCAGTTCCCGGATCAGCGCCGCGCCGTCGAGCTCCGGCCGGAAGGCGGCGGACGGGAATCGGAGGCGCAGAAACCCGATCAGCGCCTCCCCCGCCTCCATAGAAATGAAGTGCTCGGTACCCCCGCAGCAGGGATAGGTCAGCACGGCAATCCCCGGAGTCTCCCGCGGGGGGAGTCTCCCCGCTTCACGGCAGCGGATGCAGCGGCAGCGCTTGCCCCACTCCTTCAGCCTTCGGGCTGCCAGCTGGCGGAAGTTCGAGTGGCGGGAGCCGGCCACGATCAATCTGGCGGGAATGTCCCGCTGTATCCTCTGCAGGCGCACGTACGAGGGCAGGATGGATTTGGCGTATGCGATCAGATCCACCAGTTCCTCCTCCGCATAGGGCTGGTACTCCCCCTGCCTGTAGAGATCCTCGATCCCGGATCCCGGCGTCACCAGCGTGGGATAGATCTTCAGAAAATCCGGTCGGAATCGGGAATCCTCGAAGAGCGTCTCGAACATCCTGCGGTCCGTCTCGATGCTGCTCCCGGGCATGTTGGGCATCACGTGGAACCCCACTTTCAGGCCGGCATCCCGAAGGTGCCGGTTCGCCTGCACGGCATCCTCGACCGTGCATCCCCGCCGGTTCAGGGCGAGGATGCGATCCTCCGAATGCTGGATGCCAAGCTCCACCTTCGTCACCCCCAAGCGCAGCATCTCCCCGATCTGCTCCCGACGGGACCAGTCCGGGCGTGTCTCGAAGGTGGTCGCGACGCATCGCGCCAGAGCGGTCTCGTTCGCGAGGAACACCTCTTCGAGGCTGCCGGAAGGCGCAGCGTCAGGGCTGCCGAACGCGTTCATCGCCTCGATGCAGCGGCGCACGAACCATTCCTGGTACTCGACGGGACGTGCCGTCATCGTCCCCCCCATCACGATCAGCTCCACCTTGTCTACCGGATGCCCCAGGCGGAGGAGCTGCTCCAGCCGGGCATGCACCTGTCTGTACGGATCGAACGCATGCTCCCGCGCGCGAAGCGCGGCCGGCTCCTCACCTGTGTAGCTCTGAGGGCTCCGGAACGGATGTTCGGGCCCTCCGGGGCAGGGGAGGCACTTTCCGTGCGGACAGGGCGCCGGGGACGTCATCACGGCAACGGGCGCCACCCCCGAGAGGGTCCGCGTGGGTTTCACCTGCAGGATCCTTCGGATCAGATCCCGTTTCTCCGGATCCGCGGCGGCCAGAATCGCCGAGTTCTTGGGAATGGGGGAAAAACCATATTTCCGGCAGACATCGATTTTTATTCTTTCGACATCGAACGATCCCGGTCGCTCAGAAGAGATCCGGGAGATGATCTCCCGATAGATGGCTTCTTCGTCCATCGCGCTGTTAGTGCTCTGCCGTCACCTTTCTTGAGCCGAGATCGTGCGCATAACCCGGCACCTGGTGCATGTTGATATGCTGCACGAGTTCCTCGCCCAGTGTGAGAATGGCTTTTTTATGCAGGATTTTATTTTTATGAATGTGCACGGGAGAGATCGCGAGGGAGTCGTATTTGCCGGTCAGAACCTCCACCCCGCTTACGCTTTCATAGTATTTCTTGATATGAACAAGCAGCATGTGTAGATGAAGCAGTTCCTCTTTTTGCACATCATCACCTTTCTTAAACATTACTATTTTTCCTTCCTACATATAATTTTATGGTGGTTTTTATATTGAACGGGATGAATGCTGCCGGCGCCCTTCTGGGGCTCGCTGTCGGCGACGCCATGGGTGCTCCGCTTGAGGGTCTGCCCGCCCCGAGACGGAAGATAACCCGGATGATCGGAGGGGGGCTGCACGGTATCCGGCGCGGGGGGTACACGGACGACACCCTGCAGGCCATCGCCATTGCCCGCTCTCTCGTCGTCTGCAGGGGATTCTGTGCAGAGGATGTAGCACAGCGGCTGGTTGCCGCCTACCATGCCCATCCGTCGTTCTTCGGCCCCACCTCGTCCGCCGCCTTCGATCTGATCGAGCGGGGGTGCAGCCCCGAGACGGCGGCATGGTTGATCCACCAGAGGAAGGGGGAGAGCCGATCCAACGGCAGCGTCATGCGCGGCCCGCCACTCGGTATCTTCTACCCTCCCACTGCCGTGCGCACTGTGAGCCTCCGCTGCTCCCGCCTGACACACTACGATCCTGTCGCGGGAGAGTGCTCCGCGTTCGTCAACCAGATGGTGAGCAGCCTGTGCCGGGGGGCCTCCCGGGAGAGGGCCTTCGATCTCGCGCTCGACCAGTGCGAGGACACCGAGCTTCTCTGTCGCATGCAGGACTTCGGACGGTATCCCCTGCTGCCGTCCCTGGATGCCGTGGAGGCCACACACTGCGCGGTGACCCTGTTCCTGGAGAGCGAGACGTTTTCCGACGCGATCATCGCGGCGGTGAATCTGGGCGGGGATGCGGATACCGTCGGGGCCATATGCGGAGCCCTTGCCGGCGCCGAGCAGACCCTTGCAGCCATCCCCTCTCCCTGGCTGCAGGATCTGCAGGATGCGCACCGCCTGCTCGAACTCGCGGCAGATCTCTGCTCCGTCTCACGTCCGTAAAAGAGGGCTTATACGGGGCGCAGCTCCACCAGTTTCAGCACCCTGCCCCTCTCGCAGCCTTCCGGGGCATTGCCCAGTATCTCCCCCACTACGTACCTCTCCCCCTCGATGATCCCCTCCGGGTGACAGAGGTCGTAACTCTTGCACTCCCTCCTGCTGCAGGAGAATTCGAAGAGAATTCTGGAGTTCACAATCGCCTTATCCGCACTGATCAGTCCGACAATCGGCGACTCGACAACCTCGATGGCGCACGCGCCCCCGGCGTGCACCTGGCACTCATGCTTCGTCGTTGCCCGAATGCCCACGATGCGGTACTTTCTCCCCGTCTGAAGATTGTGGCACGCCTTCCGCACGCGGCAGACCTCGCACTCGGGCAGTTCCCCCTCGTAAATGAAGTCGAGACCGGGCCGTGCGAGCGTGGCGCCGATCACGGTCACCTTCGGTTTTCCATCCGTCATTCGACCTCACTCCCGATAGAGCATTCGCACCAGGTTCTGTGCGGCCTCTCTCGTGATCCCCATGTCCAGAATGGTGAACCGCTCCGGGCGGATCGTCTTTGCCATCAGCAGGGCTTCGACGGCGACCCCATCCTCGATCCCGATCTCCGACGGCGTCGTCGGGGCTCCGATCGTCATCAGGGAGCTGCGGATGGATCGCCAGTCGCCCCCGTGGAGGTACATGGTGATGATCGTCCCGATGCCGCACTTCTCGCCGTGGAGACCCTGCTTCGGCGCGAGGATGTCCAGAGCATGGCTGAACTTGTGCTCGCCGCCGCTTCCCGGCCTCGAAGAGCCGGCGATGCTCATCGCCACCCCGGAGGAGACGAGCGCCTTCGTGACGATCCAGGCGCTCTCCTCCTGGTGCGGCTTGATCGCATCCGCATTCTTCACCAGTATCTCCGCCGTCATGCGCGACATCGCCATGGCGTACTCGGATACCGGTTCCCCCCGGAGGCGATGGGACAGCTCCCAATCCAGCACAGCCGTGTAGTTGGATATGATGTCCGCACATCCGGAGGCGAGCAGACGGTGCGGAGCGGAGGCGATGATGCCGGTGTCCGCGACGATGGCGATGGGCGGATGGGCTTCGAGCGAGGCAGCTCCCTCTGCGGTCGGCACCGACGCTCGCGCGGAAGCGATGCCGTCGTGGGAGGCGGCAGTCGGCACGCTGATGAAGGGGCGGTCGAGGTTGAAAGAGGCGATCTTCGCGATATCAATCACGCGACCTCCGCCGACCCCGATGAGGAAGTCTGCAGAGGCGGCATCCGACTCCGCCTGCGCTATCACCTCCGGCGTGATCGCGTCCGCAATGAGGACCGAGGTATCGTACGAAGCAGACAGCAGTTCTTCCACCCGTTTGCCCGCCACCTGCATCGTACTCTTCCCGGAAATGATGAGCGCAGAATCGCCGAGTTTCAGATCCTCGCTGACTGCCGGCAGCTGGTCCAGCACGCCGTGCCCGATGATTACGTCCCGGGGCAGCTGCATCCACTTGGACTTGTCGAAAACCTTCCTTTTGAGTACTTTTATGCCATCTGCGCTCATTTAATATCAGGTATGATTAGGGAGTTCGTATACAAATACTACATCGATCCCATACGCTACGGTCAGCCCTATACTCTGGTCGATACGCTGACCTACGCGCTCCTCCTCATCGCCGCCGTCTACTTGATCCACCGCTGGTTCGAGAGGGAGGGGATCGCGGTGGATCGGGACTTCATCCTCTCCACACTCCCTTACGTCGTCCTTGGGGGGCTGCTCCGCGTCGTGCAGGACACCGGCCTGATACAGTCCGATCTCCAGTTCCTTCTGGTGACGCCGCTCATATTCTTCTCCCTCTTCGTCTTTACCGTGGGTGCGCTCTACACGGCCCGGCGGGTGCGCGCAAACGCGAGCACGGATGCCAGGCTGCGCCTCTACCGGGGGATCGGTATCGTCGCATGTGCTTTTGTCGCGCTCGTTCTCCTCCTGTTCGGAATATCGGAGACGCTCATCGCTCTGGATGTTCTCGGGATCATTCTCGCCATCGCCTTCGGCACTACCGCCGCCGTCTGGCTATCCGTGCGGTATCTCCTGGGATGGAAGTTTGTTGCCGATCCGCTCTATATATGCCTCATCTTCGGGCACATGCTGGATGCCAGCGCGACATCCTTTGGCATCGACCTGCATCCCCTGCAGTACGTGGAGCAGCATGTGGTGGGATCGGTGCTGATCGAGTGGACCGGGACCGCGTTTGCCATGTTCCCGCTCAAACTCGCGGTTGTGGTGCCTGCACTCTATGTGCTTGAGATGTACCGCAGGGAGGGGAACTCGACCCTCTGGCACCTGGTGATCCTGGCCATGATCGTGGTGGGTCTGGCCCCGGGCGTGAGGGACATGATGCGGATGGTGCTGTATGTTTGAGCTGACGTACGGCAGGGCGATTGCTGCCACCCTGGTGATCTTCTGTATCGCCGCCCTCCTGGGTGCAGCGGCCGTCTCTATCAGTCCGGAGTCGGGAAAAGCGCTTCTCGAGGTGATGCGCGAGCAGATTGTGGGCGACGTCCTGGGCGGCGATCCCCTCATCCTCGCAGCGAAGATCTTCCTGAACAACCTTCAGGCCAGCATCCTCCTCTTTCTGGGTGGGGCATCATTCGGACTCCTGACACTCTTCATCCTCCTCGTGAACGGCGTGGTGATAGGCGGGGTCCTGGAGCTGGTGCGGGAGCAGCAGGGCTTTCTCTTCGTAGCCGCGGCGATATTGCCGCACGGACTCTTCGAGGTGCCCTCGTTCATCATCGCCGGATCGCTCGGGCTGATGCTGGCGCATGCGCTCTACAGGGAGTGGTTCTTCGGGGAGGACGCGGCGATGCACGCGCTTGGCCTCGGCAGAAAATTCGTCACGATCGTCGTCCCCCTGCTCGCTGTCGCGTCGATGATAGAGGCCTTTATTACGCCAGAAATCATAAATTTTGTAATTTGAGGTGTTTTATGGAAGAAGAGACGGGCGCCCTCCCCCAGAAAGACGATTTCAGCAGCTGGTACAACGAGGTGCTCTGGAGGGCGGAGATCCTGGATGTGCGGTATCCGGTGAAGGGTCTGTATGTCTGGTATCCGTACGGGTTTGCGATACGGAGGCGGGTATACCACGAGCTCCGCGAACTGATGGATCGGGATCACCAGGAGGCGCTATTCCCCCTGCTGATACCCTTCCAGGAGTTCATGAAGGAGGCGGAGCACATCAAAGGGTTCGAGGACGAGGTCTACTGGGTGACGCGCGGCGGGTCGACCGAGCTGGACGTCTGCCTGGCGCTGCGTCCGACGAGCGAGACGGCGATCTACCCGATGTATGCCCTGTGGATCCGTTCGCACGCGGATCTTCCCCTGAAGCTCTATCAGGTCGTGAATACGTTCCGCTACGAGACGAAGCATACCCGCCCGCTCATCCGCGTGCGGGAGATCACATCGTTCAAGGAGGCGCATACAGTCCACGCCACATGGGAGGAGGCGGAAGAGCAGGTGAAGAGGGCGATCGATCTCTACCGGGAGTTCTACGACCGGCTCTGCATCCCGGTCGTCGTGTCCCGCCGGCCGGATTGGGACAAATTTCCGGGTGCAGACTACACGATCGCCGTGGATACCGTCATGCCGGACGGAAGGACGCTGCAGATCGGGACTGTCCACCACCTGGGAGATCACTTCTCGAAGACCTTCGACATCCAGTACGAAGACGCCACAGGCGACCAGAGGCATGCCTTCCAGACCTGCTACGGCATCTCCGAACGAAGCATCGCGGCTCTCATCAGCCTGCACGGAGATGATCGCGGTCTCATTCTGCCTCCGCTGATCGCACCCATCCAGGTGGTGGTGGTGCCCATCCTCATGGGGAGGCGGAGGGACGACGTGAGTGCGGCAGCGATCGAGCTTGAAGAGCAGCTCAGGCAGGGGGGTATCCGGGTGAGACGGGACACCCGCGAGATCCGCCCCGGTGCAAAGTACTATCACTGGGAGATGCGGGGAGTCCCCCTGCGGCTGGAGATCGGGCCCCGGGACCTGGACGCGGGGGTTGTAACCGCCGTGACGCGGCTGGGCAGGCGCACCTCGATTGAGCGTTCCGCCATCCTGGAAGGGGTGAACGGGATCATGACCGATCTGCAGGAAGAGATCCGGGTTCGGGCCAGAGCGCGGCTGGAGTCACGGATCTGCGTGGCGTCCGATCTGGATGGTGCGATCCAGGCGGTGAAGCAGGGCATGGTGGTGATCCACTGGTGCGGGTCTTCCGAGTGTGCAGAACTCATCGAGAAGGACGTCGATGCGAGCATTCTCGGAACAGATCTTCAGTGCCCCATAGCAGTGCCGCAGGAAGGTCCCTGTCCGGTCTGCGGGAAAGTCGGGCTGCCTGCTCTCCTCGCCCGCTCCTACTGACAACCACTCTCGTATCCCCTTTTTCCGAGATACGCGGTACGGATCGCGCTTGGCTGTCTTTCTGTCTCCTGCATCGCATATCCTGATCGTGGCGTTCGCACCAGCCACGAGCACGGGTCTGGATGCAGCGGAGGATCCATCGGAGTGCTGGCGTTCCGATCGGGTAGTCCCCCAGACATTGGAGACGACCGATCCGAAGGATCGATCGAATGCGGCGGGGACCGGGCAGCGTGCCGCCGGATCTTGCCGAACCGAAGGTATCGGACCAGGCTACGCGGGATGAAGGAATGCCAGATCCTTCCCGTATGGACCTTTCACGGCTTCGTTCCCCCGCATTCCTTCTTCAGGCCTATCTCACCAAGGGGACGAATCCCCCTTGTCTCCGATCCCGCGGTGCGAGATCCGGAATGGCAATCCTATTGGGCTGCTGCAACCCTAACGCCTGCAGGGAGAGCAGGCACCGACCTCTAGGAAGGGGTCGGAGCCGGCGTGCGGCAGGAGCCCCAATCCGGTCGCCCCATTCCATGTGCAATCCCAGCATATCCCTGTGCGTCCGGCGCCGGGCTCTGGCGGCGAGAGGTTTTCTGGCAACCCCCCCACCCGTGCGGCGTCGAAGCCATCGGGGAATGGAGGGAGGCCCTGTGACGGGCACGGTTCCCGGGGGGTCGGAGGATGCCCTCCTGCCCAACCGCCATCCTCTCAGTTCGGCTCCGATTCTTCCGGGCTGCCCTGCGGGGGATGCACGCTGCGGAGCGCATCCAGGCCCTTTCCGGACTCTTCCGTATTCTGCAGAACCGTATGCACCCGCGCGTGGCATATCCCGCACAGGGTGAGAAGGTTGCCGGGATCGTCGTTTGTCTTGTCCTGGTCGATGTGGTGGATATGCAGCGCGGTACTTCCGCCGCAGAGGGCGCAACGGGAAGCGTCGCGCTCTAGGATCGCTTTCCGGACGTTCTTCCACCCCCGGAGGGCGTACTTGTCCCAGGATCGGACGGGAAGGTCCGAGAGCGAGCAGAGCAGCTCCCCGTCCTTTCGTTCTGCATGCGGACAGCGGTAGCAGAGACGCTTGAATCGATTCGACTCGATCCGTCCGCAGCAGAGGGGATCCACGCGGGTGTCGAACGTGTCCAGTGTGAGCTGGATCTCGAGCCTGGAACCCCGGCGGTCGGCTGCCCGTCCGCCCCCGACCGCCAGCCTCCGTTTCTCGTTCAGACGTCCTGACATTCTCTGCAGTCGGGAGCTGATGTTGCCGGACGGCGCGGGAAATTTGCACAGGTTCGCATCGTTGGCAGCCGTTCGAATGCAGTCAGGTATCGTCCAGGATCGCACTGTGTTCCGAGCGAAAACAGGTGAGAGTGCCCTCAGCAGTTCGGGCAGATGAAGTGAACGGTATATCCGGGGAGTGCCAGGTCCCCGATCATGACCTTTCGCCCATTATTGACAAAGATTCGGCCGCATTTTTTGCACCGCTTGGGTTTCAGCCTGTCCCACCGGGACATGGGCAGATCCAGTTCGTAGTAGCTGGTCTGCGCGTTCTTCGTGCCGTAGCCCGAGGAGTCTGCATATCCTGTCAGCAGGTCCATGATCTGGAGGGGGCTCACTCCCATGTCGTCGAACCGCTTGAACATGAAGTAGTTCAATACGATCCAGGCTAGATCGGAACGGTCCAGCCCTTCCTCGAACTCCATGCAGGCGTCTTCCTCCTCCTCAAGGGCGCAACCGCAGAGCGGGCAGCGTCCACCCACCAGCTCGTCCAGAAAGACCTCCTCCTGGCATCCGGGGCAGGTGGTGTGGCGGGCATTGATCCGTGAACTCATGGGCGTTTACTCCTTTTAAGAGGCTGTTCCTGCCGTATGCCTGGAGGAATCCTCTTCGTGACTACGATCGATGTTCGGTGCATCTTCAGTTCTGTGTTGTACTGGGTATCTTCATATACATATCGCATGGAGGGCGGTTATCGGGAAATACGCAAATCCCGCGCGCATTTCTGTCATGCTGCCCCCCTCGAGTCCCCTGACGCGAACGGCTTCATACGCGGCTCCGATTCGCACCAGGATTCCGTTCAAACCGCGGGAAAATCCTGCCTCTCCAGCCGATCCTACTCGATGTAGTTGGGGGTTTGTGGACTTAAAAGTATTGATTCCTGCAAATTTCCGATGATATCCGTCGAACCTGCGCTGCAGGATGCGCTCCCCCGCGGTTCCGTCCGATACGGCAAGTGTGGCAGGGCTTTGCATTTCACCCGGCAGCATTGCGCCGCTGTGCTGCCCCACTCGCTCGCGATCACGGCACGCATCGATCCTCTATACCCCGTATTCGAGCGCGGTTTGCCAGCTGGTGAGCCTGGCGGATAGGTTCAGGCAGCCGGTAACCCCGGGATGCTGTAAGAACCACCTTCACAGCAGATTCGAGATCGAATCTGTGCCCTACGGACACGAAGACCGGCGCTGCCCTCTCCGACGTCCGCACTGCCATGCCAATCACGTTCCCATCTGAACGGATGGGGGACGCTGATCCGCGGGTGAGTGGAGGGTCGGAGAATCTCCCCGTAAGAATGCGTTTGGCCACACCGATACTCGGCGTATCCAGCAGGACTCCCATGTGGCTTGCGATACCGAATCCTCGGGGATGCGCCACGCCGTGACCATCGAACAGGACGACATCCGGTGCCTCTTCCAGCTGCGAGAAAGCCTCGAGGAGGATGGGAACCTCGCGGAATGCGAGCAGACCG
Organism: Methanomicrobiales archaeon; assembly: GCA_030019205.1. Lineage (NCBI taxonomy): Archaea > Methanobacteriati > Methanobacteriota > Methanomicrobia > Methanomicrobiales > Methanomicrobiales archaeon. Next base: position 114,503 of record JASEFH010000001.1, read on the forward strand.
GGAATGTAGGGGAAGCGGATCCCGGAAGCAGCGCACACTCCGTTCTGGAACTCGATCTGCGGATAGGTGAAGGTGACGACCGCTGCATAACCCGTACCGCCATCTCGGGCGTAGGAGACATCCGCTCCCGCGATACTGCGAATCGTACCAGGATCCACGGCATCTCCGATCCGCACACGCTCTTTCAGCTGCAGCTGCAGGGCAATCGCCTCGTCCCGCGTATCGATATCGGGAATCCTGAGAACGGGCTCCATTCGTTCCCCCTCAATCCATCAGGGCATCCCCATGCTGGACAACCCCGTGTTCTGGCCTTCACCCGCAGGAATCCCGACTCCGGTTCCTCGCGGCGAATCTTTCGCGGTGCACCGCGCCCCTTCCCTCTCGCCCGGAGCGACCATCATCCATCCGGCTTGTCCGCTCCTTGCAGCTGCTGCATCCATGGTTCATGCATTCCCGGTATCCGGTCGCCTCCCCGGTGGAGCGGGGCTGCAGCAAGGGGATGCGTAGACACCCCTCCCCGGGGCATCGCGCTGCGGCGAGGGGCATCCCCCTCTCCCTCATGATCCCGCTTCGCCATCCGGTGCGGCGCGGCAGGAGTCCTGGATCTGGAATGGCTGTCGCCCCTGGTGGGGCACGCCGCTCCCGAGCCAAGCGGACGGGCCTCATGCCGAAAACGGCGGCAAGACTATGTGAGAGAGGAGTTGATGAAAAACGTCGGGATACGACGCGAAAGAAGCCTCTGACGCAGTTCGGATGAGCAGACGGACCGACAGGCGAAGCGGAGAAGGCAGCGCAGGAAGGCTGTCTTCCGCAGGCGTTCTCCCCCATGGACGATCGGACGATCGACAGTATCAGGCGCGCTCTGCCAGTTGGGCATCCAGCATGAGGAGCAGCCCCTTCTCCTCGCCGATCATCTTGAGCCGGTCGACGATATCGCTGGCGCTCGCCTCTTCTTCCACCTGTTCGTCCACGAACCAGCGGACCATGTTGGCTGTCGCATGATCCTTCTCCCGGATTGCCAGATCCATCAGATCGTAAATCCAGTTCGTCACTTTCTGCTCGTGCTTGTGAACCTCCTCGAAGACTTCGAGGGGAGTACTCCATACCTGTCTCGGCGCCTCGATCGGCATGAGGGAGATCTTGCCGCCGCGGGATATGACATGATCGAAGATCTTCATCGCATGTTCACGCTCTTCCAGTGCCTGGGTGCGCATCCATTTCGCCATGCCCCTGTAGGACGTGGACTCGAAATAGGCCGACATGGAGAGATAAAGATAGGCGGAGTAGAGCTCGCGATTGATCTGCTTGTTCAACGCCTCCTGTACGCTCTCAGCAATCAAAGAAAAACCTCCTCGTGCATTTACCGGTTCCCCCTTCCTGTCAGTATGGAATATAAATGTTGTCCAGACCGCAGGAGGGGACACTTCCCATCATTTTACGGGTCCGGCGGATCACGCCTCCCGTCCCGATCCCTTCAGACCGCACGCGATAGAATCCTGCGTATCTTCTCAACCCGATCGATCGTCCCTCCCCCGGGCCGGAGGAGACGCTCCTCGAATGTGGGGAGAGCAGCCTGATAGAATGTCCCGAGGGCGATCGGTGCGTCGGCGTTGTAATCCCACTCTCGAACCTTCTGCCATGCCTGGCTGTAACTCCCGGGGTCGTGATCGGTGAGATCGTAGACGTGCCGATCGTAGTAGTCATGGATATCGTAATACGTGGCGCAGACCTGCAGTACATCCACGAGGGAGAAACCCCTGTGCCGTATCGCCTGCTTGAAGAGCTCCTTGAGTTGCTGTAGCTTCTTCGTATATCCCCGCGCGATGTAAGTTCCGCCGCTCGCCAGCACCAGCTCCAGAGGGTTGAGAGGCTTCTCAATCGTGCCGCGCGGTGTAGAACGGCCCTTGAACCCCTCGGGCGACGTGGGCGTGTACTGCCCTGTCGTCAACCCGTACACCCGATTGTTATGGACGATCACCGTGATGTCCAGATTCCTCTTGGCAACGAAGAGAAGGTGATCCAACCCTTCCGCATACGCGTCTCCATCACCGGAGAAACAGATCACATGGAGGTCCGGGTTGGCGATCTTGATACCCGAAGCCACGGGAATGGGTCTTCCGTGAATCGCGTAGAAACTGTTGATGTCAAGATAGTCTACAAGTTTCCCGTGGCATCCGATTCCGGCGACGAGCACCACATTCTCGAAGGCCAGACCCTCTCTGTTCAGCTCCAGCAGCGCCGATTTCATCATATGCTGGATGGAGAAGTTGCCGCATCCCGGGCACCAGGTGTTTTCGGCTGCCGTAATCAACTGCCGTGTCATGCCAGCACCTCATGCAACCGGGCGAGCAGTTCGTCCAGGGAGAATGGCCTGCCGTCGTACTTGAGGATCTCCGCATCGGTACGGAATCCGAACCTTCGGATGAGCAGGCTCAGCTGCGAGGTGACATTGTTCTCCACGGCGATCAGTCTCTCCACCCCCTCGACCGAGCGCCGGAACGGCTCGGCGGGAAACGGCATGAGGACAACCGGCTGGACCATGCGTATCCCGAGCGTTTCCGCGGCTTCGCGGCAGACTCCGCTGTTGGAACCCCAGCAGAGAAGGGCTGTGGCGGATTCCTGGTCTCCCTGCACTTTCACCTGTTCGTACGTCCGAAGATCCGCTGCGAGGCTCTCTTCCTTGCGCAGGAACTTCTCCTGCATCCGTCGGACCATCTCCTCGTTTTCGGTGGTGATCCCTCCCGGATCGTGGAAGTAACTGTTCACCTTGATGGTCTGCCCCTTCTCCGGCGCAAATGCCAGAGGCGAGACTCCGGATGCCGTTATCGCGTAGCGGTTATAGGGCCCCTGCCGATCCCAGAGAGGGGGCTCTTCAGGGTTCACTTGGGGGACCAGCTCGGAGTCGAATGTATATATGCCCTCGGCAAGGTGCTTGTCGGTGAGCACGAATGCCGGCACCTGGAACTTCCAAGCCATGTTCAGGGCCACGCCGCCCCAGAAATAGGCCTCGTCTGCATCTCCGGGTGCAACGATGAATCTGGGAAATTCCCCCTGGCCGGCGTGCATGACGAAGAAGAGGTCGCCCTGCGCCGTGTAGGTGGGAAGGCCCGTGCTCGGTCCTGTCCGCTGGCCCATCACGATCACGATGGGAAGTTCCGCCTGCCCGGCCAGGGATAGCCCCTCTGTCATCAGGCAAAAACCACCCCCCGAGGTCCCAACGGCCACCCGCTCCCCCATGTAGGAGCAGCCGAGCGCCATCAGCATGACCGCAATCTCGTTCTCGGGGTGCACAACCTTCAGTGCGAACTCGTCTGCCACCGCGGCAAGGTAGGTGAGGAGGCTGGTGCTCGGGGTCATCGGGTAGGCAATATAGGCGGAGAGACCGCTCTTCAGGAATCCCAGGGCGATGGCCTCGTTGCCGGAGATCATGGGAAGGCCTGCCCCATTTTTTATCGCCAGGGGTGCTGCGCTCCGGGAGGCATCGTAGCCTCTCCTAGCCATGGCGAGATTGATCTCGAGACTCTTCGGGATCGTCCTCCTGAACAGGTCCTCCAGGATCTTCCAGGGAATGCCTGCAGCCCGCGAGAACGCCCCGATAATTCCAGAGTTCCGGGTTATGGGAGGTGCATTCTCCTCCTTCACCATGTGAAAGAGATCGATCCCGATTCCGTCCTTTGGCAGGGTTTTTACAGCGTTGGAGTCGTAGATGATCGTCGTCGTCTCCTTGATGCGGCGCCTGTGCAGGTCGATGCAGTCCTGGTTGAGGGCCAGAAGATAGTCGACCCGGTCGCGGTGACATGATATTCGACGATCTGCACCCCGAACGATGGCAAAATTATGTCCGCCCCGGATGAGGGACGGGTAATCGTAGTACATATAGGGATGGTAGCCGAGCTGGTTCAGGAGGCGAGCGATGCTGAGGCCTGCGAGGTTGATCCCTTCACCTGCCCGTCCGCCGATGAGGATCGACACGTCCTGCATGGTATCTCACGGGAATGGGCGCGGCGATATATATACGTCTCGGTATCTCCTCCGTACGAGAGCTCCCGTCCCCATGGCCCCTCCTATCAGTCATTTCGCCTCCCGGGAGCGTGGGGTCGGGAAGCCCTGCATCAGCGGACGAGCCGGGAGATGTCGCCTCGTCGATTGATTCGTACCCTGGATGCGCGGATCGTTGTCGGAGAGGTCTATCAGGAGACGGGTTCCGACCCCGGCGAAGATGGTCCCGATGACCCTGTTCGGTCTCTCCAGCCGCTTCCGCCGGGCGTGAATGGGGGCAGACGAGAGGATCGGCGTGGCAAAGAGATCGTTGATGGGAATGAATCCCGTGTCATTCCGGACGCAATAGTATGTGTTCCGGGGATCCTCGAGGAGAACGAGCTTGATCGGTACACGTTGCAGACACAGCGAGGAGCGCGAATCCCGGTTTGATCTCCCGGTCCGTCACTTCCGGCGCATTCTGTCTGTTCCCCATTGCCGTGCGTCCGTGCTGCTCGCGGCTGATGAGATGCGGTATTGCCCGCCCCCCTCCCTGCAGCCCCGTTCCGAAATTCGGTCAAAAAGAGATACGAAGAATGGTTCTTTCTGCCCTCTGCCTGTCAGAGATCGAGTATGGTCTCCGCCTCGTCTCTATAGGCGTCCATCACGTAGGGGATACCGGACACTCTGGCTGCATCCTCGGTGAGGGCCATCAGATCTTTGCGCCCCACGGTCTTGAGGCTGAAGTTCCTGCTGCCTGCCATCAGCTGCTGCAGGCCGATCCGGAATCTCTGGGTATAGGTGTAGATGCCGATCGCACCGGTCGGTATCTCCTGCATGCGAGCTCCATATCTGGCCTTCAGCTCCTCGTAGGTGATGAAGATCTCGTTCGGGGTCGTGCCGTACTTGGAGACCGTCTTGGGCAGGTCGCCTTGCTTGATCCACTCCCCGATGTTCTTCCCGACCATACCGGGGATCATGAGGCCTCTGCCCATGCATACGGCCTTCACATAGGGGCTGCCCATCGCAATGGCTTTGAATACATTGGCCTCGTCGGAGAACCCCCCTGCCATCGCGATATCCGGTACACGCACCCCTCTCCTGCGCAGCCGCTCGCAGAACTCGTAGGCGAGCGCCTGGATGTAGAAGGTCGGGATACCCCACTCGTTCATCATGGGCCACGGGCTCATGCCGGTGCCTCCCGGAGCGCCATCGATGGTGAGCAGATCGATCTTGGCTTCCGCACCGAAGCGAAGGGCCATCGCCAGTTCGACCATGGAGTAGGCACCCGTCTTCAGGGTGACGCGCTTGAACCCGATATCCCGCAGGCGGTCGACCTCCTCCAGGAACCCCTCGTGGGTCACGAAACCAAGCCTTGAATGCCGTTCGAACTCGTCGATTCCTCCTCCTTTGAACGCCTTCTGTATCTCAGGCCGTTCGGGATCGGGCAGGACGATATACCCCCTCCTCTTCAGCTCCAGCGCCCGCTCGAGGGACGGGACCTTGATCTCGCCTCCAATGCATTTGGCCCCCTGCCCCCACTTCAGTTCGATCGTGTCCAAATTGTGCTTGGAGGCGACGTATTCGGCAGTGCCCAGGCGTGTATCCTCCACATTCAACTGAACCAGGATCTCGCCGTATCCCTGATGGAACTTACGGTAGATCTCGATCCTCCGGTCCATCTCCGGCGAATTCACCACTTTCCCTTTATTGTCCAGCTGCAGGTCGGGATCGACGCCGCAGACGTTCTCCCCGCATACCAGTGTGATGCCCGAGATCGCCGCGCCGATGGCAAAGTGCTCCCAGTTCTTCCGCGCAATCTCCGTCGAACCCAGCGCTCCTGTGAAGATCGGCACCCGCAACGTTACTTTTCTGTCCCATCCGTACTCCGTCTCCGTATTTACGTTGTGGAAGACGGCAGAATCCGGCCCGATCTCAGTGCCCTCCGGCAGCCCCTTCGCCCCGACGGCGTACCCCTGGATGTTCAGGTGGGAGTAGTCTATGGGATAGTTCTTGTCAGCGCCAGCGGTCATCCCTCCGAACGGGGAAGGGTACAGGACTTCGCGCCCCCGGAACGAGGAGAGCCAGATATCGCAGCCTCCCTTGCACCCGTCCATGCAGCGGGTGCAGATCCCCGACATCGGAACGACATCGCGGGACCGGTTGAATGTTCCCAGTGCTTCGTTGGCATTGGGCTGTCTCAAGTTCATGTCTAAAATGTTTCCTTCCAGGAATCATTAATATTTGGAAATATTTTTTAAAGAAGATCCTGTACGTGGATCCGGTCGTCAGCCGGACTGGAAGACGGCAGGATCGGTGGCATGGGTGCGTGCCGGTATTGAAGGATGGACTTGGCCATCTTACGGTGGATATCCCTCTGCATCGCGATTGCACCTCACTCTGCGAGTCGGAATACTCAAATACCGGAGGGAACCACCTTGCCATATGAACGCCAGATTGCTCATACCTCTTCTCGTCATGCTGGGGATCCTGGCGATGGCAGCGGCGTGCACGACGGCGCCCGATGGAACTCCCACGACCACCACGACCCCGCCGGCGACGGCGGTCCCGGGAACCGCCACGCAGACGCCGGGTGCATCCCTCTCACCGGGACCGACGGAGACGCTGCCGGGTCCGAAGATGGTGGCCTTCCAGATCGATAAAAACCCGATCCCGGTAACGCCGGTTGTTACGGTCACCTTCAATGGGGGGCTTGGACAGGCAGACCTGACACGCATAGTCATCAAATTCACCAGTGCAGAAGGCAGAGTCGAGGAGAAAACCCTTCTCAAGAATCAGATAAGGAGCGGAGAGAGAGTGGAATTCCAGGGCACGACCGGAACCGACCGCGTCGAGATCCGGGTCAGTTACACTGACGGCAGCACGTATAAAGTGGTGGATCAGCTGGTGCCGTTCCAGACGCGACGGTGAGAAATCCGCACACCCTCCTTTTCCGTTTGCCGGGGGCATCCCTGCGCTCTTACGCGGACCGATCAACGCGCCAGTGGATGAGGACCCCCCCGTCCAGTCTCTGAAGGCTCTCCAGGTTCAGGCGCGGGAACGCGCTCTCGCTGGAGAACCCTGCCCCCTCTGCAGGAGTCGGGGCATCCCGGCCCCCGATTATGACGTTCCCGACGAAAGAGTACATCTCGTCGACGAGATCCCGCTGGAAGAGGGACCAGATCAGGGTCCCGCCTCCCTCCACCATCAACCGACGAACCCCCATCGTGTGCAGCTCCTGCATCAGGAGGGCGAGATCCACCTCGGAGGCGCCTGCCCTGACGACAGTTGCGTATCTCTCAATCGCATCGACCCTCTCCATCGGGGCGCCCAGGGATACGGCTACGACACGCCTTCCTTCGCCTTTATGCAGAATCTCGGCATTCAGGGGAGTTCGGGCGTGACTGTCGACCACAACACGGATTGGATGGGGATCCTGACCCCTGTCGATCCGCTGCTGCACGAGTTCGGGGCTTTTTACCGTAAGGGAAGGATCATCCGCAAGAACGGTGCCGATGCCCACCATGACGGCATCGCTTCCCGCCTTCATCCGGTCGACCCGTTCCCGGTCGCCGCGTCCTGAGATCCGCACCTGCCGCCGCTCAAAGGTTGAGATCTTGCCGTCTGCACTCATCGCGAAGTTCACTGTAACGTACGGGCGCATCATGTATCTGTGTGCCGTGATCCCTTTATTACTCCTTCCTTTCTTGGCCTGTCCCTCCAGCAGACGCGGATGCGCGTGGGGGGCATCGGCGGGGTGCACCTATTCTTTTCCCGATGCGATGGGCCTTCTATCGGCGATCCCCTCGCATGCATGTACGGCAAGAGAGCCGAGCGCCCCATGAATCCGCATCCATCGGCAGATCGCATATGGGTATGCCGCACGGGCAGCGACGGGGCGGTAGCGACAGCCGAACGAGGGAATTCCCGGATTGACCGACGGCAACAGTCCAATGTACAGGATAAATATCTTTATTTTCCTAAAAATCTTTCTTATAATTAAATAGAAAAAATAGCAATATTTTTATGCTAATTTTGGAATAACTACTATCACCGGCATGTTCCTGGAAGATGCATATCCGCGGTTGAAGCGTCATCTCGATCTGGACGAGAGCGATCTCGTCAGACTCTGGGTGATTCTTGCCTTCATCATCATCGCCCTCTGTGCAACGGTATATTCTTTCGATATCTCCGCTGGCAATCCCAATCCCTACTTCGTCTACCTCTTTCCCCAGCTCTATTACATTCCTATCGTGCTCGTATCGATCTGGTACCCCCGGTTTGGTCTCCAGGCAACCATTCTTCTCGTGGCTGCGTTATTAACGATCAGCGCATACTTCTCTCTCATTGGGACGGCGGTGGATCCGATCACTTTCACGCTGAATGCGGCCCTCTACATCTGGGTGGTGGCGGCAACCACCCTGCTCGCCCGCGATGGGGATCTATTCTCTTCCAGGTACCGAAGACTCTATGACAATGCAGCGGCCGGCATCGTTCTGTTCGATATCCAGAAAGGCAGCATTCTCGAGGCAAACCGTACACTCGCAGAACGACTGGGCTATACTCTCCGCGAGCTGAAGGCGCTACCGGTTGCTGCACTATGGGCTGAACCCGCCCAGAGAGAGAGCCTGTTCGAGCGTCTGCGAGCCGGGTTTCCTGTCGTGAATCGCGAAGCCCGGTTCGCCTCAAAGTCTGGGGATTTACTCGATTTCTTGATTTCCTGCAGGGAAATCGAATTTGAGAAGGTATTTGAAGCTACATTCATAGATATTAGTGCTTTGAAGGGTCTGGAGTCTGCAATCGGGAATTCCAGGAAGCATTTCGAGAAGATCGTGGGTCATTCCCGCGACCTGAACTTTTTACAGGAGCTGGACGGCACCTACCGTCAGGTGCACTGGAAGGCCGCAGACGCATACGGCATCGGGATCCAGGGCCTCATCGGGAGGTCGCCCTACGACTTCCTGACAAAAGAAGAGGCGGACAGGTACATGGAGCGCGTGGAGGAGGTGCGGAGGTCGAGGAGAAGCGTCGAGTGGGAGATGCCGATAACGCTCAACGGACGGGAGCATACATTCTCCACTACCCTGACGCCTCTGTTCGACGATGCCGGTGCTGTGGTCGGAATCATGGGTTCGTGTCGGGACGTTACGGAGGAGACGGGGGAGAACCTGGCACGGATCCAGCTGGAACGCGAGATCAGGCACCGCAGGGATTTCATCACCACTGCCGCCCATGAACTTCGGACGCCGCTCCAGCCCATCCTCGGTTACCTCCACCTGCTCCTGGATGAGCCGGACCTCTACTCTCTGAACGAAGAGACCACACGCATTTTGCGTCTCTGCCTCGAGAATGTCGAACGCGAGCGGCGCATCGTGGATCGCATGCTGGAACTCTCGATCCTCTACAATGGGAGACTCCAGCTGGATCGCGGGGAGATACGCCTGTTCGATCTGGTGAGTTCGATCATCGCCCGCGGAGGCTATGACAAGGATGCCGCGGTGACCGTTCGGATTCCCCGGGACACAGTGATCGTTGCGGATCCGAACTGCATCTACCAGGCGATCGAGACGCTCGTCTCAAATGCCGTGCGCTATAACACTCCTCCAAAAGCGGTCTCCATCACCTACAGCAGCGACGGCAGGGATCACTGCATCGCTGTAGAGGATAACGGCATCGGCATCGACAAAAAGTCGCTCGGAGCCATATTCAAGCCGTTCTATCTTCCGGACGCTGACAATCTTTCACGCCAGACGAACCGCATGGGTCTGGGACTATCCATCGCGCGCGAGTATATCCGCCTTCATGGCGGCGACATACACGTGCGGAGCCGGATAAACCAGGGAAGCACGTTCACCATCCGCATTCCGAAGGAGGCAGAACGATGAATCGCCGCGTTCTGGTGGTGGATGACGATCTGCCCACCCTGGAGGTGATGGAGCTTATACTCCGCAAGATAGGATGCGAGCCCCTCGTGGCGGACAACGGGATGGATGCCGTGCACCTGATCAAGGCGCACGTGCCGGAGCTGGTTCTCATGGACGTGATGATGTCTCCGATGAACGGCTGGCAGATCCTAGAGACGATGATGCAGGATCCGGAGATGCGGAACGTCCCCGTAATCCTCTTCACCGCGAAACGCCTGGAGGACGAGGAGATATCCCGCTACGGGAGCATGGTCGCCGGTGTTCTGGAGAAACCGATCTCCCCTTCAGAACTGAGAAACGCCCTTCAGATCTTCTTCGACGGACAGAAGATTTCAGGATGGGCGTAGCCCATCCCGCATGCGGTGCGCGGTTCGGAACGGCGCCCGGCATCATCGGGGATGGAGAACGGGCGGGGCATGCCCGCCCCACGGCAGGCATGGGGATCCATTCTCCGCGATCGGCTTGCACCGTTCCGAATGAGCGCCAGACAGACCCTCCGGTTGCCTGTTCCCCGTACAGATGGGATAGCAGGCCCCTTCCGCATGTGCTGTGCAGGAACCGCCCTCGTCGCCCCTCTGGGGATGGTTCCTGCTCCGTCAGAAAGGGACTTCCCTGCCGGCGTACCGGCCGCATGGGGGCCATGGAGGGGCCGGAACAACAGAAAAACGCGAGTGCCTCAGCCCGGATTTGAACCGGGGACAACCAGATCTTCAGTCTGGCGCTCTCCCGAACTGAGCTACTGAGGCAGGAAGACCTGAGGATTATAATAGTACGTGAATCCTAATAAATGATCGGTTTGCACCACGCTGGACGCATCCGAGCAGAGCGGGAAGATTCTGCCGGGATTGGAATTGCAGGCGCAGGTTTGAGATGTCGAGGAGTAAGGAGAAAGAGAGCGGTCTTGAAGATGCCCTCGTCTCCAGGAGGTGCGATGTGGTTCACCTCACGCACAACGATCTGGATGCCGTGGGGGCAGACGCGATTCATCGGATGAGGTACGGGGAGATCTTCACCGTCTTCAGCTCGGTGGGTACCTTCCCGCAGCTCTTCCAGCGGATCGCGGGTGTCGCGGGCAGGGGTCACCTTCTGTCCATATCCGACCTGGGCTACCAGCAGGGGATCGAGAAGGCTGCCGAGAAAGCCGTTTCGAACGGCTGGAGGATCGAGTGGCGGGACCACCATCGCTGGGAAGACGAAGAGGTTCAGCGTATCCGCGGGAAGGTGGGGGTGCTGCATGTCGACACCGAGCTCTGCGCCTGCGGGATTGTGGCACGGGACCTTCTCCCGCACGATGGCAGGGCTCTCGAGGTGGCAGAGGTGGTCTGCGACTACGATCTCTGGAAGAACCGGGATCCGCGGGCCGCCATCCTGGCCCGGGTACTGACAAGGGAGGAGAATCGGGAGTACGTGCGGGATTGTCTGATCCGGGGCATTTTTTCCGACGAACGCATCGAACAGCAGTTCCATGAGATCGACCGCGAGATGCAGGCCATGATCGACAGGAGCATGCGGGACGCCCGGATCTACGAGAACAAATACCGCATCGCGTTCACGCCTCTCTACGGGCATCCGAGCGAGACGGCATACGCTCTCCGAGAACGCTACAGATCCGACATCGAGATCATCGTCTCCCCTTCGGGGCGGTTCTCCATCCGTTCGGTTCCCCCCATCAGCCACCTGATTGCCCGCCAGTTCAGGGGTGGGGGCCATCCCCATGCAGCCGGGGGGAACTTCTCGTTCAATCTGATCGATAGAGCGATCTTCTGGCTGTTCAAACGGACCCGGCACTTCAACCGCCTGGCGAAGGTTGCCAATTCTATCTGATCAGATAGGCCCGGCTGGCAAGATCGTCCCAGTACCTGCCGCAGTCTTCCCGACAATAACCCCCGACCCGGATCCGGTCGATATCCATGACCTCGGCAGCCCGTGAGATGTCTTCCTGCTGCGGATCCAGCAGGACGAGCTGCTGGATGGTATACTCCGCTGCCAGGTCGAGGGCTTCGTCGAGGAGGGAGGGCACGATCGCGATCTGCCGCTGGTGCTCAAGCAGGGATGCGAGCAGTCTGCGATTCGGTTCGGGATGAAAGAATAACACCCTCGGTGCAGAGAGCAGTTCCAGCTCGATCTCGCCGGGATCGTCCGTCAGGATCACGTGACCTGCGATCCCCGCGTCCCGCATCGTTCGCATCAGGTCACCGTATGCCCGTGCCATCCCCTCCTGGAACTCCTCGGAATCATGGAAGTATTCATCTGCGATCGGAAGCATACCTGGCCCCGGTATGGCCAGCCAGGCTCTTTTACAGAGGGTGAGGATCGTTCCGGCATCCATGAGAGCATCCTCCTCGCGGATCTCGGGCTCGCCGCGGAGTTTCCCGTCTTCAATGCCCCCGATGCACTCCAGCAGCCTGTCCGCGTAGAACCGTCCTCCGGCACAGGGGGTGGTGATCCTGGCTTGGAGACGGAGGGAGGTCTCGATCCGATACGTGATGATGTCCCCGGGTCCCTGTTTTCTTCCCGATATCCATCTCGAAAGAGCCGAAATTCCGGGCTCCTCCGCATCGGCGCCGAACGACCGGGTTGCAATCTCGAATATCTTCGCCATCTCGATATCACCTATTTATAGCAACAATACAAAAATTGTAGGGATGATGGATAGTCCGTTGCTGGTGACGTGCGGCCTTCCCTACACAAATGGTCCCTGCCATGTGGGACATCTGCGCACCTATGTGCCTGCCGATTTCTACGTGCGGTTCCTGAGGCATGCGGGGGAGGATGTCGTATTCGTCTGCGGTTCCGACAACCACGGCACCCCGGTGGTGGTGAGCGCCGAGGAGGAGGGGGTTTCGCCGCGGGAGCTCTCCATGCGCTATCACAGGCATTTCCTGGACTGTTTCCAGCGCATGCACGTCGTGTTCGATCATTTCGGCATGACCGATGGCGAGACCAACCATCGGCGCACGCAGGCAATCGTTCAGAGCCTCATCAATAACGGGCATATCTATTCCCAGGTTGTCCAGCAGAGCTACTGTCCGGAGTGTGCACGGTTTCTCCCCGATCGTTATGTGGAGGGGATCTGTCCGCACTGCGGCGTGCCGGCGCGGGGCGACGAGTGCGATATGGGGTGCGGACGGCACCTGGAACCGGGGGAGATCAGGGAACCCCGCTGCAGGGTGTGCGGCACCCTAGCGCTCCTGCAGGAGCAGGAGCATTACTTCTTCCGCCTGAGCGATTTTCACAATTTTCTGCTGGACTACCTCGATACGCTCGAAGGCACGTCAAATGCCCGGAATTATGCCATCGGCTGGGTGAAAGAGGGGCTGCGCGACTGGTGCATCAGCCGCACGCTGGAATGGGGTGTGAAGTTCCCCGGACAGGACGACCTCGTGGTCTACGTCTGGGTGGATGCCCCCATCGGCTACATCTCGTTCACGGAGGAATGGGCGGAGAAGGCAGGGACCGATTGGAAGAAGTACTGGTGCGGAGATGCCCGCGTGACCCATTTCATCGGGAGCGACATCATCTACCACCACTGCGTCTTCTGGCCGGCAATGCTGAAGGGGGCAGGTTACGGTGTCCCTTATGCGGTCGTGGCGAGCGGTATGGTGAAGATCGACGATCAGAAGTTCTCGAAATCCCGCGGTTACGTCGTCTGGACGGATGAGGACTACCTGGATCAGGGGCTTCCCGCCGACTACCTCCGGTATTACCTGCTATCGTATACCAGCCACACAAAAGAGCTGAACTTCTCCTGGAAGGTCTTCCAGGAGCGGATCAATAACGAGGTGGTAGGGACGCTGGGCAATTTCATCCACCGCACGCTCCACTTTGCCCAGAAGTTCTATGGCGGGGTTCCCGAGGGGATGGCGACTCCCGAGGTTCGGGATCAGATCTCTGCGACTCTTGCGAACGCAGAACATGCGATCCGGGAGTATGAGTTCAAGAACGCTGTGGATTCGATCGTCGCCCTGGCCGCCTTCGGAAACAGCTATATCCAGAAGAGCGCCCCCTGGCAGCTGGTGAAGACGGACCCGGAGGCGGCCCGTCGCGTGATTCGGAACTGTCTTCAGCTCGTGAAAGCCCTCGCACTTCTCACCGATCCGATCATGCCCGAGCGGGCGTCCAGGATCTGGAAGATGCTCGGGTACGGGGATGCGGTGACGGGCCACACCTTCCGGGAGGCGCTGGAGGATCTGCCCGTGCAGCAGCTCCCCCGCCCCTCACCAGCGTTTGAGAAAGTGGAGGATGAGAAGGTGACCGCCCTTGAGGCGACTCTGCGGATGCGGGTCGAGAGAGCGAAGGCAAAGGGGGCGAAGGAGGTGCACATGGGGACGGTAACCATCGACGAGTTTGCACGGATGGATCTTCGGGTGGCGCGGGTCCTGACCGTGGAAGAAGTGAAGGGCTCGAATAAGCTCTATGTGATGCAGGTGGATCTCGGCGAGGGTGAAACGCGGCAGATCGTGAGCGGCATCGCTCCGTTCTATGCTCCGGAAGATCTGATGGGGAAGGATGTGGTCGTGATAGCCAACCTGAAACCGTCAAGGATATTCGGTGTGGAGAGCCAAGGCATGCTTCTCGCTGCCGGCGAGGCAGCATCGCTCCTGGTGCCTCTTCGAACCGTGCCCCCCGGAACGAAGATCTGCTGATCCCGGCAAACAACCATAACCCTACGGTGAAAAGGGTTTGCATCCGTGCATGACCGCCCCCTGCATGACTGGCGGGGGGATGGCGAAGTCCATCGAAGTTCGTCGCATCGTCCGCCGATAAAGGTACGGGGGAGCGGTCTCCTGCACGGGAAGCCTCCCCCGAATGTGATTGGAGCAGAACGGCTCTAGCGTCTCTCCCGCAACGCCGCGATCAGCTCGTGCTTGGACATCTTCGATCGTCCGCTGATATCCAGCTCCTTCGCCCGCTCGTACAGGTCCCTCTTGGTCCGGTTCTCGTATCTGCGGGCTTCCTGCGCTTTTTCAATGTTCTCTCTCCGAGCCCGTTGCTGTGCAGGGGTCGGTCCCCCCTCCTCTCGCTCCCTGCCGCCCTGGAACCGCTCTGCTGGAGCGCCCCTCTGCCACTCCTGCCGGGCCTCGTGAATGTGCTCCCGGGCGGACCCGGTGTGCTTCTCTGTCGCCATACAACCCCCTATAAAGGGTGGGATCCTGATAAATGTTATTGCCGATTCCAAACGTTCCCGCCCGGCGCGGAGGAGAATTCCCGAATGGCCCCGGGACATTGAACAGAATGGGCAGGGAACGATGAAAGGCGAACGGAGCCGGTAACGGGAGTTCTCTGCATCGAAACGGAGAGAATCCACGACGGAGTCCGCCCGGCATGCTAGCACCGCCGGCAGGAAGAGGTACTGCCGGTACAGAAGATTGCAGCGATTCAGCCGTGTGAATGCGATGCTGCAGAGGCTGCCGCCCCGTGTCCCGCGTCCTTCAGCGGGGTGCGGTGCCGTCCGCCTTCCCGCGCTCCTGCTGTTGTGACCCCGTGGTGCCGCTTTCGGCTGTAGGTGCCAAACCAATTTTGCATTGTATCAGTTCCATTAATCTGCTTGTTTATGCAATGGATCCCGTACATATTCCGGTTTTGTCAGTTCAGGGGCTTACACAGGTTCATGAACTGTCGAGGCACCTCGATCAATACCGATACCGATCGTGCTTCTGCGTCGGCACGGTTCGGTACTGTTCATCGCTGCTCTGCCGTGCCGGGGTATCGTTTCGGCGAGCAGCAATCGATGCGGCATGCCGGATCCCGTTCCGATCGCGATTGGATGGATCCCGCCCAGCCTGGCAGACGGACACTCCGGTGCGAGACGAGATCCCTGTTCGCAGACGACGCATACATCCGGCAGAAGAAGCGCTCGAGAAGCGTCCGAAGATCACGCGGCAGATCAGGCTGCCGGATATCGATGAGAGAAGGAGTTCTGGACAGAAGATACCGGATACGCTGCCGGCACCGATCGAAGATCGCCGTATCGTCGGTGCGGAGCGCAAGCAACGGAATCAGGGGATGATCCGCTTCCGCCACATGCTCGACAGGGAACAGAAGAGATACCGGCACGTATTTGTTACACCCCGGATGCCTCCCCCTGTCATCGATGCGGATGGCAGAATTCTCGAGGCGAACCGGGCCGCTCCGCCCCTGCTATCGTGTACGCCGGGGGCGTTCGTCGGGAGACTGCTCGATCAGTTCATCGATCCTGATGCGCGTCCGTCGTACCGGGCAGCCCTGAAACGGGCCGCTCGGGGTGATAACCCTGCGAACCGGGAGATCAGCATGCGTACCGCGCAGGAGAAGACGTTTCCAGCCCCGGGCACGGAAGCTGCCGAGTACGAGTTAATTGAGGCGGTAGCCGAACTCCGCTGGATAAGGCGGGATATCTCCGAGCAGAGAGTCGCCGAGGAGGGGCGCCGGCGGGATGCGGCCCTGTTTCATCGGATCCAGGAGGATCTCGAACGGTTTGCACAGGTTACCTCGCACGAACTGCAGGAGCCCATCCGAATCCCTGTCAGCTCCTCGTCCGCCGATACTGCGACAGGTTCACTTCGGGTGCTGCCGAGTTCCGGGGATTCCATCGAGGGCGGGGCAACGCACAGGCAGACGCTGAACAACGATCTCCCGGAGTACTCCCGCGTAATCTCCTGCCGACGGACAGCGAGCAGGTGCTGGAGAGAACCCTCGACAGGATGCGCTCTGCTGTCCTGGACCAGAGGCGGTTGTCACCAACAATCCGTTCCCGCTCGTTCTGGCCGATGGCGCCCAGCTCGAGCAGTTCTTCATTCATCTGCTTGGCAACGCCGTCAAGTTCCGCGGAAATGATCCCGAATGTACACGTCGGTGCCTGTACGGACGATCGCCGCTGGATCTTCTCCGCTGCGTAAATTGGTATCGGCATCGAGCCACATCACTACGACTGCATCTTCGTGATCTTCCCGCGTCTGCACAACCGCACGGCGTATCCTGGCATCGGCATCGGCCTTCTCCTGGCAAAGAGGATCGTCTCGCGCCATGAAGGAAGATGTGGGTGAGATCCGAGTCGGAAAGGAGTCAACATTCTGTTTCACCCTCCCGGTGCATGCGCCGTCCCCCTGTACGGGACGAATGCGCCGTCGCCTGCGCTGCCTGCGGCCTCACTGCGTTCGGAACTCTCCGGATCTTTCTGGATGGACGGGCGGTTCGATATCTTAAGGTCCGCTCTTTCCAGTGCGGCAGAGCGTACCGACCCCGAAGCCCATCAAGCTGGCGCCCCAGATCCGCGATAGGAGGTTCTCGGGCACTGCCCCGTCGGATCCACAGCAGGGATGCCGGTTCCGATCGATGCACAGATCTCATCGGAGGCGCAGGGAGGGTCCGGTACGCGATGGAACTACGTCGTCCGGGTATCCCGTCCTCTCCGCTCCTGCGCGGGACTGGCGGCCTGCCGGGCTCGGTGGGAGTGCGCGTTCATCATATCCGGACGGGTTCGGCTGGTGCCATATCAGCTCCGATTCTCCTGCCCCCTCACATGGGATCGCCCCGGCACGCCCGGGTGAAACGGCCGTATCGTCCCCAGGCGATGCCCGGCGGTTCTCACTGCCCGTTCCATTCGGACCTGTCCCTGGCGGCGCGATGATCCCCGAACTCCGTGCCCCCCAATCGGTATCCGGCAGATCGACGGTAGCCAGCACCACGCTCCCCTGCTCTGCATGATCCTTGTCGGGGCGAGATCCTGACGTCCATTCTGTTCATCGCAACCGTCGGACAAACGAGCAAGGTGCCTTCCCCGACCCGCCGGCGGGCTTGCGCGGCAGTCTCCCTCTCCCGCGTTCGCCCCCCATCAAGATTGTCCGATCGCCATCCTGGAGCGGAGATACGGGCATTCGCAACCACCTGAGGGTGCGAAGGGGCATCCCCTGTGTTTCGGACGGACGAAGCAGAGACACCTGCGGGGTTTCGATCGAGGAGACTCCATCGCTCTCGGGGCGAATTGTGCAGTTGAATCCTGGATGACCGCACAGACGCTATTATCTAAGGGCGGGCGTGCGGCATGCATGCTATCGCACGGGGGGTAGACGATGGCAGAGACGAACGACCATCAGGGGCGGAGAGCCGGCCTGATGAGATAGCCCCTGCGTCTGCCCTGCGAAGAGCATCGGCAATCGCACGAGATCGCTGACGATGCCAGAGGTCTGAACATCTCCCCGGGAGGTCCCGGGACTGGCAGCGGCGCTCGATGCCCGAAGCAGACTGAAATAAGATCTGAAGCGGATCTGGCAGCCGTTATGAGAACCGGAAGAGACGGAACCGGTCTGGCCGGTTCCGTCTCATTTCTACCAGGACCGCCGCCAGAAAGCAGACGGTAATATTACAGCACGGCTAATCCACCTGCGGATCCAGCGAAAATCGGTTTTTCCCTTCTTTGCGACGGGGTTGCGGTGCGCCCGTCTGCTAACCGCGCGGCCCTTCTGCGGCATGTACTGAGAGGAAATTAATAATAGCGGGCCTGGAGGGATTTGAACCCTCGATATCCGGGTTAGAAGCCCGGCGCTATATCCTGGCTAAGCCACAAGCCCCTGAACTGTTCCCTGAACTGTTAATATTCATCGTATGTACTCATTAAATCTTGCAGGCGCCAGGGACCCTGAAAAGAAAGATTATCCTGCATGGTAGCACTCGGACTTCACCACCTCGATAACGGTCGGATTTCCCATCCCCTTGGACTGGATGGACTTGATGATGGATGGACACGCGTACTTCAGCTGCACGCGCGCGGAGGTTCTCTCCCGTTCCTCGATCGAGGAAGAGTGAGAGTACTCCACGACAATCCGCCGCATGCTGACAGAGATGGAGAGGATCTGGGCGAGAATGCCGACATCGCCGGGCGAGAGGTCCTCCATGTCGATGGCGGTCAGAAAGATGAACGAACCTGGTTCCTCACCGGCCAGGGTGATGATATTGTGGGCGCTCTGGAGCTCCAGCGTCCGGGGCCTTCCGGTTCGGAGCGCATCGATGATCGCGGGATTGATCCCTGTAAGTGCTGCACAGCGCATCTGAATCACCCGTACATCGGCAGCTGCTCTTTCTTCTGCAGGGTCTCCGTTCCCTGCACCTGTTCTGCCAGCCGCGCCATCGCCGCTTCGATCTCAGCTGCCTGCTCGATCAGCGGCTGCGTCTCCAGATCCAGGCCGTACATCAGGTTGAGCACCGCGATCGCGGATGCCGCAGCCCTGGGATCGGGGGTGGGCGCCGATTCTCCGAGCAGCCCCACCGCCGGAATCCCCCTTACCTTGCATTCCGTGAGGAGGCTCCCGGCGATACCGGAGATGCTCCCCATGGGGAGGATGATCGTCTTGTCCTCGATCGTCTTCAGGACATCTTCCGTGGTGGCCACGCCGAAGACTCTCTTTTCTGGTTCGTTTGTCACGATGCCCGCAATGGTGACGATCTCTTTCACATCAAACTGCGTGAGCCAGTCGAGAAGCCCGTTTGCCACCTCGTAGCAGATCATGGGGTGTATGGGGATGTCCCCGACGATGGCGGCGAGGTTCCCCTTCTCGTACACCCGCACCGGTACGCTGATGACACCCCGGTTCATCATCACGATCGGCGGGAAGTATTTGCTCGTGACACTCCCGACCTGTTCGAAATCCAGGCGCTCTACCATGTAGGAGAGAGCGATACTGCCCACGAGACCGCTGCCGGGAAACCCTATTATAACGGATTTATCGGAACCCGTGAGAGATCTGGCAGTAATTTTAATATCATTCACAAAATCACCTCAGCGTAGCTTAACATAGATGGAGGTGCTTAAAAACATTATGCAAGAATTCGAAGTAAAGCGAGGCCATTCTGCGAATCTGGAGGAAAAAATGGTCCGGGGACTCGTCGACGCATTCGGTGTGGAACCGACGAAGTTGGAGGGCCGCTACAGGATCCGTTATGGCGCGCTCAAAAGGCTCGACGTCTGGCTCGGCAGGAACGGAAAGAGTCTGATCGTTGATTCGGAGTCGGATCCTGAGGCAGGAGACGACGAGATCGTGGACACCAACCGCCGCTTTCGGCGCTATCTCGAGGAGGTAACGGGATACACCGCGAAAGAACGTGTAAAGCGGGCGAAAAAGGGTGTTGAGGGGTGATCTACTCGATCACGATGGCTGGCTTGTAGGGAAGCGCGTTCTCCGCCTTTGCATGGTTACCGCCATCCGCCGTGAGGACCCGGACGGGGACGGAGAACTCCCTTTCCAGGAAATTCCGGACGCTCTCGAATAGAGCCTTCTCATCCAGATCCTGCTCGAGCAGCTGCTCCACGATCGACGGCGGGAGGCGGTGAATGAGCGCAGTGATCTGTTTGGCGGCGGCCGCCGCCTCTTTTCCGCGTGCCCGGATGGATGCATCCTTCATGGCCTCCCGCTGCCCCTGCGACCGATCGGGGCAGCGGGCGATGGTGCGGAAGACGTCCCACTTCCATGCCGGCGCCACATAGAGGTGAATCACTCGGGGCTTCAGCTGGATCAGCTTCACGATGGACTCGATATCCTCGACGGTGCGGGAGAGGAGTTCCTCCTCGAGCTCGATCCGCCGATCGACGCGCCGGGGATCGGGGACGGGCCAGTCTGCGAAGGCGACGAGCCCTTCTCCTCCCATGTCTTTCCAGAGCTGCTCGCAGGTGTAGGGGATGAACGGAGAGAGCAGCCGCACCCATGTCCTGCATAGCTCGGGCATCACTGCCCCTTTGCCCCCCTCTGCAGCGGTGCGGCGGCGGTACCACTTCAGATCGGACTCTATCCCGAAGTACGCCTCCTGCAGCGCCTGGCGGGTCTGGAATGCCTCCAGCGCTTGGGTGGTCCTCTCGATGCGGTGCTGCAGCCGGCTCATGAACCAGGCATCGATCGGGGACGGTTGCCCGCAGCCTTCCGCTGCCATCCCCTCCTGTACGATGTTCCAGAACCGCTCGATCTGTTTGCGCACGGATGCGACCAGCTCGTTCCGCCAGTCGAAGTCCTGCCAGGGTTCGGCGCTCCCGACGAGGAACATCCGCACTGTATCCGCCCCGAACTCGGTGACGGCATCCTCGAGTAGCACCACGTTCCCTTTGCTCGAGGACATCTTCGCTCCGTTCAGGAGACCCATGCCGAACACCACCATTCCCTGTGGCTGCAGCGACGCCGGAAAGATCGCACGGTGATGGAAGAGCTGGAAGGTCAGATGGTTGGAGATCAGGTCCTTTGCGGAGAACCGGAAGTCGTAGGGATACCAGTAGAGGAACTCGCCCCGAATCTCGTCAAGGAGCGATTTATCCAGGGTATCCGGGCAATCTGTTCCGAAGAAGATATAATCGAACACCTCGGGCGTCAGTTTCGCCGGATCAAGGCTCTTCAGGTGATGGGCGATGGTGTAGTACGCCATGTACATGGTGGAGTCCGAGAGCGGCTCCACGATCCATTCCGGATCCCAAGGCAGTCTTGTTCCGAGGCCGATCCGACGGGTGCACGCCCAGTCCTTCAGCCAGTCGACAGTCCGATCGAACTCCGCCCTGACCTCGGGAGGGACGAGCACCATGGTGCCGATCTGGTCGTGAACCGACTGCTTCCACTCGGGATTGCTGTACTGCAGGAACCACTGGTCGTGGAGGATCTTCACATACGCTCTCCCGCCGCAGCGGCAGACCACGGGACTGAGGTCAAAGTCGTACATGAACACGGAGCGGTACCGCTCGATCATCTCCGCGATGACCGCATCCCGCGCCTCCCGCACCGGCAGCCCGCCGTACTCCGCCCGCATCTTTCCGCGGCTGAACTCCGCGCTGTAGACCTCCTGCGTCACGCTCTCCAGTCTCGGATCCTTCTGGTTCCTGATGCCGGCGCGCTCGACGGCGTCGCGCGCCGGCACCTCCCCGTATCCCTCCACCTGAACGAGGGGAATCGGGCGGATTTCTGTATAGCGCCCCTCCTGCTGGAGATCCCGCAGGGCGATGTAGTCAAAGGGTGCATGAGCGGGAACGCTCATCACCAGACCGCTCGCCATGTCCGGATCGACGAAATCTGCCGGCAGAATCGTGACCTCGCCGGAGAGGGGGTGCCGTACGGTCTCGCCGACGAGCGTCCCGCCGGGAATCTCCTCCAGAACCGTCACGTCGTGATCCTGCAGGCGGAGCTTATCCGCCGCCTGCGGACTGACGATCCAGATCTGCCCGTCCACCCGGACGCGAACATACGTCACGTTCGGGTTCGCCCAGAGGTTCGTCACCCCGTATATCGTCTCGGGACGCAGGGTTGCTGTAGGTATCAGGGCATCCTTCCCGGTGAACATCACTAGGGTGAACTTGACGATCTCCGCCTTATCGCCCTCCAGGAGATCGTGATCTCCGATCGGGCTCTCGCACTGCGGGCAGTACTTCACCGGGTGCGCACCCCGCACAACGCACCCCCGCTCCTGGAGGTGCTTGTACTGCCACTCGATGAACCTGCTGTAGGGGGGGTCGACGGTGATGAACCGCCGTCGCCAGTCGATCGATAGGGCCAGACGGCTCATGATCCGCTGGTATTCTTCGGAGAAGTAGCGAACGATTGCCCTCGGTTCCGTGAACTGCTCCAGCGTCTCCGGCGGCACGCGGTAGAGGTCGCGGTAGAGCCGGATCGTCTTCTCGTCGCCGCGTGCGATCCGCCGAGAAATCCCGATCACCGGTGTCCCCGTGACGTGGAATCCCATGGGGAAGAGCACGTTCCTGCCCTGCATCCGGTAGAACCGCGCAATCACATCCGGTACTGTGTAGGTTCGCCCGTGACCCACGTGCATGGCGCCGCTCGGATAGGGGAATGCCACGTTCAGGAATACCTTCTCTCTGCCATCGGGATTTGCCTCGAATGCCTCCATCCAGCTGTCCCGATACTGCTCTTCTATGCGACGCAAATCAAGTTCTTTCACCAAGATCTCACCCTCCCGCTCATACCGGACGGAGACGGATCATCTCCCCGCTGCTGTAACGCCGCAGCATCTCCTGTGCGATGCTGCTGTTCTTCGCGAGGTGGATCTCCCCCTCCTCGTTCACGGTTGCGGTGAAGAGGTACTCTTTGCCGGAGAAGACATCCACGATTTTCCCCCTGTTCTCGGGCGAAAGGATCAGAAGCTGCTTCTTATCCGTGCGAATCCGTATGCCGCCTTCCAGTTGAAGGTCGCCTTCCCCCTCGGGCTTCTCCCCTTCGCTTCGGGGGCGGATGTCGATTCCGATGCCCAGTTTGTTGACGATGGCCGAGACGTTCTTGCCGCCCTTTCCGATCGCGGCAGGCACATCCTTGTCGTCGATGTAGACGACCGCCTTGGTGTCGGAGAGCATATGGACATCCACGTAGCCGTCTGTATACCGTCCTATCTCGCGCTGTATCTCCTTCTCCGCCAGCTTCCACGAGAACTTCTCTTCGCTCTCGCGGGATGGAACCCCCTTCTGGGCAGCCCTGCCTCTGGTCGGCATGACGATGGTCTCTCCATCGTACTTGAATATCTCGATCTCTGTCTCGTCGGTCTCGTGGTCCCGCACCGTGATGACCGGGCGGAGGTGCACATCCCCGACCATCCCCTCCGGCACCTTCATGGTGAAGGCGAGGCTGTAGATCTTGACAATCTCGCCCTCGCTCAGGATAATGATGGTATCGATGATCTGCGGCAGCACTCCGAAATCCACGCGGTCGAAGAATCTCCAGAGGGCATCGGCAGCGCCCACGGCATGCACAACGCCGATCATGCCCACGCCTGCAAGGCGCATATCGACAAAGACCTCAAAGTCGCCGTTCTTGCGCAGCTCGTCAAAGACGACGAAATCAGGACGAACCAGCAGCACCACGTCCGCCGTGTTCGCCATGCTTCCATCCAGCAGGGTGTACTGGGTGATCTGATCCGGAACCTGAAGGTCTCTCGGGGCTTCCATGGTCTTGACGACGTAGTTGTGGTCTGCGAGGAATGTGGCGATGCTCTGTGCCAGCGTGGTTTTGCCCGCACCGGGTGGTCCGGCGATCAGGATGCCGCGTTTGTCTCCGATGATCGCCTTTTTTATCAGGTTTGCCTGGGTGTAATCTGCCAGGGTGATGTGCCCGATCGGCCGCACCGCTGTTATCTCCATCCCGTCGGAGAAGGGTCTTCGGGCGATGGTGATGCGCATGGATCCGATCTGGACGACCGTGATCCCCCGCTTCTCGAGCTCGATGAATCCATCCGGATCCCTCTTCGCCCGCTCGAGGATCTCCTGCGCGAGCCCTCGCAGCTCGTAATCGCTGAGCGGCGCCTCCCGGATCGGGACCAGCCGCATCTCCTTGATCGTCCCTTTCCGCGCGATCGGAGGAGCCCGCTCCTTCAGGTAAACCGCCACTGTGTTCTCGTCGAAGAACTGGTCGATTCCCAGGGGAACGAAGTCGCCGATCTGGGGCCGCAGGTATGTCACGTCGAGACCTTTGGCCTTGGCCACCTCTGCCTGGACGATATCGCTGGTGATGAACTTGGCATCGTTCTCTATCGCTGCGTTCCGAATGATGGCATCGATCTCGCCGCCGCTGGCGAGTTTCACCTGATCCAGATTCGGTCTTGCGCCCACGAACTTCATCTGGATGATGCCCTCCGCGGCCATCTTCCAGAGCTCCTGCAGTTCCGTCAACCCCGAGAAGCCAATCTCTCTACCCTGGTTTGCCTGCGCCTCCAGCTCGGCAACGACCGCCTCGGGGATGATTATTGTCGCGTCTTTGTATTCGCCTTTTTTTATCATCTGGGTTATTCGTCCATCTATTACAGCACTGGTATCCGGAACTATTTTCATAAAAAATCACCATTCAGTATAAAGCGTCATCTACCTTTATTAGCATATACATTCGCCGGGTCAAACACCGCCTTCTGTATCTCTTCCCCCTCGATCGTCCTGAAAAAGCAACTGGCATGTCCGGTGTGGCATGCGGCGCCCTGCTGCTCAACCTGGTAGAGGAGGCAGTCCTCGTCGCAGTCCACCAGAATCCGCACGATCCGCTGAACGTGCCCGCTCTCCTCACCCTTCTTCCAGAGCTTTTTGCGGCTCCGGCTGAAGTAGTGGGCAAACCCTGTCTCGACTGTCCGATCGATCGCTTCGCGGGAGGCGTAGGCGACCATGAGCACCTCCCGTGTTCCTGCATCCTGGACGACGACGGGGATCAGCCCGTCCACGAACTGCAACTCCATCTTATACTCCTGCTACATATTGCATCATAAAGTAGAGGACATCCCCTAAAAATACCGCGGTGACGAACCCGGCGGTGATTGGCAGGATGAAGGGAACCCCGTACAGAATCCAGACATGGCCGGCCCTGCGGTAGAGCGCCAGCTCCCTCTGGTATCTCTCCGGATGATTCCTAAGGTCTTTCGTATACCGCGTCCGCTGGCCGCGGAACATACGCAGCAGAAGTTCTCGGACGGGGATGAATCGGCGTTCGATTCTCGTATCCTCCTCCTCAATCTCTTCCATGACGAACCCAAATGCATGCTCGACATGATCGCCCGGCACCGGGTATCCGAAGAACAGGTGGGGAAGCGGCGCCCGATGACGGTGAACGACATTCCAGATAAAGAGGCCCAGCGGCGCTGCGAGGTTCAGGAGCACCGCGTTGGTGAGCACAGTGAACGGCAGAAAGTTATGGACAGGGTATCCCAGAAGGGGCTGAATGGGAAAGATTGGGACACTGAGACCCAGTAAAATCAACGCCCACGCGTCTGCCCCTCCAAAGAGGTGCAATGCCCCAAAAGTATAGAACAGAGCACAAAATAGAGCGGTGATTGCGATATACGCTCCGATTGCGCTCCCGGTGCCGTGAATAGAATAATGCTGTGTGACGAATGCGAACGCGATCATGACTGGAGCAATGTACAGTCTCCGAAACAGCGTCAATCTCTCATGCATATCAAGAAACGTTGCATACAGAAGGATCACGGCAATGACGGCGTACGCCAGCAGATCTGCCAGCGACGCTTCCGTGGATGCCACAAACCAGGATACCGCTGGAAGGGCAAGGGTGACAATGAGAAGGACGGGATTGAATGCATTATTCGTATCTGTGCTGTCGAGGTAGTATGCATACAGCACCAAGGCAGCCAGGGCGACAAAACCGGTGAGAGGGCCCATGGATCCTCCAGCGATCCAGTAGAATGCGGAAGTGGCAGGTAATGCGATCACCAGCATCGGGTACCACGTTCTGAACGGCACTCGCCGATCCTTCAGATCGAGGAGGGATGCGTAGAGCAGCGTGATTAAAACGGCCGATGCAGAAATGGCGAGAGGGAGAATCATGGCGGATACCATTAATTATATGTAGGTATTTTTAAGTATAACGATTTTCAATAAGTTTTAATATTGTGAGATAATAGTTTTTAAAGATAGATAATCCTGTACAGGTGAGGATCGTTGATAGAAATTCGGGTCGATAGCCAGGCCTGCAACGGATGCGGGCTGTGCGTCAAGGATTGTCCCATGCATGTCTACGAGCTGCGGGACGGAGTATCGGTCCCCATCCGTCCGGCTGGCTGCATGGGGTGCCTCTCCTGCCATGAGATCTGTCCGGCCCAGGCGCTGGAGCACCGCGGGGTATACCCCTCGAAGCGGCACTACGTCGACAGCCGGGTCTGCGAGATGCTGAACAAGGTGATCTGAGATGGTCGGAGGCCACATCGAGCAGATGAACGAGACCTTCCATACGGACACGGTCTATCGATCCGAGGATGTTCCCCTGAGCTGCCGCCCCAATGCCGCGGACGTGGAGGATACCCTTCACGGGCTGATGAAGCTGAATGGTCTCATCATACGCTCCCTCGAGGAGATCGCCGGGCGAGGGGCAAACGCGGTGACATATCGGGCCGGAAAGAAGTTCGGGCACGAAACGGCCAAGTACTTCCGCAAGATCGACGACATCGAGGAAGCGCTCGAGGAGCTATCCCACATTCTCCGCGGGCAGTATACCTTCGAGATCTGGAAGCCTCAGGATGCGAAGACGTACATCCAGGAGGAGAACGGGAGTTCCTTCATCTACCTGGTCTTCCACGACTGCATCGTTCGCCAGACGCTGCGGAGAAACGGGCAGGATCAGGGAGGACCGCTCTGCCAGACTCTCTACGGCTACGTGGTGGGGGCGATCGAGGAGATCACAGGCAGGCGCGCCCGGCTGGAGATCGTGCATACCGGCCCCAATGCATGCCTGAAGAAACTGATCCTGAAGTGAGGCGGAAAGGATGAAGATTGCAATCGAGGAACTGGCAAGCTGCTCCGGCTGCTCCATCGCGGTGCTGGATCTGCACGAAGCCCTGCTGGATCTCGTCAGGGCAGCCGAGATCGTATACTCTCCCGTCCTCATGGACGTGAAGGAACCCCCGGAGGGTATCGATGTGGCATTCGTCACGGGCGCCGTTCGAAACCAGGAGAACCAGGAGCGCTTGCAGAAGATCCGAAACCGCTCGAAGCACATCATCGCGCTGGGCACATGTGCCTGCTACGGGGGGATCTCGGGGCTCTCCATGCTGAACAGCAACGAGGAGATCTTCCGGTACGTGTACCAGGAGGTGGAGTCGGTACAACCCGACGGAGTCATCCCGACGGACGTCCCGCCGTTTCTGTACCGTGCGTTCGCAGTGGGAGACGTCATCCCCGTGGATTACTACATCACCGGCTGCCCGCCAAAGGAGATTTACTTGAAGAAGATCCTGCCGGCGCTTGTCTCGGGAGAGAAACCCGATCTTCCCAAGAAGTCCGTCTGTTCGGAGTGCGACCGGAAGATGGGACCCATCTCGAACTGGCAGCTGAAACGGCGGCACGAGGGCATACCGGACCGGGAACACTGCCTCCTCGGGCAGGGATACCTCTGTCTGGGCGCGGTCACCTTCGGGCGGTGCGGAGCATCCTGCCCGCACAACAATATCCCCTGCCACGGGTGCAATGGGCCGTCCCTGGACATCCTCCGGGAACCCTGCAGGGACATCTACAACATGATGGTGCGCAGGGTTTCGGATCTTACGGACAGGCCCCGTGCCGAACTGGAGAAGGAGATGTACGATATCGCCCACACCCTGTACGGATTTACAATCGGGAGCCTGGTGATGGAGGACAAGGAGATCTCAAAGATTCGGGACTTGGTCAAGGAGCGGAGCCAATGAGAGAGATCAGCATCAGCCCGGTGACCCGCATCGAGGGGCATGCTCAGGTGAAGATCGCACTCGACGAGCAGGGGAATGTGGCTTCCGCCCACTTCAACGTGGTGGAACTCCGCGGATTCGAGAAGTTCATGATCGGTGCCGCCGTGGAGGAGGCCCCCCGGATCACCCCCCGCATCTGCGGCATCTGCCCGGCGGCGCACCATCTCGCCTCGGCAAAGGCCGTCGATCAGATCTTCGGGGCAGAACCCCCGGCAACGGGAACGAAGCTCCGGGAGCTTCTGCTGCACGGTCAGTACATCCATTCCCATGCCCTCCACTTCTTCATGCTGGCAGCCCCGGACTTCCTGATCGGACACGACGCCCCCCCGGGCGAGAGGAACGTTCTCGGGCTGGCAAAGAAGAATCCCGAGATCGCAAAAAAAGCGATCGAGGTGCGGAAACTGGGTCAGCGGATCACCGAGGCGGTAGGCGGCAAACCCATTCATCCCAGCAACGCCGTGCCGGGAGGAATGTCGAAGGCCCTGTCAGAAGAGGATCGATCACGGCTCTTGGCCATGGCAGAGCGCGGACTCGCCATTGCCGCGGAAGGCTGGGAGATCGCACGGGGAATCCTGGACGCGACCGACCTCGCCTTAGGCGCCGTTGAGACCGCCTTCATGGGCATGACCGCCGGAGGGGTGTACTCTCCTTACGAGGGGACGGTGCAGGCGATTGGTGCGGACAGGAGCCCTATCGGCACCTTCAGAGGCGCTGACTATCTGGAGTTCGTACAGGAGTACTCCCTTCCCCGATCCTACCTGAAGTTCTGCAGGTTCAGGAACGGTCAGCACTACCGCGTCGGACCTCTGGCCCGCCTGAACATCTGCGGGAGCATGGGCACCCCTCAGGCGGATGCCGCCCTGAAGGTGTACCGGGACAGGTACGGATCGCTCGTGCAGTCTCCTCTGGCGTACAACGTGGCGCGGTACGTGGAGTTCCTCTTTGCCTGCGAACGGGCAGTTCAGATTCTCAAGGACGCCGCCATTTGCGGGTCCGACATCCGCACGCCCGTCTCGGAGGTGAAGAACCTGAGGGGCGTCGGCATCGTCGAAGCCCCGCGGGGTACGCTGATCCACGATTACACGGTGAACGCGGAGGGATTCATCGAGCGGTGCAACCTGATCGTTGCCACCTGCCAGAACAATTACGCGATGGACAGGAGCGTGGAAGCGGTCGCAAGAAGGGTGGTGCAGAACGGTTCGCTGACCGAAGGAGCGGCGAACCGTATCGAGATGATCATCCGTGCCTATGATCCCTGCATCTCCTGTGCAACGCATGCGATCGGGAGGATGCCGCTGCACATCGAGATCGAAGGGAAGGCGGCACATGCACCGCACCCTTCAACTGCACGTAGAAAAGGAGATGATTCGGAATGTTAAAGCAAATACTGGGCGAATTCCTGAAGCTTGACGGCGTAACCGCTGCGGTCGTCGTCGGAAGGGATGGTTTCGTGATTGAGAGCGCGGTATCGGGCAAGGTGGATATCGATGCCCTTGGCGCAATGGCATCGACGGGCATGGGAACCTCCGAAGCCATGGGAGCGGAGCTCGGGAAAGGAGATCTCCGCCAGATGCTCGTGGAACTGGATAATGGACCGATCCTCCTCTCCCCCCTCTCCGCAGACGAGCTGATCGCGATCGTGGCCGAGACCGACGTCAACATCGGCCGAATTCGATACGAGCTGAAGAAGAACAAGGATAGACTCATCGCTGCGCTGTAACCATGAAGCTACCCGAGGGAACAAGGATCGGGCTCCTCAAGGCCACGCTGGACGAGGCAATCCCCTATACTGCGGCCTTCTGCGGTGCTCTGGAGGTCACTGCGGAGCAGGGGAAAGGGTTTCTCTTGGTGGATCGGGGCACCATCACAGCGGCGTACTTGAATGGAACGGGAGGATCTTTTCGGGGAAGGTCCGCGCTCGTCCGCCTGGCCGAAGAGCCCTCCCCCGAGTTCGGTATACGCAAGTATACTCCAGAGGAGTATGCTGATGCTCTCTCGATCTGCTCCGCTGAGAGGCTCCTCGTACCCGAGGAGCCGGGAGCCACGGATACACCCCCGCGTATCCTGGATGAGGGGAAGATGCGAAAGATCCTCGGGCAGCCTGGGATCCGGGCAGTGTCGGCGTTTTTCGAGGGGTTTGCGGTCCAGTCGCTGGGCGATGCCGATTTCGATCAGGTGGCTGCCCTGGCGGAGGATCTGCTCCGGGCCGGCACGAAGATCGCCGCGGATATGCGTATCGGCATGCTCGATCAGATCATCCTGGAGACGGTTTCGGGCAAGATCGTCATCGCACCTTACGGAGACCTGTACCTGTGCGTGCTTGCCGATGCCGATACCAATCTGGGGCTGATCCGGGTGGCATTGAAGGGACTCCAGTCGGAGGTGAACTAGGGTTATGCAGATTCCTAACGGTACAGTTCGGTCACGGGAGAAGGAGGTACATCTTGGAGACTTTCTGGACAGCCTGGGATCCACGGGCTTCACGGGGTGCTGTACGGTCACTTTTTCGGGTCAGAGCTGTCGCCTCGTGTTCGGGCGGGGCGAATGCATCCTGGCGGAGTATCAGGGATGCCAGGGAGAGGCTGCCTGGAAGGGCATCCTCCGGATGAAGCACGAGAGGGCTGATGCCGTGCTGACCGATCTCACGCCCGATCAGATTGAGGCAGCGATCAGCGCCAATCGGCCGTTCCTTGTCGATCCGAACCACTGGAAGGCACCGCCCAGGGTTCGGCCGTCGACCACCGTCATCAGACCGGTCGCGGCGAGGGGAACGCCGGGGCGGAGGGTGAAGGTGAGCACGGTCTCCACCAGCCCGGCAGGAGCTTCGAGCCCGACACGGGCGGGCAGCCATACCGGCGGACAGACCCAGGGGAGAGCTGCCAGCCTGGAGGGAGGCGCCGACCGCATATCCCTCGAATCACTGAAAGGCCTCAGGGGATCTTTTAAATCCGATGCTGCAACACTCCTCAGGGATCTGGACCTCGAACATCTCATAGTGGAGGTTGCGGAAAAAGAGAATGTAAAGAAAACAACGCAGGATACGGAGAAAGAAGGTTGTCGATCTTCAAACGGCAATAGATAAGTATGTGAATTGCTAAAACCTTAATTGACGTCAATACAGTTATTTCGTGAGAAGGTGTTTCATGATCAGAGCGTATACAGTTGCTTCCGGCAAGGGCGGTACGGGAAAGACGACAGTGACGGTGAATCTCGGCACGTCCCTTGCGCAGCTCGGGAAGGAGACCTATATACTGGACGCGGATATCGGGATGGCCAACATGGGACTGATCCTGGGTCTCGAGGGGGCTCCCATCACCCTGCACGAAGTGCTTGCCGGCAAGGCCAAGATCGACGACGCCATATATGAAGGCCCCAGCGGGGTGAAGGTTGTTCCAAGCGGGATATCCCTGCAGGGGTTCCAGAACTCCAATCCCGAGCGAATGCGGGATGTCATGCGGGAGCTGGTCGGGCGGTGCGAGTTCCTGCTGATCGATGCCCCTGCGGGCATCAGCAAGGATGGGGTGGTGGCGCTCGCCATCGCGGACGAGGTGATCCTGGTGGTCAATCCCGAGCTCTCGTCGATGGCAGATGCGCTCA
This sequence comes from Methanomicrobiales archaeon, assembly GCA_030019205.1. Classification (NCBI taxonomy): domain Archaea; kingdom Methanobacteriati; phylum Methanobacteriota; class Methanomicrobia; order Methanomicrobiales; species Methanomicrobiales archaeon. The sequence goes on from JASEFH010000001.1 coordinate 146,164, forward strand.
AGACCAAGATTCTGACCGAGATGGTGGGGGGGAAGGTATACGGTGCAATACTTAACCGCTCTGGCATGGAGAATACAGAACTGCGGCGCCACAGTGTGGAGGATGTTCTCGGCGTCCGTGTCATCGATATGATTCCGGAAGACCCCAATGTCCGTCGAGCAGCTGCATACAAGACGCCGGTCGTGATCAAGTATCCCACTACCGAGTCCTCCCGGGCGTTCCGGAGGATCGCTTCGGAGCTTGCCGGGTACGAGTACAAAGAGGAGTCCGAGCGGGTGAAGGAAGGCTTTATCGACCGCCTTGCACGCACCCTCTTCGGAGGCAGTTCCCGGTAACCCATCCACGTCCGAAAGTAAGTCCGGCTTCATGGCGGGGAACGTCGCCATGCAATGGTGCAGTCCATCAATGCATCTCGCTTTTATGGCAGAAGAAGAAAGGCGTTCTTGAATGTTTCGTGTCCATGGTCGATTGTGTAATTACCGGCTTTAATTTCGTATAAATTCAGTTTTCAGAATGTTTTACCGTATACTATTAAAATTTTCATGTACAGCAAAACAAAATGCTTAACTATAACTTAGTACGGAAGTAATGTACGCAAGACTGCTGAGCGCACGTTCTCCCCAGGGGAGTGGAAGCACTCACAGAACGTCTATCGACCGATGGATACTGATATGCATGGATATAAGTGGCATAATTGATGAAGTGCTCGGCACCTCGACGTACATCGGGGACTACGCGTATCGCGATCTTATCCAGTATGCGAAGTCGCAATCCCTTCATGGTGTGGGGATTTCAGACGAGAAATCCCAGAAGTTTATCATCATTTTTGAAAAGGGCGATCCGGCGGGTGTCATGCTGATCGACAGCAAGGGCACTCTCTTTGGTGAGACGGCGGCCTATCACCTTCAGGACAGGGACCGGTTCGAGCTATTCTCCACGGATCAGTCCATTGCCAGTGCACTCGCCTCTCGCTGCCGGGTATTCGATAAGATCCATCTCGAGAAACGGCTTTCGGACGATCTACCGATCATCGGCGGCAAGCGGCAGAGCCCGGGAGTGTTATGCCTGATCATCGTGCGGGATGGCGTTGTGCAGTCCGGGATGCGGGTCTCGATTCGGAAGGGCAGGCAGGTCATCGGTACGGATAACACCACCGAAGACGGCCGGGCTTGCTTCCGGCTCCTAAACGGCAGATACGACTGCGTGATCATGGATCGCGCCCAAGAGATGTACACATTCATGGTAGACTTCAAGGATCCCTATGCGGAGTCCGTTATCGATATTGGAGGGTGAAAGGCAGCATGTCAAATGAAGACGAATCGAAAGAAGGATTGAGCGCTTTATTGAAACGCATCGGAACAGTAAGAAAAGAGGAAGAGAGTCCGAAGGAGGGTGCGGAGTCGGGCGGAGCTGGTGAAAGCGGCGCCCTGAAGGAGAAGACGAACCTCGCAGGACTGATGAAACGGATCCAGATGATCCGCCCGACCGAGGACGAGATGGCCCCTTCCGCACAGGCGGATGCGGGTCCGCCCCCCGCTGCGCCGCAGCTGCGGTCCAGCGGGGGAGAGGCGGAGGAAGGCGAGGCGATAGCGAAAGACGGCGATTCCGCCGCACTGCCCGCCGCCCGTTCCGGATCCGGCAATCTCGAGCAGGATCTGAGATCCGTCATGGAAGGGATTCTGAAGTCGCCCGAGGGAGGGGAGACATCGATCACCGAGGGCGATGAACCCCGGACGGAGACTCCCGAACACGTCCCTCCGACGACTCAACCGTCCCCTGCCACGCCGGTGAGGGACGCGAAACGGACGCAGTGGTCGAGCGGGAATGAGCGCCAGGAGAAGATCATCTCGATCGACCAGATCAGCGATATCTCCGATCTCATTCTACCGAAGGGCGCCACGTTCGAGATCGATGAAGTGAAACTCCGTGGGCGGACGAGCATCTTCGATGCCACGAACATCGGCACCCTGCCGTCCGAGATCGACGAGATCTGGCGCACCGGATTGCCGTCTGTCGGCCTGAAAGACATCTCCATCGGCTCCGATCGGGCACAGGAAGACGAATCCGCCCGGACCGGCGTGCTGGGTCGGTTCCGGATCTTCAAGGCCATCCGCTCGGAGGTCGAGGAGTACAATCGGAAGATCCACGGGCCCCTGGTCGACCTCACTCTGAGAGTCCCGCCCGGTGTCGAGGAGATCGAGCTCTACCCGGTGAACGAACCCTACGCCTATATTCGGGTGACTTACGACAACACCACGCACGAATACACGTACCATGTGCTGGAGCCGGAGCTCAACGAGGCCGAGAAGGAGCTGCTCTCCGAACTCAAGGAGCGCCTGTTTGAGACGCTCGACGTGAACACCAAGGATCTCACGAAAGAGACTGCAAAAAAGGCACTTCGCACAGCAGTCGATGATATCACGGCAGACTACGGCATCAAACTCACCCCGGTGTCCCGGGAGAAGATCATGTACAACATCGAGAAGGAGTTCGTCGGGGATGGACTCATCGATGCCATCATGCACGACAAGTACATCGAGGACATCTCGTGCGATGGCGTGGGCAGCCTGATATTTGTGTACCACACCAGTTACGAGAACATCAAGACCAACTTGATGTACAAGAACGCAAACGAACTGGACTCATTCGTCACCAAACTTGCGCAGAGGGCCGGAAAATACATCTCGATTGCAGAACCCATGCTGGATGCGACGATGAGCGACGGATCCCGTATCCAGATGACGCTCGGGACAGAGGTCACCGCCCATGGGTCCACGTTCACCATCCGCAAGTTCCGCGAGGAGCCGATTACCCCCACCGACCTCATCGAATGGTCCACCTTCTCGCCGCTCTCCATCGCCTACCTCTGGCTTGCCGTGGAGAATGGCAAATCTTGCATATTCGCGGGCGGCACGGCGTCGGGCAAGACGACATCCCTGAACGCGATCTCCCTCTTCATCCCCCCCAACGCCAAGATCATCACCCTCGAAGATACGCGTGAGCTGAAGCTGCCTCACCCCAACTGGATCCCGAGCGTCACCCGCTCGTCGTTCGACTCGGCCGGCAAAGGAGAGATCGACATGTACGAACTCCTCCGCGCAGCACTGCGGCAGCGGCCGGAATACCTCCTCGTGGGCGAGGTTCGAGGCAGGGAAGCCCTGACGCTCTTCCAGGCGATGAGTACCGGGCATGTCACCTACTCGACCATGCACGCCGATTCGGTCGCCAGTGTCGTACACCGCCTGGAGAACCCCCCGCTGAACGTGCCGAGGAACATGCTCTCTGCCCTGAAACTGGTCTCGGTCCAGGTCCAGGCCCGCGTCGGAGGGCAGCGGATCCGGCGGAACAAGCAGCTCATCGAGATCCTGGACATCGATCCCCGAACGAACGAGCTGATCACAAACGAGGTATTCCGCTGGAATCCGGCGACCGATGAGATCCGCTACTCCGGGAAATCCTTCATTCTCGAGGAGATCATGGAGGATCGGGGCTGGAGCGAAGCCAGGATGAAAGAGGAGCTCAAGCGTCGCCAGGAGCTTCTGGAGTGGATGCGGCTGAAGATGATCCGCCACTACACCGATGTCTCCAAGATGCTCATCTCCTACCACCGCGATCCCGAGGCGGTGGTCAATCTTGTCCGCGGCGATCTCTACGGCGAGGGACGATCGGCATGAACAGTTACCAGAGATTCAGTTTCAACCTGCTCGGAGGGCGTCTGAAGGAGAAACGGGACGATTACCTCGTGCTGCGCAACAACCTCATGAGCGCCCGGCTGAAGACGCCCTTTGAGGCCTACCTCGCCACGGCCTATGTCACCTCGATCCTGGTCGGCCTGGCAGCTGCAGCCGTCTTCGGCGTTCTGAGTGTCGTCCTGAACCTGCCGGAGCTCTTCACCTACAGGGGAACGGTGCCGGAGTTCTTCCTCTTCCTGAACGACTACAAGCTGATCATCGGCACTGTCATCATCACCATCCTGTCGCTGCTCATCTTCGGCGGCATCACATACCTGATCTTCCTACTGTATCCGGGCATCGTCGCGGGAGAGCGGCGACGGAATATCGATGCGACACTTCCCTACGCGATCAACTACATCACCGCCATGTCGACTGCCGGTATCCCCCCGGCGGAGATCTTCCGCCTCCTGGGGGAGAGTACGATCTACGGTGAAAGCGCGGTGGAGGCACGCTACATCGCCCGGGAGATCGACATCTTCGGCCGCGATCTCATCGACGCGATGCGCATCGTGGCGACAATCACCCCGAGCGAGCGGTTCAAAGAGTTCCTCCAGGGTGCAATGGCGGCAATATCCAGCGGCAGCAATCTCACCGAGTATTTCCGCACCAAGGCGGCGCAGTACGCCCTGGAGAATCGTCACGAGCAGAAGAATTTCCTGGAAGTCCTCGGTCTCATCGCCGAGTCCTACGTCACCGCGCTCGTGGCCGGCACGCTCTTTCTGATCATCCTGCAGTCGATCATGTCCATTCTATCGGGGCAGAGCGACCCGATCTTCCTGTACGTCGTCATCTACCTGATTGTGCCCTTCGGGAGCATCATGTTCACGATCCTGATCAGTTCCATGACACCGGAGGTGTGAGATGGGATTTACAGACATTGTTAACGACTTCCTGAACCGCCCAAGGTCCAAGGACGATCTGGTTCCCGCAACAGACCTTGAAGAGTACGAACGGGAGCAGCAGAGGATCTTCGACCGGATCGAGTACCAGAGACGGCACCGCTATGGGCTTGGCAAATTCTTCAAGCACCCCATGGAATTCCTCCGCGAGAAGCCCATGAACGTCCTCGTCCTCTCCCTGCCCGCCTCGTTCCTGGTGTTTTTCGTCGGATTCTCCTTTATCGTGGGTATCTATGGGATTGAAGCACTCTTCAACTCCACGATGATCGACGATGTGATCGTCCTATCCGTGCTGATCGCAGTGATACCTCTTGCGGTCCTCGACTTCATGGAGGGGCGGAGGGTCAAGAGTCTGGAAGAGTCCCTCCCCAACTTCTTCCGTGACGTCGCCGGTATGAACGACAGCGGGATGACACTCCCGAATGCAGTGCATATCGTCTCCGGCGGCGAGTACGGTGCTCTCACGCCGCATATCCGGAAACTGGACGCGGAGATGTCCTGGAGCGTGCCGTTTGTCGATGCGATCTACCGTTTTGGAAGGAACGTGAATACTCCCCTGGCAGGGCGGAGCGTGGATCTGATCGCAAAGGCGAGCAAAGCCGGCGGTGATGCCAGTGAGGTGCTCCGCGCAGCGGCGACGGACGCCTACGAGTTCTTCAACCTGAAGACCGAGCGGATGAACAACATGCTCATCTACATGATCATCGTCCTGATCTCGTTCTTTGTCTTCCTCTTCGTGATCGCGATCCTGGTCTCCACATTCCTCACCACGATGGCAGAAGCCGGCGGGGCAGCCTCCGCCGCGGGCGGTGCGGCCACGCGGTTCATCGGGAACGTGGACATCTTCTTCTACAAGCGGCTCTTCTCGCACGCAGGGTTCACGCAGGGCTTCTTCTCCGGGCTCGTCGCGGGCCAGATGGGTGAGGGGCGTGCTGTCGCTGGTCTGAAGTACTCGGCAATCATGCTGATCCTGGCCTGGATCATGTTCCGGTTCTTCGTGTAGGGGAGATCCCCGGAATCATATTTTCGGGTCCGCCCCGGCAGTACCAGAGCGGCTTCCGGACGGATCTCTCTGGAACTCCGCGTTCAGTTCACAGGTCCGGGATTTCGGGCTTCGGCTAGGAGTTTGGTCCCGGAATCCCCCTCTTCAGCCTCCGGCGGAGGAATCGGATCGTGAGAGAGCGGTCCTCGAACATGGATGGGCGGGATACGGTCGCCCTCGTCCGTTCTCGCACCCTCTCCGGGTTCGAATTTTTTCCGTATCGCCACTCCGGTTTCGGGCCGGTGGCACAGAGGCTGCATATACCGCGTCCGGCGGATCGTCTTCCCGCCTCTTCCGGCACGGGTTGCAGCGGGAAGTCCGATGCGGCAACAGAAAACATGGATTGCGGGGGGAGCAAACGGCTGCATCCGAGGGGGGGGAATGCGGTGGCTGCGAGTCCGCGGAAGCCGTCGCTGAATCGGTGATGTCGCGTAAATTTCAGCGATTTCTGCCACCGGACAAGCAAGACAACTGTGTTTCGACCGGATAGTTCAAACGACGGGATCCCGAATAAAAAGAGAAATCATCTTGATTGCACGCGCTGGCCCGTGCCCGGTTCAGCTGATATTGTCGAGCTTGTACCCCTTCTGGGCGAGGAGCTGCTTCACCCGGTCGAGGTGATTCCCCTGCAGCTCAATGGTGCCCCCTTTGATGGTCCCGCCGCACGCAAGTTTGCTCTTCATGTATTTCGTCAGATCCTCCAGGTCGATGTCGTCCGGGTCGAGACCCTCGATGATGGTCACCTCTTTTCCGTACCGTCGACGGTTCATCTTCACCTGGATCCGCTGCTGCTCCTTTGCTACCTCCTCACAGATGCACAGTTCTCGTGGTAGTCCGCATGTTGGGCATATCCCACCATTCATTGCAATGTACCTTGCGTTTCTCTTTATATATTTCTTGGCATGCCATTCAATCCAGCCTGCATACGTCGCATCCGCTGGTGAGAACCTGGTTTTCTTTGCTCCTGTTTCGATAGATGGTTATGCCTTTGCACCGGAGGGATCGGGCGAGCTCGAATACCCGCGACACGTCGTCAACCGATGCATGCTCCGGCAGATTGACCGTCTTTGAGACGGCATTGTCGACGTGTTTCTGCAGAACTGCCTGCATCCGCACATGGCACTCCGCGGGGATCTCGAGTGCGGTCTGAAAGAGGTCCCGGGTGTGATCGGGGAGCGGCAGATCCTGAACGCTCCCTGTCCTTTTCGCATGGGAGAGGATATCGACGCTCCCGCGATACGATGCCGCATACGCCTCCAGGAGCGGATTGACCACCTCGACGGGCCGTCCGTCGATGGTACGACGGTATGCGAGAGAGAAGGGAGGTTCGATCCCTTCGCTCGTACCGGCGATGATATGGAGGGATCCGGTCGGAGCGATGGTGGTGACGGTCGCATTCCGCATGGGGCTGCGGAATACGCTCTTGTCGATCGCCGGAAAGGATCCTTTCCTCTCGCCGAGTTCCCGGGACGTCTCCCGGGCTTCCTGCTGGATCAGGCCCATCAGGCGGTCGGCGGTGGCAAGCGCCTCGTTCGAACTGTAGGGCAACCCGAGCTGGATGAACATGTCCGAGAGCCCCATGATCCCGAGCCCTATCTTACGAGTGGACAGCGTCTTCTCACGGATCTGCGGGAGGGGAAATTGGTTGACATCGATTACCGCATCCAGGAACTCGACGCCGTTCCGCGCTGCATGCCGCAGCAGGTCATCATCCAGCTCTCCCTTCCGGACACACTTTGCGAGGTTGATACTTCCGAGGTTGCAGCTCTCGTAGGGATAGAGGGGCTGCTCGCCGCAGGGGTTGGTGGTTTCGATGAGACCGAGCCCCGGGACGGTATTCCGGCGGTTGATCTCGTCCAGGAACAGCATGCCGGGATCGCCGGTGGACCAGGCCGCATGCGCCACTATCTCCCACAGATCGCGGGCCCCTATCGTTCCCCAGACGGATCCGTCCCGGGGGTTCACGAGCTCGTACGGCCTTCCCGACTCGAGGCACCGGAAGAACTCCGCGTCGAAACCCACGGAGATATTGAAGTTGCGCAGCCCCCCGCCACGTTTGCTGTTAACGAACGCGACGATATCCGGGTGCGAACTGGCCAGCACGCCCATGTTCGCGCCTCGTCGTCTTCCCCCCTGCCGCACCGCCTCCGTCGCCTTGTCGAACACCTCGATGAAGGACAGCGGTCCGCTGGCGATTCCCGCTGTACCATTCACGGAATCCCCGCGGGGCCGCACGTGGCTGAACGAGAATCCGGTTCCTCCGCCGCTCTTGTGGATGAGTGCCATATGCTTAAGCGTGGAGAAGATGCTCGCGATCGAATCTTCAACCGGGAGGACAAAGCAGGCGGAGAGCTGCCCTGATGGTGTGCCGGCGTTCATGAGGGTGGGGGAGTTGGGTAAAAAGAGCAGGTTCTCCATCATGGCAAGAAACTCGCGTGCCTTGCCCGTATCAACGGCCCGTGCAACGCGCGAAAAGAGATCCGATGGACTCTCTCCAGGCAGCAGGTAGCGAGACTGCAGCAACTGGAGTGCGACGGTGCTGAACTTCATTGTATCACTGCTGGATATACTCTCAATCCAGGTACTCTTTATTTAAATTCATCTAAATGTACCTACAGCATGTCGCTGATGGTGCTCGGCACGGCGTCCCACGTAGGAAAGAGCGTAACGGTGGCGGCGATCCTCCGTGCCCTGGAACGGCGGGGTATTCGGGCAGCGCCCTTCAAGTCGCAGAACATGAGCCTCAACTCCTATGTCACTCCCGATGGCGGCGAGATCGGGATTGCCCAGGCGATGCAGGCATGGGCAGCCCGCCTGGCGCCGGAACGGGATATGAACCCCATCCTGCTGAAGCCCAAGGGGGACCAGACCTCGCAGATCGTGCTGCTCGGCTCCCCCTACAAGGATGTGCACATATCCGAGTACTACCGGGAGACCGATGCGCTGCTGCAGGAGTCGTTGCGGGCTTACCGCCGGCTGGAGGGCAGGTACGGGCACGTCGTCGTCGAAGGGGCGGGGGGGGCAGCGGAGCTGAACCTCTACGACCGCGATATCGCCAATGTGCGGCTGGCGAAAGCGCTGAAGATCCCCATCGTCCTCGTCGCCGATATCGAGCGGGGAGGTGTCTTTGCGCAGGTCTTCGGGACAGTCGAACTCCTCCCGCGGGATGTGCGGGACTGCATCGTGGGGCTGATCATCAACAAGTTCCGGGGAGATCCCGCCATCTTTGCCGACGGGCTGAAGCAGCTGGAGGAGATCAGCGGGCTCCCGGTGCTCGGGGTGGTGCCCTGCTTCGATATCCCCCTGCCAAGCGAAGACTCCCTGTCCCTCGCCGACAAGAGGCCGTCCCGTTCCAGCGTGCGAATCGCCGTCGTGCGGCTCCCCCACATTTCGAACTTCACCGACTTCGAGATTCTGGAGCGCAGCGCTGCCGTGGAGTACGTGCCCCTGGGGCGATCGCTCCGCGGCTACGACTGCATCATCATCCCCGGCACCAAGAACACGATCGAGGATCTGCAGAAGGTGAAGGAGAGCGGCACGGCAGAGGAGATCCTTCTTGCGCGAAGACGCAATATCCCCATCATCGGTATCTGCGGAGGGTATCAGATGCTCGGGCGGACGATTGTCGATTCCGGGGTCGAGTCGAGGCGGGGGGAGTATGCAGGACTCGGGCTGCTGGACTCGACCACCTACTTCGAGGGCTACCGCAAGACGACAGTCCAGGTACGGCGCCGGGCCCGTGCAATCCCCCCCCTGCTCCTGCACATGGGCACCGTGTGCGGCTACGAGATTCATATGGGCCGGACGGAGAGGGGAAGCGCTTCCGAAGCCTTCGAGGGAGACGGGGCGGCAAGCGAGGATGGACTGGTCTTTGGAACCTACATGCACGGCCTCTTCCAGAACCCCTCTGCAGTCCGGGGGCTGTTGCGATACCTCCAGGATGCGCATGGCGATGGTTCCGGAGAGCTATCCGGAGACGATCCCCCTGCCGATGCCCCTCTCACGGACTCCTATGACCGCCTGGCGGACTGGTACGAGGCTCATGTCGACATGGACTTTGTCGCCTCCTTCTTTCGGGACGGTCTCGCATCAGGATGACTGCCTACAGGGTGCGGAGGGATGATCCGGGCGGCGTACGACAGAGATGAAACCGTCAGGCATGTAATGGTGAACGTTCAACATGGGGTGACCGGAGTGTGTCCCATGAGATGGATCGGGTGTCTTTCCGCGATTCTCGTTATCGCGCTTGCCGGCTGCAGCCCTGTGCAGGCGGCAAATGGAGAGCCCTTCGCCGCGTTCTACTTCCACGGCATCGGATGCTCCCACTGCAAGAACGTCGATCAGGCTCTCTTTCCTGGCTGGCTGGAGAACTCGTCAGGCCTGGTGGTGATCGAGTACGAGGTGTTTCGCGACAGGGAGAATGCCCTCGTTATGGCACGCTTCGATGAACAGTATGGCATCGGAAGCGGTGTACCCGTCCTCCTCGTCAATCCAGACACCGCGTGGATAGGAGATCGGGCAATCCTGGCCGAAACTCCCAGGCTGCTTGGAGAGTGCGAGGCTGATCTCGCATTCTGCCGGCAGAATACAGCCCCGTTCAGGAGTCTGAACCTTGCCGACCTCGCGGGCCATCCGCGCATCTGGTACCGGGACAGGGTTCTCATCCTGCAGGGTCCTGTCGATGACGGCGGTGCGCTGCAACGGCTGCTTGTCGGCCAAAGCGTTCCCGAATCTCTGAAAAACATTCCGCATACCCGGATCGCTCCTGCACCCATCCCGTTCTCGGGACAGAACCTCACCTTCCAGAATGCAGTCCAGATGGAGGGTGCGGTATTCCAGTGGAATGCCTCCGAGCTGCCCGGCTCGCCGCCGGGCGATCAGAAGCCGGGCGGCGTGGACTCTCCCCCCCGACAGGCCCCGCTCGTATATGCCCCGATCCTGGCGGTACCTTTTTGCCTGGTACTCTCAGGGATGCGGAAGAAGACCCCCTGAATACCATCTTCTTTACAGGCAGCGCCACTCCCGATGCCGCACGCCTTCATGGCCGGATCCGTTCCAGGAATGGAACGTCCAGTCGTAAAGCCGGCTTCTCCAGGGATATCCCGCTTCACTCGAATATCTTTACGGTAAAGCCCTCCCGTTCCAGCAGATTCTTCACGCGCAGGATCCAGGCCTGATCGCTCTCGTCCTTCACGGGCGCAACCCTCTCTTCCCAGATGCGGTTCAACGTTGCATCGGACGAGAGGAGGCTTCTCCTTCCTCCGACGCGGCCGGCTAGCCTGCCATCCGCGTGCAGGATCTGCATGGAGTAGCACTTGAACTCGCGGCAGAGTGCAGGCCTCGTCTGGTAAATGGTGCAGACGTACCCCCGGTCACTCTTCCGCAGGAACGGGCACCAGCCGGGATGCACCTTCCCGCCGTCCCGATCCCGGAAGAGATCGCGGTATGCGCTATCCACACGGGCGAGAAACATCTCCTGGGTAACCAGCAGTCTGCAGTAGAAATCGGTGGGCGAGAGCGCTCTCTCGATCCGAATGACACCGCCAAGCGACATGCAGCACTTGCCGCAGCGGCTGCACTCAAACGCAGGCATTTCAAAAAATCCTCTGTCCTACAGCTATATAGGCGTTCGGACCGCCGCGTCGCCGCCTTCCCCGCAGTCGTGGAGGAGCCTGACCGACTGCGTGGACAGGCTTAAAATCGATGGGAAACTATATGTCCGGCATGAAGGTCTGCATCATGTGCGGGGGCGAAGGTACCCGCCTTCGCCCTCTCACCTTCGATCGCCCAAAGCCCTGCATCCCCATCGTCAATGCGCCATCGGTCCAGCATCTGGTCGACCACCTCTCCAGCCTCGGATTCAACGATGTGATCGTGACGCTGGGATACAAGGCAACCGAGATAGAGGAGGCCCTGGGCGACGGCTCCCTCTTCGGTGTCGATATCACATATGTTCATGAGAAGACCAAACTCGGCACTGCTGGCAGCGTCAAGAACGCACAGAAGTACCTGGACGGTCAGCCTTTCCTGGTGGTCGGGGGCGACCACGTCACCGACCTGAACCTGCTTGAGTTCTACCGCGGGCATTTGACGGGCGATACGATCACGACGATCGGGCTGCTCTCCATCGACGATCCGAGTGAATACGGAATCGCCGAGATCGACGTGAACTACACAATCCAGCGGTTCAAGGAGAAACCGGCTCCGGGTGAGACGTTCAGCAACCTGGCAAGCACCGGTATGTATGTCTGCTCGCCCGAGATCTTCGACCATATCCCCACCGGCACGAAGTACGACTTCGCCCGCGACCTCTTCCCCCACCTCATGGACGAGGGTTACCGCCTGAAGGCCTGGCTCGCACGGGGCAACTGGACCGATGTGGGGAGCCCGCGCTCTCTACGGCAGGCGGAACGCTGGAAGCTGCAGGGTATCGCCCATACGAGCATCAGCGGGGATCTCACCATGAAGGGCGCCCGTGTCATCGGTCCCGTGCGCCTGGGCGGGTCGATCACGCTCGGGGCGAACTCGCGCCTGATCGGTCCGGTCGCCATCGGCGCCGGGACTACCATCGAAGAGAACGTGCTGGTCGGGCCCTACACATCCATCGGCGATGGCTGCACCATTCGCCAGAACACGAAGATCTTCTCCTCGTCCATCTACAACCGTGTCCGGATCGGCAGGGACTGCTCGATCAGCGGAAGCATCATTGACAACGATACCCGCATCGGCGATGGCTGCTCCATCGAGAACGACACCGTTATCGGTCCCCGTGTCGACATGCAGCGGCGGGTGGTCGTTCACTCCGGCACCCGCCTCTGGCCGGAGCTGGTCATACCGGACGACGAGGTCGTCAAAGAGCATGTGCTCAACAGCCGATACGACGTGCACACAGAAGGATCCTAGGTGTGCCGGACCAGACGGTGGGTGAGCGCCACCAGAGGGTGGCGAGCGTAGTCGAGGACCTTGATGTCGTCCAGCGTGGAGAGGTTCATCGCCCGTGCGGTCCTCTCCAGCCCCAGTTCGAGATCTTCGTCGATCTCGATGATATAGGCGTCCAATTTCGTGATACCCAGCCTTTTTGCGGCGATTGCACGGTGATGCCCGTCCACCAGGATGAGTCTCCCCGGCCGCTTCACCACGATGAGGGGTTCTGCAAGACCCTTCTTGATCTCGTACATGCGCCCCTCCAGCTCGTCCTCGTATATCTTGGACTGCGTGGGGAGAAGAGTGTCTATCGGGACATTCTCGCGTTTCAGGGTGGGGTCGACCCCGTAGAGTTTGCGAAGCGTCTCGATGAACTTGAACACCTTCTCCGGCGAGACGCGTTCGATCTGCGATCGGATCACGTCGGCGTTTGAGATGATGCCCACAAGCCGGTTCTCCTCGTCCACCACAGGCAGTTTCTGGATGCCGGATCGGAAGATCACCCGTGCTGCATCCTGGATACTCATCTCGGGATCGGCGACGATCAGGTGCTTGCTCATGATCCTCTCGACAGGTGTCTGCGGGGGGACAAAAAGAAGGTCTCGAGCGGCTATGTATCCAACGACTTCCGAGCCGTTCACCACCGGGAATCCATCGTGGCCGGTCTTCCGTATCTTCTCTATCACGTCTCTCGCCGTCCCGCTGACATCCACGGTGACGACATCGTAGGTCATATAATGTTTGACCTTCTTTTTATCCATTACAGATACATTCCTCATGCCGTTACTTCAATCCATCGGTAGGTCGGGGGCTTCCTGCCCCCGGGTCGGCTCTATATCCTGATTTCAGGGTTTTTTCGGCTGGCCGTGCGGTTTGCCGTATCTGCTGGAGGATGCGAGACCGTCTTGCCGCGGATGAATCCCATGGCAAGAGGCCCCTATCACCGGATACGCTCGGCGGGCCAATCGGCGGGCGAGCCGTCGCACGAACACCCCACGCGGAATGCCGTTCCCCCTTTTCTCCCCCGCGAGGTTTCCGTATGCACCGCATAAGGACATGCATGAGGGCAAACCCCGGTGGATACTTTGGAACTTATCACTCTCTTTTGCTTCCGGACGTTCGAAGTATCCGCTGGGCCTCTCTCAACCAGAGTCATGTCCTCGCGGGCCCATCCGCCTCCGATGCCCTCTGTTCCGCACGGCTGCACGCACCCTACTCTGCCCCCATTCCTATATAACTGTTCCCGGCCCATCCCTCTGCTACCGGGAGATGGGATTTGACCTTCGGTCCGACGCGCCATGCACGGGCCGCCATGCGCAACTGCCCCCTGCGATCCGCCAATCCCCGGTACGGCCGGATAACCCTGCGGGAATAGCTGGTGAGACGGTTTTTGCGGCGGGTTCTCTCTCCGTGCCGCGGATGCGTTTGTGGACTGCGTGATTGTGCGCGCTGCGGCAGCACAACCATTTTATCTCTACCGCACAAACCGGATTGACGATGAAGAAGGAGCAGAAGAAAAAGCCCTTAAACTGGACAAAAGTATTCATCGTCGGTTTTGGCGTCTTTTTTGCCGTTGCCATGGTCGCCACGTACATGTCCCCTCTCATCGAAGGTTTTCGAACGGTGAAGGTGAACGATACGGCTGTGGTGGGCTTCACTATCCGCGATGCGGAGGGGAAGGCGATCCTGACCACCGATCAGCAGGCGTATGCCGATGCGCTTCGTTCCGGGGTACCGGCCTTCCATACCCAGCCTCTTGTTGTTCAGGCTGGTAAGATCGGCAATAAGGTGGTGAATCCCGTTCCGGCGTACAATCCGGCAACAGGATGGCTCGAGTACGCGATCCTTGGGCTGGAGCTCGACGACATATCCCGGGGCGTCGTGGGCATGCGCCCGGGGGAGATAAAGTCGGTTTCGTTCACCTTTGCCGACCCTCTGACCGTTGATATCGATGCCGAAGAGTTCGACATCATCGGCGGAAATTTCACCACGGCGGAGGTCGGGGACTGGGTGCCCATGGGCTTTACCGACACTCCGGTCATCTCGGCGCCCGGGGAGAACGTCACTCCCAGTGGCAGCTTGAGAATGGCGAAAATTACCGAGAAAAATGCAGATAATCTCACCATCGTGCATCGCTACGGGTCCGTGGATATCATCGTGAGCGATATCCGGTAGATCGGATACCGCAGGCTTTTTATAACCAATCCTCTTTTCTTTGAACATGACGATTCGGGTCATCAGTTTTCACCAGGAGGGCTGCATGGGGTGCATCGAGCAGACCGCCATCAACCAGGAAGTGAGGAAGGAACTGAACATCGATATCGACGAGATCGATGCGGTGAAGCATCCCGAATATATCAAGAAGTATAGACTGCGGGTTACGCCCACGATCGTGATCCTGAAAGACGGCGCGGAGCTGAAGAGGTTCGAAGGCCTGGTGCACCGGGAGGAGCTCGAGGGCGAGATACGGAGATTCCTGTAGGCGAACTTCCCCTGGTCGGAATGGCGCGGTTTTCCTCCTTCCCGTTGATTGCCCCCAAATTTCTCCGGATTGTTGCGGGGAGCCGCGAAGGGATGCCGAAGGAAGCACCGACATCGGGGGCCCGATGAAGAGCAGCATCCTACCCGCATTCTCGGCGATCGAATGTTCAGAGTATAGTTCCGGGGCAATTCCCTCCCTGCCCGCCCTCGCCATGTCACCGGAACCGCGATTCCCGTGCGGATTCGAAGAGGGGACTGTCCATGCCGGTGGAGTAGCGCGTGGGGGCGAATCCTTCTTCCGACCGTCCCCTGTCAATGCGGCAGGGTGCTCGTGGGAGTAGCTCCGTACGGCGAACACCCCCCACACCGAACTCTTGCCGCATCGGAGAGCGGGTAACGAGAAGGATTCTTCACGATCACGCGCCCAACCCGGGCGACATAGGGATTATCGCGCCCCCGGGGTCTCCCCCTGGTCGATCCATGCGAACGCTGATACAGGCGTATCGCACTCCCATCATCGGCAGAGCGGGTGACAGGGAGCGGCTCTTCAGGGGAGACGGTATGGGGCGGGCTGGGGCGATGTCGGGGGCGCAGCTGCGCCCTGCCGATCCCCTACGATCCGTAGCCGTACAGGCGCCTGACATCCCGCGCCACAGCCTTCTGGCCTTTCCGGCGGAGCACATCCCCTCTCCGGAGCTTGATGTGGGAGACTCGAAAGGGACGGTTTCCAAACCGGTAAGACTCCCCAACGGCGAACTCCTCCTCGCCGGGAAACGCCTGATACATCGGAATCGTCTTCCACCCCGCGTGGATGGAGGCCTTCACCACCACCTGATCGACCGCCCTCGTCCAGAGCGTATCGATCGAATCCCCGCTGGCCTTCCTCACCCGCCGCCCCTTCTGCTCGATTGCCGTGATCTCCACGCCCAGGGCTTCCTCACCGCACTCCGCCACCAACATGTCGCCAACGGCATAGTAGTCCCCTTCCATGACCTCGGTACTGCAGACCTTCGACGCGTCGTGCAAACTGACGATGGTCTTCACGGTTCGTGGGGTCTCTTCCTGCCGGGGTATGCGCCGGACGGTGCCGCAGACCCTGCAGCGGACCAGGAGCTCCCGCGCTTCCTGCAGGACGACGTACTCCGTCTCCTCGTTGCAGGCCGGACAGTAGTAGTGCGAGGTATACATTGATTAGGAATAGCGGAGCTTCCTTATAAAGGATATGAAGGCGAGGGATGTGGTGCGGTGCCGGGGAAGTCCGACCATCCGGGCGACGCATCCCTCGACGTTCGAGGTTACCCGCGACCGGGATCTGACCCCCGCCGGGGACTGCATCATCGGCATCTGTGCCGACAAGGGGGCATCCGCTCTCGACTCCCGCCTCAAGCAGGTGCTCGTGCGCGACGACGCCATCCTCATCACCCGGCTTACGGCAGAGGACGAGACCGTAGAGGTGATCGCCCATGGCAGCTCCCGCTTTACCCTGGATCACCCGACGGATCTGGTATGGCGGAGGAGCACCTTCGTCTGCGGACGGACGGTGGGCATCGGAGCCAGCCATACCGCCCGCACCCTGCCGCGCAGCCTCGTTACCCTCCTGCGGCAGGGCTGCAGCCTCAACGTCGAGCTCATCGCTGTTGCTCCTGATTCAGACGACTGATCCGCAACTCGGCCGTCTCCAGGATCTTCTCGCACTCCCCGATCAGGTCTATCCCCCGTTCGTAGAGGGCGATGCTCTCCTCGAGGGTCAGATCCCCCTCCTCGATTCTACGAACGATATGCTTCAGCTCTGCAACGAGTTCTTCGTACTTCTGTGTCATCTGTCTATCCACTCCACCCGCATCTCACACCTGCCGTCCTGCAGATGGGCGACGATGCGATCGCCGATCGAGAGCTGGCGTACGGAGCCGACCGGGACCGATCCTTTTTCGAGGTAGCAGTATCCGCGTGCCATGATCAGGCGCGGGTTGCTCCCGTCCAGTCTCACGCGCATCTCCGCGAGCATGACGCGCTCCCTCTCGATCCGGGTCCGCAGACCGGCCTCGACCTGCGCCGCCAGCGCTCCGAGCACGCGCCGTGCCTCTTCGACCCTGCCATACAGGCGGCATGGCTGGAGCCACGCGGCCGCTTCGATCAGTTCGCTCCTCGATCGTCGCAATCTGTCCCCGAGTGCGATCTCCATCCGTTCACGCCGGCGCGCAACAGTGGACAGGGATGATCGCGCACCGCGTGCCAGGCGTTCGGTGAGATCCTGAATCTCCAGGCGTGCCGCGTCCATCCGGCGCAACAGCCGTCTTGGATGCATGCGGAGCCGGAGATCCTCCAGGTCGCTCCAGCATCCGACAATCGCGCCGTCGAGGATGCGGTTCAGGCGTTCTCGCAGGTCCGCGAGATCCCGCAGGAGTTCTGCCCGGTCGGGGACGGCAAGCTCCGCCGCCGCCGACGGCGTGGGAGCCCGCGCATCGGCAGCGAAGTCGGAGAGGGTCACGTCCACTTCGTGCCCGACCGCACTGATCAGCGGTGCGCCGCAGCCTCGCACCGCCCGCACCACATCGGGATGGTTGAATGGGAATAGGTCCTCGAAACTCCCCCCTCCCCGTGCCAGGATGATGATGTCGCACTTCCCGTCCGCCCGGCGGATCGCCTCTGCGATCTCTCGATGCGCGTTCTCGCCCTGGACCGCCGTGGGTGAGAGGACAACCTCGAGGGGGAACCGCCGCGACAGCACTGTCACGATGTCGTGCAGCACCGCGCCGCTCTCCGATGTGACGACGCCGATCCGCCGTGGATAGGATGGAAGCGGGCGTTTCTTCCCCGGATCGAAGAGCCCCTCCTCCTCCAGCTCCCGCTTCCAGCGCTCCACAAGGATATGCCTCTCCCCCTCCCCGGAGAGCGCCAGTTCGCGGACGTAGAACTGGTACCTCCCCGCCTGCGGGTGGATGCCGATGGAGCCGTATGCCAGGACGTCCATTCCGTTCTCCGGCTGGAACTGCATTTTTTTTGCGTCCGCCCGCCACATGATGCACTGCAGCAGCGCATCGGGATCGCCGAGGGTGAAGTACTGGTGCCCGGAGTTGTGCTGCTTGACGTTGGAGAGTTCTCCCCGAACCCAGATGTCCTGCAGCGCCCGGGACTCCAGCATCTCGCCGATGATGCAGGTGACCTCGGTGACTGTGAGGGCGCCCGCCCAGCCCTTCCCGTCCATGCCCGGGGGCTCCGCTGAATCCATTAAGTTCTATTAGGATCGGTCCCTATATCAACTGTTGGGGGCGACGATGGTTCGCATTGCGGCTTCGAGCATGTTCTTCCACGAATACCCGCTGCCCGACGTATTCGACTTCGTCGCTGCCGCGGGTCTCGACGGCATCGAGTTCTGGGTCGAGACCCCGCACTTCTGGACCCGCGATCTCCCTGTCGGCGAGCTTCTGGCGTGCATCGCGAGCCATCGGTCGCTGGCGCCGATCACCGTTCACGCACCTATCCTCGACCTGAATCCCTGCTCCATCAACCCCCGTGTAGCCGCCCTGTCTCTCTCCGACATCCTGCAGGCGGTGGAGATCGCAGCGCAGGCGGATGCGGACGTGGTGACCGTTCACCCCGGGCGGCGCACGGCAAAACGGGTCCCGACTGCGGCCGACTACGAGCGGTTCGAGAGGCTGATCCAGACGCTTCGGGATGCGGCGCGCAGAACCGGCGTCTCCATCAGCATCGAGAACATGGAGCCCCAGGTGAACTCCCTGCTCCACACCCCGGAGGATGCGCGGGACCTTCTGGATCGAGAGCCCTGGCTCAAGTTCACGCTGGATACGGCGCATGCGCTCTCACGGGATCTGGCATCCGCCCACGCCTATATCGATCTCTGCTTCGATCGCTTAGTAAATATCCACCTGTCCAGCGTGAGAGACGGCCGTAAACATCTCCCGGTCCACGGGGATCCCGCTGCCGCGACGATCCTGGAGGATCTGGCCTCCAGAGGATATGCGGGGCATCTTACGCTGGAGATCGAGGATCTGAACTTCGGCTACGAAGCCACAGCCGAGGAGAAGATTCTGCTGCTGGCGCGGGAACGGGAGTTTATACGCCATTATATGGGCTAGATCGCTGGTTTTATTTAGTTAGAACTCAATAATCAATACAAACTATATATGAATGCCTGTTCGTATGTGGCCGTAACTGCGGCGTGGAGGCCATGATTTCAGAATCTGCAAAGATTTTGCTCTTTATTATCAGCCTTGTCATGTCCGCATTCTTCTCCGGCTCCGAAGTGGCGCTCCTCTCCATCACTCGAGCCAAAGTTCGCAGCCTTCTGGTGCAGGGCGACCGAAGAGCAGCGGCGCTGACAGCGCTGAAACAGTCGCCGGATCATCTGCTGATCACGATCCTCATCGGCAACAACATCTTCAATGTGACCGCATCGACGCTGGCCGCCTCGATCGCTATCGACCGCTTCGGGGATGCCGGCGTGGGCATCGCAACCGGTGTCACCGTTTTCCTGCTGCTGATCTTCGGGGAGATCGGGCCGAAGACATACAGCGTGCGGGCGAGCGACCGGATAGCCTTGGCCGTAGCCAGGCCCATCTACCTCCTCTCCCGCCTCTTCACCCCTCTCTTCTGGATCGTGGACAGAATCAGCAGCACGCATGCGCTCGCGAGGGCGTTCGCCAAACCTTCCATCACGGAGGATGAGATCAAGGGCTGGATCGATCTTGGCAAAGAGGAAGGTGCGATCGAGGAGGAGGAGAGCGATCTGCTGCACAGCGTATTCGAGTTCGGGGATACCACGGCACGGGAGGTGATGACCCCTCGTCTGGACGTTGTGCTGGTGCGGGACACCAGCGATCTCGAAGAGGCAATCCATATCTTCAACGAGACGGGATTCTCCCGGTTACCTGTGTACCACGACCAGATCGACAATATCGTCGGGCTCCTGAACGTGAAGGATCTCTTCCCCGTCGTCCTGGCCAGGAAACACACGGCGATCCGCGATCTCATGCACGAACCGTTCTTCGTACCGGAGTCCAAGAAGATCGACGAGCTCCTCAAGGAGCTGCAACGGCGGAAGGTTCAC
The DNA here is from genome assembly GCA_030019205.1 of Methanomicrobiales archaeon. Classification (NCBI taxonomy): domain Archaea; kingdom Methanobacteriati; phylum Methanobacteriota; class Methanomicrobia; order Methanomicrobiales; species Methanomicrobiales archaeon. Next base: position 166,312 of record JASEFH010000001.1, read on the forward strand.
ATGGCCATTGTCCTGGACGAGTACGGCAGCTTTGCGGGAATCGTCACTGTGGAGGACATCCTGGAGGAGCTCGTCGGGGAGATTCTGGACGAGTTCGATCAGGAGGAACCGGAGATCCAGAAAACGGACGGAGGCTATCTCGTGGACGCACGGGCGTGGGTGGAGGACATCAACGACGAGCTCGCCATCGAGCTGCCGCTCGACGAGGCCTACGAGACCATCGGCGGCCTCCTCATCGAACGGCTGGGCCATATCCCCTACAAGGGGGAGAGGATCGTGCTGGAGGATAGCGGGATCACCCTGGCGGTCGCCCAGATGCGGGGGCGGCGTGTCGTAAAGGTAAAACTCATCCCGCCTCCCGCGGAGAATCCTCCGCTGAAAGAATGAAAAACTGTTAAGAGGGATTCCAAGGAACCTTAATCCATGCACCGCATCGCTGTGCTGGCATCCGGACGGGGGTCCAACTTCCAGGCCCTGATCGACGCCGTCCAGTTCGGTGCCATTCCGGACGCCGCCCTGTATCTCATCACGGATAATCCTCGGGCATATGCGATACAGCGGGCGCAGTCTGCCGGCATCCCGCATTCCCTGGTCGACTTCTCCGCGTTCGCGACGCGGCAGGAGTTCGAACAGGCCCTTCTTCGGGAGATGCAGAGAGTTTCGGCGGACCTCTACGTGCTGGCAGGCTACATGCGCATCCTCGGGGCGGATACGGTCCATGCATTCCCGGGGAGAATCATCAATATCCATCCGGCGCTCCTGCCGGCATTCCCCGGGCTCCATGCCCAGCAGAAGGCGCTGCAGTACGGGGTGAAGGTGTCCGGCTGCACGGTCCACTTTGTGGACGAGGGGATGGATACTGGCCCGATCATCCTGCAGCGGTGCGTTCCGGTGCTGGACGGCGATGATGAGGAGACGCTTGCCGCCCGCATTCTCAAGGAAGAGCATGTCGCCCTCCCGGAGGCGGTTCGGCTCTACTGCGAGGGGAGGCTGGAGCTCGTTGGAAGAACGGTGCGGATACGATGAACCATTCCTGTTTGCGTGCGATCCGCGGATCCTTTAAATGCTCCCGAGCTGGTTTGGTCAGATGGCCATGAGTGCGAAGTCGCAGCGCTCGGAAGGGAAGAGAATTGCCCGCGAACGAATAGAGAGGCTGTTCCAGCAGGCGGCGGCATTCTTCCCGGAGAATCCCCTCTGGAGCGATCGGTGTGTCGCTCTGGCCCGATCCATCGCCATGAAACATCGTGTGAGAATCCCCCGCCCGCTGAAGAGACAGTTCTGCCGCCGCTGCAGTGCGTTCCTCGTTCCGGGCAGAACCTCGCGCGTCCGCGTTCACCGAGGGCGGGTGGTGATCACCTGCCTCCGCTGCAGGAGCCGGAGACGATACCGGGTGGTGCATTGAGCCGGGATCGGAAGCCGATGCAGGAGCTGAAACCAACGGTCTGGATCGGGAAGAAAGGGTGCACGGAGGGTACCCTCCAGGAGATCGAGAGGCAGCTCGCCGCTCGCCGGGTGATCAAGGTCCGCTGGCTCCGCAATACCGATGTCGATCCCTACGCCATTGCCGAAAAGACGGAATCGGACGTGGTTCTCGTGCGGGGGAGAACGCTGGTCCTTTCGGCAAAAAAGTGATGCCGCGGCGGACGAACAGCGGGGCCGTTCCGGAGCGCCCGGCGGCAGGATCTGCACCGCCGCTCCTCTTCTCGAAATCCGATGGACGAACCGTCTCCGATGCAGAGGACGGGCGCCTATACTCGAAATATATAAAAGGCTACTGGACAAATATGTAAAGACTGTTAAATCCCCATGGTAAGGAGTATTCATGACAACTGTCTATGATGTCCCGGCTGATTTGCTCATCAAACATGCGGCAGAGGCGCTGAAACAGCGTCCTGAGGTCAAACCTCCCGAATGGTCGGCTTTTGTGAAGACGGGTATACACAGAGAGATGCCCCCCGAGAATCCCGACTGGTGGTACATCCGCGCAGCATCCGTTCTGCGCCGGCTCTATATCGACGGCCCGGTGGGAGTCCAGAGGATGCGGACCGCATATGGAGGAAAACGAGACCGCGGGTCCAGCCCCAATCAGTTCAGAAAAGGGAGCGGCTCCATCCTCCGCAAAATATTCCAGCAGATGGAAGCGGCAGGTCTCGTTGAGAAGGGCAGAACCGGGCGCCGCATCTCGGCGCTTGGCATGTCGTTCCTGGATACGGTGGCGCAGAAGGCCCTGAAAGCTGCGGAAGGCGCCGCTCCGAGGTAGACAACCACCAGGATGGAGGCGTCAATCTTGCCAGAAGATGAGCTGGAGGAGCTTCGCCGGCGGCGATTGGAGCAGCTCCAGCGTCAGGCCGGTGACCAGAGGGCTCTCGAGGAAGAGATCGAGCGGGAGCGTCGGCAGGAAGCCCAGCTCCAGATGATCCTCATGCAGATCCTCGAACCTGAAGCGCGGGAGAGGCTGAACACGATTCGGCTTGCCCGTCCGGAGTTCGCACGTGCGATCGAGCAGCAGCTCGTCATGCTTGCGCAGAGCGGTCGTCTGCGCCAGAAGATCACAGACGACCAGCTCCGCGAGCTTCTGCGGCAGGTCGTGCCCAAGAAGAGAGAGTTCAAAATTGTCCGAAAGTGATCGGCAGGATAATATGAGATCCTCCCCTTCAAAATCACACTGTACGGTGAACGTATGAGCAGATTCACAAAAGGTCTGAAGATCCGTTTTGCAAAGGCATGCGAGCAGAACCGGCGGGTGCCGGCATGGGTGATGCTCCGGACCAAGCGCACGGTCACATCGCACCCCAAGCGGCGCAGCTGGAGAAGAAGCACCCTGAAGGTGTAATCCATGGTAGAGAAATTGCAGGAGCAGATATACGTCATCCCGATGATCCAGACAAAGCGGGTTCCGCGATGGACGCGGGCGAGCCGGGCGGTAAAGGAGGTGCGGCAGTACCTCGCCCGTCACATGAAGAGCGATGACATCAAGATAGATGCAAGCATCAATGAAAAGATCTGGTCTCGCGGTGCCGAAAATCCGCCATCCCGCATTCGCGTCCGCGCGATGAAGTTCGAGGATGGTCAGGTCCAGGCAGAACTCGCAGAGGAGTGACATGAGTACGACCCTCGACTACGCCGGCGATCCGAACATCGGGGTCTTCTGCAGGGTGATGGGTGATCTCGCCGTGGTATCTCCGACTGCCCCCGGTGCGTTCGCGGATGCGCTGCGGGAAGAGCTGGGTGTCGAGGTCGTACGTACGACGATCCAGGAGAGCGAGATCGTCGGTTCGCTCCTCTCGGGGAACAGTCGCGGCATGATCGTCAGCGGTCTCGCACTCGAGCAGGAGATCGGCACTCTGGAGGAGTATGGAGAGGTAATGCAGCTCCGGTCCGGGATGAACGCCGCCGGGAATGTGATCCTGGCCAACGATCGGTTTGCCGCGCTTCACCCGGACATGGATCCCGAGATCGAGAAGGAGATCGCAGCGTTTCTGAAGGTACCGGCCGTGAAGGTAACCTTCGGAGGGGTGAAGACCGTTGGAATGGCGGCTGTTGCGACGAACTCGGGAGTTCTCGTCCATCCGCGCACGACGAGGACAGAGCTCGCGGCACTCTCCAGCGTCACCGACCTGCCCATCGGGACGGGCTCCGTCAACCTGGGCGGAGTGCTGGTGGGCAGCGGGCTCGTCGCCAATACACGGGGATACATCGCCGGAACACAGACAAGCGGTTTTGAACTCGGAAGAATAGAAGAAGTATTCGGATTCGTGGGGTGAATCATGCCAGGGAAGAGCTTCGAAGTGCAGGGAAGCTGCAGGATAAACGATGAATGGAAACCATATACCAAGGTGATCGAAGCGCCCAATGAGCGTCTCGCCATGGAGCGCACGTACACGATCATCGGCAGCAAACACCGTCTTAAACGAAATTATATCAAAGTAGACCGTATAAGGGTACTCGATGGCGAGTGAGATGGAGAGAGTGGATGCACGGGAGCTGCAGACTCTCCAGGTCTACCTGAACGAGTACGGGCAGCAGATGGAGATCATGGGGCGCCAGCTGGAGGCCATCGAGCAGCGGAGACTCGAATCCGCTGCAGCCATCGAAGCCTTGCAGAGCCTGAAAGAGCAGGGGGGCGGCGTCGTTCTCCTGCCCCTTGGAGGGGGTGTCACCCTCCGCGTGCGGGTAGAACAGCCCGATAAGGTTCTGGTGAACATCGGCGCGGACGTGGTGGTCGAGAAGACCAACGATGACGCACGGGTGTTCCTTCAGGACAGAGCGACGGAACTTGAAGCCCTGGCGAAAAGGGTGGCGTCCAGCATGGATCAGATCCGGAACCAGATGACCGAGATCGCGCGCCGCATCGAGACGGGATATCGGGGAGAAGAAGGCAGGTAACGCATCGATGTTCGGTTCCCTTCGGGATAAACTCAAGAGCGTCCGGGAAAAGTTCGGGGCAAGTCTCCAGAGGGGGGAGACGGAAGCGGCGGAGAGCATCCCCGCTGCTCCTCCAGAACCCGCCATCCGAGAGATGCCGGAACCTGCGGGGACGAAGGCGCCGACTGCGGTACGGGCGGCGTCCGACGAGGCGGGGGTTCGCAGGGGATCCGTGTCATTCCGGGATAAGGTGAAGGCGTTTGTGAAGGAGGGGGAGTTCATCCTCTCCGAAAAGGACATCGAAGAACCCCTCTCCGAGCTGGAGATGGTGCTCCTGGAGAACGATGTCGCCCTCCCCACGACAGAGGCGATCGTGGAGCGCGTGAGGGACGATCTCGTCGGAAAACACAGGAAACTGCGCGAATCCCCCGATACCTTCGTCAGCAGCGCGCTGCGCGATGCGCTGCTGACCGTGCTTGGTGACGGTTTCGATCTTGAGGGCTACGTCCGGAACCACGAGAAGCCCGTTAAGATACTCTTTACCGGAGTGAACGGGACGGGGAAGACGACGACGGTCGCCAAAGTCGGCAGCTATCTCAAGAAGAAGGGATTTTCTGTCGTGATTGGCTCCGGGGACACCTATCGCGCCGGCGCTCTCGACCAGCTGGGCATCCATGCGGAGCGTGTGGGGATCCGGGTGATCCAGCACCAGCCGGGCGCGGATCCGTCCGCGGTCCTCTACGACGCGGTCCAGTATGCGACTGCCCACAGCATCGACGTGGTCCTCGCCGATACGGCAGGGAGGTTCCACAACCGCGCCAACCTTATGAACCAGCTGGGGAAGATAAAACGGGTCATGAAGCCCGATCTGATTGTCTACGTGGACGAAGCGGTTGCCGGCAACGATGCGGTGGTGCGGGCGCAGGAGTTCGAGAGCTGGGTGGGATCGGACGCCGTGGTCCTTACAAAGGCGGACATCGATCCCAAGGGAGGGGCTGCCATCTCCATCACGCATACCATCGGAAAGCCTATCCTCTTTCTAGGAACGGGCCAGGGTTACGAGGACATCGTCCCCTTCTCGCCGGAGAGGCTGGTGAACGAACTGCTGGGGGGTGAGTAGCGGATGCTCGACCGTCTCTCGACCTCGCTCAAGGATGCGCTGAAGAGACTCGCTGGCAAGGGGGTTATCGACAGGGCTGCCGTCGAGGAGCTGGTGCGGGACCTCCAGCGGGCCCTCCTCCAGGCGGATGTGAACGTCCGCCTGGTGATGGCGCTGTCGCAGTCCATCAAGCGCCGCTCTCTCGAGGAGGAGCCCCCGAAGGGGATGACCCTCCGCGAGCACGTTCTCCGCATCGTCTACGGTGAGCTCGTGCGGCTGATGGGGGCGACCGCCGAGGTGAGTCTCTCGCCGCAGACCATCCTGATGGCCGGTCTCCAGGGAAGCGGGAAGACCACCACGACCGCCAAACTGGCACGGTACTTCCAGAGGAAGGGGCTTCGGGTGGGTGTGATCTGCGGGGATACGTTCCGCCCGGGCGCATATCAGCAGCTCTGCACGCTCTGCGCGCGGATCAATGTCCCCTGCTACGGGAACCCCGACGAGAAGGATGCGCTGGCAATCGTTCGGAACGGAATCGCTGCTTTGAAGCCCGCGACCGAGGTGATCATCATCGACACCGCCGGAAGGCATGCCCTGGAGGAGGATCTGATCGCCGAGATCAGGGAGATCAACGCCATTGCACTCCCCACGCACCGCTGGCTGGTCATCGATGCAGCGCTCGGCCAGCAGGCAAGCGAGCAGGCCCGGCGGTTCCACGAGGCGATCGGCATCGACGGCGTGATCGTCACCAAGATGGACGGCACCGCAAAGGGCGGAGGTGCCCTATCCGCGGTCTCGGAGACGAAGAGCGGCATTGTTTTCGTGGGCAGCGGGGAGACGATCGACGATCTGGAGCGCTTTGATCCCGACGGGTTCATCTCCCGACTGCTGGGCATGGGCGATCTGCGGGCACTCGTGGAGAAGGCCGAAGAGGTGATCGGCGGGGAGGAGCTTGATGTAAACGCGATGCTCCGCGGACGGTTCACGTTGCGTGACATGTACAAGCAGCTGGAGGCGATCAACCGCATGGGCCCGTTGAAGCAGATCATGAGCATGCTTCCCCTGGGCGGCATGGAGATTCCGGCTGATGCCTACGACGTCACCACGGTCAAGATGCAGCACTACAAGGTCATCATGGACTCGATGACCAAGAAGGAACTGGACGAACCGCAGGTGCTCTCCAGTTCACGGATCCAGCGGATCGCCCAGGGCTCCGGGACAACGCCCGAAGAGGTGAAGGAGCTGATCAAGTACCACCGCATGATGCAGAACGCGATCAAGAGCATGCGCGGCAACAAGTTCAACATGCAGCGGATGATGAAGAGGTTCGCCGGGAAGAAGTAGGACTCCATGGATCCGTCCCTGACCCGCATTCTCCGCTCCTGGATAGACGAGAACTATCCGGCACTTCTGGCATTCTACGAGGATCTGCACCAGCATCCGGAGCTCTCGGGCAGCGAGGTTCGCACGGCGGATGCGCTCGCGCGGGAACTGAAGAAGCACGGTTTCTCTGTATCTACGGGGATAGGAGGACACGGTGTCGTGGGCGTTCTGGAGAACGGCCCGGGTGCGGTGGTTCTCCTTCGGGCGGAGATGGATGCACTGCCCATCGAGGAGAAGACCGGTCTCCCCTATGCGAGCCGGCGGAAGGTCCGCACACCGAACGGCGTCACAGTCGGGGTGTCGCACGCCTGCGGGCACGATCTTCACATGGCGGTCCTGCTGGGGGCGGGCGGCGCCCTCGCCCGCTTCCGATCGGCGTGGAGCGGCACCCTCCTCTGCGTGGGTCAGCCGTCCGAAGAGGCGACGTCCGGTGCACGCGCCATGATCCAGGAAGGGCTCTACGAGCGGTTCCCCCGTCCGCACTACGCCTTCGCGCTGCATGCAGGGCCCGGAATCCCGCTGGGAAGCGTCGGTTACCAGGAAAAACTGGTATCTGCCGGCTCCAGATCCCTGGATCTCGTGATCCGCGGGCTGGGCGGGCATGCGGCCTATCCGGATGCCGCCAGGGATCCGGTCGTGCTGGCGGCCCAGGTCGTTCTCGCCCTCCAGACGATCCGCAGCCGCGAACTCTCTCCGCTGGAGTTCGGTGTGGTGACCGTGGGGGCGATCCACGGCGGCGTGAAGCACAACGCCATTCCCGATGAGGTGCTCCTGCGCCTGAACTTCCGCTTCTTCACGCAGGAGACCCGGGACAGGATTCTCGACTCGATCCAGAGGATTGCACGCGGACTTGCCATGTCCGCCGGAATGCCCGGGGATCGCCTTCCCATCATCCGCCATATCTCGGACGGGGCGCCGCCGCTGGAGAACGATCCCGAGACGACCGTGCGCATCGTCGATGCGCTGCGCGGAGCGCTCGGGGACGAACGTGTCATCGAGATTCCTCCTCTCGCCGGAAGCGAGGACTTTGGCTATTTCCGCGGCGGGGACCCTCCTGTGCGCCTCTGCTACATGCGCCTTGGCGTCGATACGCCCGAGACGCAGAAGGAGAATGCGCCCTACCTGCACAGTCCACTCTTCGCTCCGCCCCCCGAGGCGATACGGGTCGGGGCGCACGCCATGGCGGTGACCGCCATCTCCCTCCTGCAGCCGGAGGCATAAGTCGATCGGCCCGCGGGGAATTCGGGAGAAGGGATGGGGCGTAGCGCTCTCCCCTTCAGCTCAACCGGTGCGATAGGATCGGGCCAGAGAAGAGCGAGCCCGCTCTTTCCCCCGTAGATCTCTTTCTCACGGTTGCGATGGGATCCCTGGTGGGAGGAGGGGGACGCCATCTCGCCTATCGAGAGGGGATGTTCCCGATGTGAACGGGCTCTTTTCCCGAGATGGGTGAGAGGGGAGATGCACAACATCATTCAGAGGTCTTATTGCCAGAGGAGTGGACTACTGGGAGAGGGATGCGCTCCCCTCCCTCCTCAGGGTCCCCCCCTCTTTACTGCGATAGATCCGGGCAGGAGGGGATGGGGTTGCTTTCCAGCCTGTCCTCGATCCCGGCCCCTTCTCGCGTGCGAATGCGAAAGGCGCACGCATCGGTATTCCAGAACAGGCCCCGCCGCATCGGTAGGGAGAGGGTGGTGGGGCGCCACTCCCTCTCAATAGGATGAATGCAGAATGCACCATCCCTCAACCGCCTTTCTGTGGAGCACCCCTGTGATGAGGGTATTCTATCTGCCGCATCGCCACCTCCCCGTGAGGAGCCAATTATGTACCATTCCTCCCAGTGGCGTGTCGGACCGAAAAAGGGCTGTCGCGTGGACTGTACGCCGGTTGGATGGACCAGCCACTGAATTGCCGGGAGGTTACTTTTTATTCGCCGCTGGCTATATACATGTGGACATGCACCACTTTGCCGTTGTCGGGCATCGCGCAAGGACGAGCGGAGATTTCAGCCTGAACGACCTGCCGGGGAGCGGAGGAAGAATGGATATCCTCTGTCGTTCCGTGAACGCCAGCCTGTTCCTCTCCCATGATCTCCGACGGGATGTTGCGTGCTACCTCGTGCTCTGCGGGGAACCGGATCCGCCCAAGACGATCCTCTTCTTAGGCGGGGAGGTGCGGTATCTCTCTCCGGACGAGCGCAGCGCAGGATCTCTCATTAAAAAAGCGCTCTCCATGCCCTGCGGCTCCGAATTCCGCGAATCCACACCGGGAGTATTCGTGCGTCGCGGAGGTTTGCCCGAACTGCTGGACCTGCACCTGTTTGCCGTGCTGGAAGAGGCAGGGGCGGATATCCGGGATAATGCCGATCTCCCTGATGCCTGGCTCCTCTCCGACCACCTGAACTTCACCCCTGAAGAGCAGGCGTGCATTCGGGATCTGCCGAGGTACTCGGTAGGGCCCCGATCGCTCCACGCCGATCATACCATCACCATCGTCCTGAACGAACTGGACAGGAGGGAATGCGGATGACAGTCCTGGACGATACGGAGAAGATACTCGTGTATGGTCCGATATGCGACCACTGTCTGGGGAGATTCTTCGGAAAGCGCTCCCACGGCCTGACCAACGCAGAGCGTGGCCGCTGCCTCCGCGTAGTCCGCGCTCTCGAGCAGGATCTCCCCTGCGAGGGCGAGCCCGAGAGCTGCTGGATCTGCGGCGGCACCTTCCGGAGCGTCGGTCTCTGGGCGGAGCGTGTGGTCGCCGCACTCGAGGGGATCGAGTATGCCACGTTCCTGATCGGCACGCGTGTGCCGCCGATAGCCGCCGAGAGCGAGGAGATGGTCTGGAGCGATCTCTCGCTCTCGAGCCCCGAGCCCTTCAAGGCCGAGATGAACCGCGAGGTGGGAAAGGCAGTGTCCCGGATCAGCGGTAAGAGTGTGGACTTTGCGCGCCCGGACGTGGTGGCGATCTTGGATCTCGCGGAGGATCGCGTTGAGATCCAGATCAGCCCCCTCTTCATCTACGGACGGTACCTGAAGTTCGAGCGCGGCATACCCCAGACGCATTGGGACTGCCGGATCTGCCGGGGAAAAGGCTGCGAGCGCTGCGGATTCAGTGGAAAGATGTACCAGGACTCCGTCGAGGAGTTGATCGGCCGCCCCCTGATCCGTGCGTTCGAAGCGGCCGATGCAGTTCTGCATGGCTCCGGGCGGGAGGACATCGATGCCCGGATGCTCGGGAGCGGGCGCCCCTTCGTCATGGAGATCGTGAGCCCGCGGCGGCGGAGCCTCGATCTCGGCGATCTCGAAGAGCGCGTGAATCGGGAGGCGGAGGGGCGGGTCGGAGTCTCGTTTCAGAGGTGGAGCAACCGGAGCGAGGTGGAAACCCTTAAATCGAAACAGGGGTATAAAAAGTACAGAATCCTTGTCGAGGTTTCGGGAGATGTCTCCCTCGACGAAGTGAATGGTGCCCTGAGCCGCCTGGAAGGCGCGGTAATCCACCAGCGCACTCCCCAGAGGGTGGCTCACAGAAGGGCGGATAAGGTGCGGGATCGGCGCGTTGTCCATATAGATCTGGTGCATTCCGAAGACGGGAGATTTTTAATCGACGTCGTCGGGGAAGCAGGACTCTATATCAAGGAGCTGGTATCCGGAGATAACGGCAGAACCCATCCCAGCCTTGCTGAACTTCTCGGGTGCGAAGCGCATGTCGTCGACCTCGACGTGGTGCTGGTTGAATAAGATAGGAGACACGTACCATGGCGCATCATCACGGTCCGCGGAAGAAGACCCGGTACAAACTGAAAAAGGATCTTCGACGGCGGGGTATACTGCCTGTCACATCCGTCATCCGGAAGTTTGAGATCGGAGAGAAGGTTCACATCGTCTGCGAGCCGAGCACGCAGAAGGGAATGCCCCACCGCCGGTTCCATGGGAGGACCGGAACAGTCGTCGGTCAGCGTGGACGGGCATGGATTCTCGAAGTTCCGGATGGGGAGTCCCGGAAAGTCGTCATCGCCAGACCGCAACACCTAAAACCTCAAAGGTTCTAATCTGCGCAGGGAATGAATATGAAGGTGAAGGCGGTCCTGAGCGAGGAGAGAATCACCCTTCCGGAACTCCGCGCCAACCTGCTGGCGCTGGAGGGTGAACGGAGGAGTAAAGAGCGGGAGCTCTCCTATGAACTCCGCCGGAGCATCGAACACGCCAATCACCTCGGCAAGACCAGTCCCGAGCGATCGCGAGAGCTCGTGGAGGCCCTCCTGAAACACGAGAAGATGAAACCCGACATCGCGTTCCGGATAGCCAACATCATGCCTCGCACTCGGGATGAACTTCGTGCGATATACGCGAAAGAACGGTTTACACTGACAGGAGAAGAACTGGACGCCATCATCGACCTAGTAATGGCCCATTACTGAAGAAGGGTACCGGCATGAAGACGGAGAAGAAGGAGATCTACGCCTTAGTACTGGATCTCCTTCCCAAAGGCTATGCGAACGACCCTCGCCCGGTGTACAAGCGGGAGCCGATCATCCAGGCGGTCGGAGTCGACCAGTTCAAGCTCCTCGAGCTCATACCCAAAACGCAGAATATCGCCATCCACGAGAAGGTGTATATCGGCGATGAAGAGCGGGAGAAGATCGAGAGGGTGAAGCGGCGCATCGGCTACGAGGAGCTGACGCAGACGGCACGGCTGGAATTGCCCTTTGCCGTCGAGAAGATTGTCCTGGAGAACGAGGAGCGGTTTGTCCAGTTTTTCAACAAGGCGATCTCGATCACTCCCCGTCTTCATATGCTGCATCTCCTCCCGGGTATCGGCAAGAAGCTGATGTGGGAGATCCTAGCGGAGCGGGAGAAGCGGCCTTTTACGAGTTTCGAGGATCTGAGACAGAGGATCAAGGCGATCACCAAGCCCGAGAAGATGATAGTGAGCCGGATTCTGGAAGAAATCGAAGACCCTGAGACCAAATACCGCCTCTTTACAACAAAATGAGCGCTCCACGCGATCAGCATTTCTTAGTCGATAAACGCGCCATCGAACGGATCGTCGGGGCAATCGACGTTGCCGGCAGACGCATCCTGGAGATCGGACCGGGGACAGGGAACCTGACCCGTGCGCTCCTGGATCACGGTGCCGTCGTCATCGCGGTCGAGATCGATCCGCTGCTGTTCGAAGACCTCGGCCGGGCGTTCGCTCCGGAGATCAGGGCGGGACAGCTCGAACTGCTGCTGGGGGATGCATCCCGCTGCGATCTCCCCTTCTTCGAGTCCGTCATCTCGAACCTCCCCTACTCCCTCTCGTCCAAGCTCACCTTCCGGTTGCTGGCGATCGGGTTTGACGAAGCCGTTCTGATGTACCAGAGCGAGTTCGCCCAGCGGATGCTCGCACAGCCCGGTTCCCGGGACTACGGGAGGCTGTCGGTCATGGTTCAGACCTACGCGCACGTGACCAGACTGTTCGATCTCTCCCCGAGCTGTTTCACTCCCAAACCGCAGGTCCGCTCGACGGTGGTGAAGCTGCGTCCCCGGGAGCCCCCCTATCCCCTGCGCGATCGGAAGCTGTACGCGGAAATGGTGCGGGTGCTCTTCTCCCACCGCCGGAAGACGGTCCGTAACGGGCTTCGGAGCGCCCGCGGCCTGCTGGACGAGGAGACTATCGAGAGGATGCAACGAGACCTTCCTGACGGGATCCTGCACGCACGGCCGGAGGATCTCAATCTGGAGGAGTTCGCACGGATCGCCAATGCAGCATGATCCCTCGGGCCGACTGTTCGGGAATCATCTGCCGTTCCGCCGTTGTCTCTCTATGCGGCAGGGTGTGAGGCGGGATCCGCATTGAGCCCGTACGATGCCGATCAGGTCTACCCCGTCGAGGCCGACACTCTCCTCCTCGCAGAGGTGGCGCTCGCGGAGGTCAGACCGGGAGACCGCGTGCTCGAAGTCGGGACCGGCGGCGGCCACATCGCTGCGGCGCTGGCCTCTCGCAGGGGCATCACCGTGACGGCCACCGAGGTGAATCCCCACGCTGCAGCCATGGCGCATGGCCGCGGTCTGGACGTGATCCGCACGGATCTGACCGCCGGCATCTGCGGGACCTTCGACCTGATCCTGTTCAATCCGCCATACCTCCCTACCGCCCCCGAGGAGCGGATCGACGACTGGCTGGAGGTGGCTCTCGACGGGGGGAGGAGCGGGAGATGCGTGATCGAACGGTTTGCGGCCATCGTCCTGGATCGACTGGCTCCGGGGGGACGGCTCCTGCTGCTCGTCTCGTCGCTGACGGGCGTGGAGGAGGTTCTATCGCTCTTCGAAAGGAGTGGCTGCAGAGCCGGGGTGGTACAGACAAAGGAACTGGAGGGCGAGACGCTCTCCGTACTCCGGATTGTGCGGGCATGAGGTCGGCCTGACACCCCCCGGCTCTCTCCTGTCAGCCCTGCATCTAATCCGCGGACGGCCCGCGGCTCGAACGATCGCTTGCAGCACGGATCCGCCCGATACTCCGGCGGGGCATTCGAGTCTGGCCACCGGCGAACCATACCCGTGGAGACGGGAGCGCTCCGTGCGCGGAGGTCTCTCCCTGCCAGGGCTGGAGGGTGCAAATTCCGGCCGACCGGACCTTCCTCCAGCAGAGAGGGATTCCTTCGGACACCGTCGTGCAGGGGAAGCCGTGGACCACGAGCGGGATCCGATTCCGTCTCCGCGCGTTCGGACCCTATCCGAATCTCGTGAGAGAGTCCCTCGTTGCAGAGGTAAGAGCGCGGGAAGGTGGCAGATCGGGAACTCGGAAGGCGGCGTCCCAGCGGGGCGGGTACACCGGGGAACAATCGAGCGGTCTCTGTCCTGCCATTCTGCGGGCTATACCTCCCGTCGATATTGCGGCTGATTCTATCAGTAGCACTCGGGGGTCTGTCACGAGCCGCGACACGAGAAGATAAGGTTCATCGATCCGATGAACCTTCTCGGTCGTGATAAATTTATGCGCTCGGGCTGAAGTATCACTGCATAGATTTATCGGAGCGAGTTCGCCTCAAAGCCTGCCATCTCACGCCGACCGATGCCATCTGGAGGTTCATGGATCGGGCACCGAAGGGAGTAAAAACAGTATGTCTGGTGGATATCGGAAGGTAGCTGCGGAATGCCTCCATACGACTATCCGGTCTGTTGCAGGATCGGCAGGGCGCAATCTCGCCCGTTGCATGCAGTGGTGCGAGACGGGAGAGGGATAGCACCGTGATACCGCCCAACTTCTATCGCAGACTCCGATGCGGGGATGATTGGCATGCCGAACCGAAAAATGCCGATGACGGACCGGATCCGCGAAGCCCCGCTGTCATGAGGAACAGCTCTCCGCCATCCCTGGCGAGGCACCACCTCTCGAATTCCTGCGGTGCGCACACTTCAGCCGCACTCTCCGGACATAATCCGGTCCTTCCGACGCCGGAGAGCCGCGACGCCTGGAGGAGGAGCGGGCGGCTCTGTAGGGGGCCGGAGGGTGACGCGACGAACGGAGGCGAGGCACGTCCGGGGGATCGGGCATTCATCCGGGCACGGTCCCTGGACATCCTCGACTCGCACCCCGAAGCCACGTTTGCCATCGACAGGCGACAGAGGGTGGTTGCGTGGAATGCAGCAATGGAGAGACTCACCGGTATCCGGCGGGAAGATATCCTCGGCACCGCCGATCGCAGCTATGCCCTGCCGTTCTACGGGCGGAAGCGACCGATGCTCATCGACATGATCCGGGAGCATGATGACAGGCTCGAGCAGGAGTATGGGCGGATCGAGAGGAAGGGCGGTGCGATATGCGCCGAGTCTCGGGTTCCATTCCTCCATCAGGACAGGGAGGGAGTCATCTGCGAACGGGCATCCCTCTGGAACGATGCCGATGGGCAGGTTCTCGGAGCTATCGAGTCGGTCCAGGATCTGACCGACAGAAGGAGCCGCGAAGAAGAAGTGCTGAAAGGATATCGCGCACGGGTGAATGCGCACCGCGATCAGATGCTGGCCCTCCTCTCGATGCTGCCGGTCCAGATCTACATCCTCGACTCCAATCTTCAGTTCGAATACCTCAATCGAGCGGCAGCGCAGTCGCTCGAGCGGGACGCCGACGCAGTCATCGGCATGAGGTGGCATGATCTGGGACTCCCCGAGGGCAGCCTGCAGACCCTCGATGCGGCGATCGGTAGGATGCGCGAGACCGGTGCGGCAATCACATGCGAGATGCCGCACCCCGTCCGCCGCACTGCGATGGAGTTTGTATTCACCCCACTTTCCACTGCAGGCGGAGGGATCGAGTCCGTGTTCGTTGCCGCACGGGACATCCCCGCTCCGTCGGGGACTGGCGACCTTCCGGTCGCGGTTACCCGGGAGCTGCAGCGAAGCAACGAAGACCTGGAACGTTTTGCCTATGCCGTCTCCCACGACCTGCAGGAGCCCCTGCGGGCGATCGTCAGCTACACGCAGCTCCTCTCACGCCGCTATGGCGGCAGGCTGGATGAGGATGCCGATGAGTTCATGGGATTCATTGTGGAAGGGGCGTCCCGAATGCAGGCGCTCATCCAGGATCTTCTCATCTACTCCCGCGTGTCCTGCGGCGAGCTGGCTGCTGAACCGCTGGACATGGAAGCGGTGCTTGAGAAAACCCTGGAAAATCTGCGCACCGCGATCGACGAGACCGGGGCCCGGGTGACGCGCGATCCCCTCCCGACGATACGTGCGGATGCGATCCAGATGGTGCGCCTGCTCCAGAACCTGATCGGAAACGGCATCAAGTTTCACCGCGAAGGGGTGAGTCCGCGGGTCCATATCCGGGCGGAACCGTGCGGAAAGGAATGGATCTTCTCGATCCGGGACAACGGCATCGGGATCGACCCGCAGTTCCATGAGCGCATATTCGAGATGTTTCAGCGGCTGCACACGCAGGACGCCCATTCGGGTACCGGTATCGGGCTTTCCATCTGCAGGAAGATCGTGGAGCAACACGGTGGCAGGATCTGGGTGGAGTCCGAACCCGGTATGGGTTCCGTATTCTTCTTCTCCATCCCCCATTCGCCCGGCGGGCGGTGACACCATCCCGTCCGCTGCAGCCCCGCCGCCTCCCGAACTGCCGGCGGATCTCTCCCGATCGGGCTCGGAACGTATGTCCATCGACGCATGCGGAGCATAGATAGAATATCTCGCAGGATCAACTGATATGACGATTGCGAATGGGAGCGACAGTAGTCGAGAAGATCTTCTCGAAGAAGTGCGGCAGAGAGATCCATGCCGGAGAGGTGGTGATGGCGCCCGTGGACCGTGCCATGATCCACGACATCACCGGTCCGCTTGCCATCCAGAAATTCCGGGAGATGGGCGGAGACCGCGTCTTCGATCCGGGATCCATTACGATCCTCTTCGACCACCAGGTGCCGGCGGACTCCATCGCGGCGGCAGAGAATCACATGTTCATGCGGAAGTTTGCAAAGGAGCAGAATATACCCAACTACGACCTCCGCGAGGGGATCTGCCACCAGGTCGTGATGGAGAGGGGGGAGGCAGCCCCGGGAGAGATCGTGGTCGGTGCCGACTCCCATACCTGCATGTACGGCGCCAGCGGAGCCTTTGCCACCGGCATCGGATCCACGGACATGGGATTCGTGCTGAAGTTCGGGGCTCTCTACTTCAGGGTACCGGAGAGCATCCGCCTGGATATACGGGGGACTTTCGAAGACCGCGTCGGCGCCAAGGATCTGATCCTCCACATTACCGGCGACATCGGTGCGGACGGGGCCACGTATCAGGCGCTCGAGTTCGGCGGCGAGACGATTGCGGGCCTGGATATGGCAGGCAGAATGACATGCTGCAATATGGCGATCGAGATGGGCGCAAAGGCAGGTATTGTGCCTCCGGATGCGGTCACCTGGGCGTACATCCGCTCCCGACGGGGGATGACGCCGTTTGCGCTGTCCAGCGACGAAGACGCCCTGTACGCAGGCTGGCGGGAGTACGACGTGACGGATCTTGAGCCGCAGATAGCCGTTCCCCACAACGTGGACCACGTCGTCTCCGTCCAGGAGGTGAGCGGCATCCCTGTCGATCAGGTGTTCATCGGCTCATGCACGAACGGTCGATACGAGGATCTCCGGGAAGCCGCGGGGGTGCTCGGCGATCAGATGTTCCACCCTGAGGTGCGGGTCATCGTCATACCCGCTTCGCGGGAGGAGTACCTGAAGTCGCTTCGGGGAGGGTTGATCGAACGTTTCGTGGCAGCAGGTGCCCTCGTCGAAGCGCCCTGCTGCGGACCGTGCATGGGAGGAGCATTCGGGCTGCTCGCCCCGGGGGAGGTCTCCCTCTCCACCTCCAACCGCAACTTCCGGGGGCGGCAGGGAAGCGCCGAGGCCTCCGTGTATCTCTGTTCACCGGCAACGGCAGCCGCAAGCGCTGTCACGGGAGAGATCACGGATCCGAGGGAGGTGTAGGCGGATGCGAGTCTGGAAGTTTGGGAATGATGTGGACACGGATGCGATCATACCGGGGCGGTACCTGACCATCTATGATCCCGAAGAGCTGGCGCGCCATGTGTTCGAAGGTACCCGAAACGATTTCGCGAACGGCGTACGGCCGGGGGACATCATCGTGGCGGGGAGCAATTTCGGCTCGGGATCGTCGCGCGAGCATGCCCCCCTCGCCCTGAAGGGGGCGGGCGTACGGGTGGTGATCGCCCAATCGTTCGCACGGATCTTCTTCCGCAACGCGATCAACATCGGGCTGCTCCCGCTCGTCTGTCCGGATACGAGCGGGATCGAGGACGGTGAGACGGCGGCTGTCGATCTCGACGGTAGCACCCTGATCGTGGGCGGCAGGTCGTACGCCCTGGAGCCGATACCCGCCTTCGTGCGCGATATCGTCCGCGCAGGCGGACTGGTCCCGTACGCACGGAGCCTGAAGGAGGGGGTGCGGTGTACCGTATTGCAGCAATAGGCGGGGACGGGATCGGCCCGGAGGTGCTCGCCGAAGGGAAGAAGGTGATCGACGCTGCCGCCGAACGGTTCTCGTTCGATGTCGCCTGGGCGGAGTTCGATATCGGGGCCGAACGCTACCTGAGGACGGGGGAGCTGATCACGGAGGCGGATCTCTCCGCTCTCTCCGAGTTCGATGCCATCTACTTCGGTGCGATCGGGGACGAGCGGGTGAAGCCCGGTGTTCTCGAGCAGGGGGTACTCCTCGCCCTCCGTTTCTACTTCGACCAGTATATCAATCTCCGCCCGGTAAAGCTGCTGGAGGGTGTATGGACTCCGTTGCGGGATAAAAACCCGTCAGACATCGATTTGGTCGTGGTTCGGGAGAATACCGAGGACTTCTACGTGGGGATCGGCTCCCGCTTCCAGGGTGCCCAGGAGCGCCACCTGGAGGTGATCCGCGATCTCTACCAGGTGAAGTTCGATCTCGAGGCGGAGAGCGATGCGGAGGAGATTGCCTACCAGATCGGTGTCCTGTCCCGCGAAGGTTCGCGGCGGGTTATCCGCTACGCGTTCGAACTCGCCCGCGAGCGGCGGAGGAAGGTGACATCGGTGGACAAGGCGAATGTGCTCACGGATGTCTACGGGCTCTGGCGGGAAGTCTTCTCCGAAGAGGCTCGCGCTTACCCCGAGGTGGAGACGGAGTTCGCCTTCGTCGACGCGATCACCATGTGGTTTGTGAAGAACCCGGAGTGGTTCGACGTCGTCGTGACGCCCAATATGTTCGGGGACATCATCACGGATCTCGGGGCGATGATCCAGGGGGGGCTCGGGTTGGCGCCGGGCGGGAACATCAACCCCGAGGGGGTCTCGATGTTCGAGCCGATCCATGGCTCGGCGCCCCGCTACAAGGGCATGAACGTTGCCAATCCCATCGCCGCCATCTGGGCCGGATCCCTCATGCTCGACCACCTCGGGGAGCACGAGGCGGCAGATGCGGTTCTGGCAGCCATCGAGAGGACCATTCAGGCGGGCGTCGTGACGCGGGACATGGGCGGATCGGCGGGCACGGACGACGTGGGCGATCGCGTCGCAGAGGTCATCCTCGGCGGGATCTGAGGCAACGGATCCGTGAGATGCGGCAGAGGGGAGGTGCGGGAGATCGGCGGGGTGCCATCACCCTCCGGATGGCGGAATCCTCGCCGATCATTCGCGTCCGGTAACCTCATGTCCGCCGGATACCCTGCCGCTGGTTCCGGCAGGCGTTGAGCACATCTTCCATGCAGACCATCGCGCCCTCGATGCCGATCAGAGGGCGGGCGTGCAGGAGGTAACGGTTGCGGATGGGGGGTATCAGACCGCAGAACGCTGCGGTCGGATAGAGGGAGTGCTCGTAGCTGGATCCAAGGATCAGATCCGGGGCATGATCGGTGAGTATCTCTTCCATCCTTCGAAGGCTCGTTACTTTCTCGCACGGGTGGGCGGACGGCACCGGATCGTTCCGCACGGCGATACAGGCGATCTGCGCGTCCAGGAACTCCTCGAGCATGCCCGCGGCAAAGGAAGCGTAGGAGGCGTTGCCACAGACCACGGCGACAGGGGGATCGAAACGCCGGAGATGCTTGTCGCAGGCATGCTGGATGCGTTCCTTCGCCCTCAACGCCTCGAGGGAGATCGCGTCCAGGTCCATGTCCTCAAACCGGGAGGCCAGTTCGGCAAACGCCTCCTCCACCGCTTCCAGACCGAGCAGAGACCCTGCGCGGTCTCCGACGCCGCTCTGGAGATCCTCGTTCGTTGTCAGGGTCACGGGAGCGCAGTGGGCCAGGGAGTCCAGCCGATCCCTGGCGATGCATGTCGCCGGTGGGACGCCGGCGAGATTGAGCAGGCGCAGGGCTTCCAGCGCATTTCCCCGGTAGAAGGGGTCCGCCGGGTTCAACCCGTCAATGTTCACCCCTTCCCGCTCCCCGTCGTTCACGGGCGAGAGTGCGCCGAGCGCTCTTCGATAGCCGCTCTCGAGATCGCCGGAGAAACCCGGACTGTCGATGATCAGAAGGCCGGGACGATCCAGCATGCCCCGAAGGTCTTCGCCAATCACGGCTGGCACGCAGGTGTTCACAATGGCAACGCGCGCGTAGCGCGCACGGAGCTCATCCACGACTTCCTGCAGGCGATCACGGGAGCCGAAGATGATCTCGCTCTCCAGGATGCAGGTGCCGTAGATCGGAGGTTCGAGCAGCGATGCCGTATAGAAGTAGCATCCGCTGGATCCGTGGACGATCACGCCGAGATCCGCAAATCCCGAGAGGCACGCCGCCGCACCGCTCATGCCGCAGGGCCAGAGAGGATTCTCGCAGGGACGCGGGGGGCGATCAGGCATGCAGGGCGCGCCTCCAGCGGTGGAGCATGCGGCGCACCCCGGCGGTTCCCACGGGGGCGCTCACCGGAAGGGGAACCGGTGTACCTTCATCGTCCAGATGCATCCCGAGGCGGGGGACGATCTCCTGCGCGAGGGAGAGGCTTGCCGGCTCGATATCGATGGGAGAGCCCTTCTGCTGCAGGGAGATCCGTTCTCCTGCGAGGTCGGCGTACTCTTGGAGCATCTCCTCCTGGTGTGCCCGCTCCTGTTCCTGCGGGAGAGTGCTGTCGATCCCGAGGATGTCGGCGGTGCTCGCGATAAACTCCAGAGTTCCCTGCAGTCCCACGGGAAATGCAGGCAGGAACGGCGTTCCGAACCTGCTGGCAAGGGCTGATCCCAGCATTGCGATCCCCGGATCGCGCAGGATATTCAATGCACCGTTCCCGAGCTGCGCGACCATGCGAGTGGAGATGTTCCGCACATAGCGTACCCGAACCTCCAGTCCGAGGGCGGAGAGAAGCCTCGCCACCTCCCGGTAGTTCTCCTCGACCTCGTACTCCAGGTTCTTCTCCCCGATCAGGTTCACTGTCTTCTCCGTATCCGTGGACGCTTCCGTTCCCGAGAGCGCCAGGAGAGACAGGAGGGACTGCAGGAAACCATGGTGGAATGCACCTCCAAAAAAACCGGATGTGGGGATGTGGATCACGGGGACGCCCCAGTCCGCCGCACAGACACCGCCGACGTCATCGCCGATCGTATCGGCGATGCAGGTGCTCACCACAAAGATCGAGCGGGGATCCATGGCGAGCGCAGTGCGGATAGTATCTTCGAGCGCCTCCTCGCCGCCGAAGATGATGCTGCCTTCGTCGAGGTTGGTGGAGAGTATCCGCGGGAGGAAGG
This sequence comes from Methanomicrobiales archaeon, assembly GCA_030019205.1. Classification (NCBI taxonomy): domain Archaea; kingdom Methanobacteriati; phylum Methanobacteriota; class Methanomicrobia; order Methanomicrobiales; species Methanomicrobiales archaeon. The sequence goes on from JASEFH010000001.1 coordinate 187,351, forward strand.
GATATTCGTTCTCCTGAAGGGTTGCATGCAGAAGGGAGAAGTTGTGGTGGGCACATCCGGCGGGACCGTGGACGATGGTCACTCCATCGATCACCTGCGTGGTGACCGAGAGGGCACCGCTGAGGGTGCAGCCGTCGTACCTATGCGTACTCAAGGGCAAGGGTCTCAAGTTCATCCATCTCGAGCGGGGTCGGAATATCCAGTCTCTTGTTCTCCAGGAGCAACCGCGCCAGCTCGCGGTACGTGCCGGCCTGCGCGGATTCCGGCGCATACTCGACCACAGGCTGCTTGTGCAGTTCGGCGAGCTGGACGATGCGATCCCTCGGGATATGGGCGATCAGGCGGGAGCCGATGCGGCGGGCGAACGCGTCCACCAGTTCCTCTTCCCGGTGCAGGGGGGCGGCATTGCAGATCACTCCGCCGAGCTGGCAGCAGCTGCGCCCGCGCCCGGAGAGGCGCGCAATGGCTTTGGCGATGTTGTTCGCCGCGTAGAGGGACATGAGCGTTCCGGAGGTGACGAGGTAGACCTCCCGCGCGTAGCCCTCCCGCATGGGCATCGCGAATCCCCCGCAGACCACGTCGCCGAGGACATCGTAGACGATGACGTCCCCATTGAGCGCACCGAGCCTCTCGAGCAGCTGGAACGTGGCGATGATGCCCCGTCCGGCACACCCGACCCCCGGCTCCGGCCCACCGGACTCCACGCAGCGGACTCCGTTGTAGCCCTTGAACACCACCTCCTCGGCCCGGATGGCGGCGTCGCCGCGTTCGCGGATCAGGTCGAGCACGGTGGGGATTCTTGTGCCGTGCATGAGCATGCGTGTGCTGTCCCGCTTCGGATCGCATCCGATCTGCAGCACATGCAGCCCCAGCTCGGAGAGGGCGGCAGAGACGTTTGCCGATGTCGTGGATTTCCCGATTCCGCCCTTGCCATAGAAGGCGATCTGTTTCATGGTATGACTCCCTGTTGCATCTTGCAGGCCTGCGGATATCCCGATAGAGGGGTAGCATCTGCTGGAATTCCCTGTACAGAAATCAGAATGCCGGTGGATTATATAAGATTAGGTTGTTTTAACACTATTTAATTTGTCTCTTCCGGGGGCTCGTCCGGCTCCGGGATCCTCGTGTTTGCCGCGGGGTGCGGGAGGCGATACGGCATCAAAAGAGCGAGCCGTGAATGCCGGCGTTTCCCTGCACCAGGAGTCGAATCCATCCGCCTGCCAGGTCCGTTCACCCCTGTCTGGAGACGGGGGCGGACGTGGCGAGCCGCCACCTGCTGTCCTGGAGGGCTGGGCACAGGCGGTCCGAGAGACACCCCGGGACGTTCTATGGGGCATCAATACGGAGAGGAACGGGGCTACGGGGTTGCGGGCAGCAACTCCGCAGGAACGGAAAGGGAAGGGACTTTTTAATACGTATCCTGTTCATAGTGTGGATACCGGCAGCGAATGCGATGTTCTGAGCGGTGCAGTGTGCCGTCTGTCAGACAGCCCACGAAATCGGTGATAAAAATGACCGTTCGAGAGATGAAACCCGGCGTGTACTCCGTTGGCGCCATCGACTGGGAGCGGAGAGTCTTTGACGCACTGGTGCCGCTGCCCCATGGCACGAGCTACAACGCGTACCTGGTGCAGGGAAGCAAGAAGACTGCCCTCATCGATACCGTTGACCCGTCCGGAGAGGAGGAGTTGATCCGGAATCTTGTGCGGCTCGACGTGGATGCGATCGACTATGTGGTGGTGAACCATGCCGAGCAGGATCACTCCGGGTCCCTTCCGATGATCCTGGAGCTCTTCCCCCGTGCGGAGGTGTGCAGCACCGCCAAAGGCAAGGAGTTGCTCGGATTCCTCCTGGACGTCCCCCCGGAACGGTGCAGGGTCGTGAAGGACGGGGATACCCTTCCTCTCGGGAGCAGGACGCTTCAGTTCCTGGAGACGCCGTGGGTCCACTGGCCGGACACCATGCTCACCTATCTGCAGGAGGAGAAGATCCTCTTCTCGGGAGATTTTCTCGGGTCGCACATGGCGACGAGCAGCCTCCACGCTCCGGAGCCGTCCGCGCTGTACGCTCTCGCAAAACTCTACTATGCCGAGATCATGATGCCCTTCCGAAGCAGCATCGGCACCTACCTCCAGAGGCTCGCAGGGCTGGAGATCGACTGTATCGCGCCAAGCCACGGTCCCATGCACGATCGCCCCTCGTTCATTCTGGACGCCTATGCGGACTGGGCCTCCGATCGTGTGGCGAACCGTGTGGTGATTCCCTACGTCTCCATGCACGGCACCACGCGCGACATGGTGCGATACCTCACGGATGCGCTCATACGCAGGGGGGTGGATGTCGAACCGGTAGATCTGGCCTCCGACGATACCGCCCGGCTGGCGACGGCGATCGTCGATCCGGCGACGATGGTGATCGCATCCCCGACGGTGCTCTTCGGACCGCACCCAAGGGTTGTCGCTGCGCTCTATCTCGTCAACCTCCTCCGCCCCAAGATTCGCTACATGGCCCTCATCGGATCGTTCGGGTGGGGCGGAGCCACACTGCAGCGGGTGACCGAGCTTCTCCAGTCGGTGAAACTCGAGCAGCTGGATCCGGTGCTGGTGAAGGGTTATCCGAGGGAGAAGGACTACCAGGCGCTGGATCGCCTGGCAGAGAATATCGCAGAGAAGCATGGAGCGCTCGGAATTGCCTGAGGAGTTCCGTTCTTGTACGCTCCTCACACCGGGAGATCAGTATATATGTGTGAACCGGAAAAAGCCAGATCCATGCACCACACCGGTTCGAATGCGAGAGGCTTTCCAAGGTCGTGGAGCTTGCGGTCATTGAACAGGTTGCGTGCTCGCCCGCAATATCCATCCCCTGTGCCCATGCCGCGCCTGAAAGACATCATCCTCCGATCCCCTACCATCTTCACGATCGGCGTGGCGGGCGACAGCGGATCCGGCAAGACTACGTTCACCAACGCAATCCGCGAGATCTTCGGCAAAGATCTGGTCTCGACCATCACCTTAGACGACTACCATACCCTGGACCGCGAACAGCGGCGGGAGAGAGGCGTCACGCCCCTTGCCCCTGAAGCCAACGACTTCCGGCGTCTCGAGGAGCATCTGAGGGATATCAAAGAGGGAAAGACCATCCAGAAGCCGGTGTACAACCATATCACCGGGACGATCGAGCCCCCGGTCAGCTTCACCCCCACCAAGATCGTGATCTTGGAAGGTCTGCACGCGTTCTTCACACCGACGCTGCGCGAACTGATGGATTTCAAGATCTTCGTCGATCCGGATGCGGATGTGAAGCGCTACTGGAAGATCCAGCGCGACATGGAGGTTCGGGGATACCGCCGGGAGGAGGTGGTGGAGGAGCTCGAGGCGCGGGCCCGCGATTACGAGAGATACGTCGCCCCCCAGTGCGAATACGCCGATGCCCTGATCAAGATCTCGTTCTCCAAGTATGGCGAGGATCTGGGGCCGATCCATAATATATACCGCGTCTCGATCTGCCAGAGCAGACTGGAGGAGGCGATTCAGGATATCGATCTCACTTTCGACCTCTTTGCCCTGCTCTCCCTCTCCGAGAACAGTTTTCTCCTGGAGTTCGGCCGCGAGGAGATGGCCGGAAGGGAGATGAGCGTGCTCACCTTCGATGGCGAACTCCGCTACGATGTGATGGAGAAACTGGAGGAGAGCATCGAGCAGCATGTGCAGAGTCCGCCCCGGGCCATCTACAAACACCGCACCTACCTGACCCCGACCGAGATCGGGCAGCTTCTCATCGCATGGCGGATCATAAACCGGCGGTACTTCATGGAGGAGCGCGAACCATAAGGCCGATACGGTTTTCTCATCTCCATCCTGCATGCATCAGAAGGGATCGTGTCGCACCGCGAGAATGCGCGCCGTGTAGACCACCGCAGCCGTCACTCGGATGCCCGATCCCTCGCATTCGGGGTCAGCGGGAACGAGGATTATCGCACGCAGACGGCACTCCGGGTTCCGTTCGTCCCCGGTCTCCCCGCGATGCACTGCAACGCAGAACGCACAGGCAGACCCCCTCCCGCCGGTTCGAATAAGCCGCAACGGAAGGGGGTGGAGGCTGCCAGCCGAGAAGGGGAAGGATGCTATCCCCCGTCTCGGATCTCATCGCCGCACAGCATCCTGCCCTACCGCATCCGCAAAGACGATCGCTCCGGCGGAGAAAGAGATGGCACACCTGAGTGCGGCGCTCCCGTTCAGAATCCGCGATCCCCTGTAGTCCCTGCGGAAGTGCCTTGTCCGGCCGGGGTGAGTCCGATCGCTTCGCGTCCCCCTCCGAGCAGACCGCTCCCCATGCCTGCGGGAGAGACACTCGAGCAGCGGCGATCATACCCCGTCCTCGGAGGGATCAGGTTCATGGCGGCCAATGCCACGGTTCTCCTCCGGCACAGGACGATTGCTGCCAACAGGCGGATGTCCGATAAGGAGGGGTCGCGGTGGAAGGCAGATTCCTGACCGTAGGAGCCAATACGCTTCCCGGCTGAGGGGAACGCCGCTGCATTGCGCATGGAGGCGAGGATGGACACTCGCTCAGGGATTGAGAATCCAGATGGCGTACGTGAGAAAGGCCGCCAGGGTCACCCAGGCGATGTAGGGGACCAGGAGTATGGCAGCAGCGCGGGATACGCGGTAGAAGAGGGCGATCGTGGCAGCTATCGCGATCCACAGCAGCACGATCTCCACGAAACCCAGCAGGGGCGACTGCAGGCCGAAGAAGAGGTACGACCACAGGACGTTGAGCACCAGCTGGATGGAGAACACTCCGATCGCGGGGATCACGCCAGGATGGTCCAGCCCCCGCGCCCAGATCAGGTAGAGGGCGATCCCCATGAGAAGATAGAGCGTCGTCCATACAGGCGCAAAGACCCACGAGGGTGGTGTGAACCACGGCTTCTCCAGGGATGCATACCAGACAGGTATGGAAGGGGCTGTGAATGCCGAACCAATCACCCCGGCGAGCTGGGTGACGATCACGGCCGTGACGAGCTTGCCGATGCCGGTGATTGCCCGCATGCCCCCTCCGATGCTGACGTTTCAGCGCATCCTGCATTTGAAGCTTTGCCATGAGTCCGCCAATCGCCCGCACGGCGTGCTCCAGGGATCCTGCGTCGGGCCGGCCATTCCGCCCGGGGCATGGCGCCTCCGGGCAGCGATCCCGGGGATCGCCCTGCGTCGTGCGGGCGGGCGTCAGCCCGCCTGCCCCCGGACGCCTCAAACAGAGGATGCCGGCGGGGATCGGTTACAGCCCGATGATCCGCTCCGGATGCGTGTAGACGGTGAACCGCCCCTCCCGGGCGAAGCAGATCAGAGTGACCCCCGTCTCTTCTGCGGTGCTGATCCCCCGATCCGTCGAGGCCGCCTTCGAGATGACGATGGGCACTCCGGCGTTCGCCGCCTTGGACACCATCCCCCGGGGCTGCCGCCCCGTGCACCCGATCACGCAGCGGGAGAGATCGATGCCGTTCAGAAGCGCGTGGCCGACAACTTTGTCGACGGTGTTGTGCCTCCCCACATCCGAGCTCGTGGCCACGAGTTCCCCTTCGGAGAAGAGGACGGATGTGTGGACACCGCCCGTCTCCCGCCATACATCGGAGACGATCGCCTCTGTCACGGCAAAGACCATCTCCGGATCTATCCGCAGGCTGGATGCAACCCTGCGGGGCTCCCGCAGGATGTCGATGCCCCCGGAGGATCCGATCCCCCTCTGCACGGCGTTCGGAATATCGGCGCGGATCCGCACCTCGGTTCCGCGGGCTTCAACGTGCTCGACCCGATCCGCCAGACCTTCACAGACCACGAATCCGGCTCCGAGCTCCCGCAGCTGATCGCGGCTCGCCACAAGCGTGGCGAACAGGCGATCGTTGACGTACAGGGAGACGGCATCCTCGCGGTTGACGGAATCGACGATGGCGCGGACTTCGCTGCCGCGAATCTGGACTGCCCGAACCGTGCAGGTGTTCATACTTCTCCGGCTCCGGCTACCCACTCCAGGTACTTCTCGAATCCCCCCACGACCGGGAGAGCGACGATCTCCGGCAGGTCGTATGGGTGCAGTTCCCGGATGCGGGATGTCAGGGCATCCATATTCTCTCTCCGCGTCTTGATGACGAGGAGATCCTCGTGCTCGTACGAGAACTCGCCCTGCCAGCGGAAGAAGGAGCGGACGGCGACGATATTGACGCAGGCGGCAAGACCCTCCTCCACGAGACTGCGGGCGATCTTCGGAGAGTCCTCCGGCGGTGCAGTTGAGAGTACGACAACTATGTCATCAACTGTCATGTTCATCCCAACATCATTCTGCTGCGGATCCTTATCACATTCACTTCCGCCCCGTGGGACAGGGGAGACCATCACTGGTGTGTCCCGTCTGCGATGTAGTAAGCGGAGACGGCTCATGCGAACCGGGCTTTCCCTTCCTCCCGGCCTGACGAAAGGCATACGGATCGGGTGCAATCCCGCCGTGCCCTGCTCGCGGATGGATATGCGCCCCCTCCTCTCCGAATGCTCGCCCCGGCAGCGAAGGGTGATGGTATCCTGCAGGCGGAGGAGACGGATGACGCCGCTCACCTCACGCCGCATCCCCTCACGCGTATACGGCGCAGCCCTGCTCGAAAGCGCAATTTCGGCATCGCTATCCATGAACATTGACGCCCGTATCTTCGCGCGAGGGGTGCAGCCCTGCCAGGGCTTCGGGCCCGGCCTTCAGGCTCCGTGCGGATCGTGTATCATCGCAGCAGGGCACCGATCGTTTCCGATGCTGTACCCGATAGTGCTTTTAATAGCCCGCACAACAAACAATTGATGGATGTACTCGGAACGCATGGGCAATCTGCCCCCCTATCTGTTTGCACGTATCGATGAGATGAAGGCGGAGAAGCAGCGGAGCGGGGTGGACGTGATCGACCTCGGCGTGGGGGATCCGGATCTCCCGACGCCCGCTCACATCGTGGATGCCCTCTGCGCTGCAGCCCGCGATCCGGAGAATCATCACTACCCCTCCTACGTGGGCATGCAGGAGTTCCGCAATGCTGTCGCCTCCTGGTACGGGAGGCGGTTCTCCCTGACGCTGAACCCGGAGAACGAGGTGGTCGCCCTGATGGGATCGAAGGACGGCATCGCCCACATCCCCGAGGCGTTCGTGAATCCCGGCGACTACGTGCTGGTCCCGGATCCGGGCTATCCCGTGTACCGGACATCAACGCTCTTCGCCGAAGGAAGGGTGCACACGATGCCTCTCTCCGTCGAGAACGGATTCCTCCCCGATCTATCGGCGATACCCGACGCGGTCCTGAAGCGGGCGAAACTCATGTTCATCAACTACCCCAACAATCCCACGGCAGCGGTGGCACCGCAGGGTTTCTTCCGGGAGGTGGTGGATCTCGCGCTGGATCGAGGGATCGTCGTGGTGCACGACAACGCATACTCCGAGATTGCCTTCGACGGCTACCGTGCACCCTCTTTCCTGCAGACGAAGGGCGCGATGGAGTGTGCAGTGGAGATGCACTCCCTCTCCAAGACTTATAACATGACCGGCTGGCGCATCGGGATGGCCTGCGGGAATGCCAGCATCCTAGACGGCCTGAAAAGGGTGAAGACCAACGTGGACTCCGGTATCTTCAACGCCGTACAGAGAGCAGCGATCGCGGCGCTATCCGGTCCGCAGGATTGTATCGCGCGATCGTGCGGCATCTACGCGGAGCGGCGGGATATGCTCGTCGATGGACTGAACGACATGGGTTTCGCCGTCGACTCCCCGAAAGCCACCTTCTACGTCTGGATGGAGGTTCCCGACGGGATGACGTTCGCGACCCGCCTCCTGCATGAAGCGGGCATCGTGGCGACGCCGGGAGTCGGTTTTGGGGAGTACGGCACGCGGTACGTGCGGTTTGCCGTCACCCGCTCCGTGGAGCGGATACAGGAGGCTTTATCGCGGATCCGGAGGCTGAAACCGTGAGGCTGCCTCCCCATCTCTCGGTTCGGAACGGTCACCTCCACATGGGCGATCACGATCTCGCAACCTTGGCAGAACAGTTCGGGACTCCGCTCTACGTGACAAGCGAGGAGCGTATACGGGATAACTACCGCAGATTCCATACTGCGCTCTCCGATTACTACCCGAACGTGCGGATCCTCTACGCAGCCAAGGCAAACGGCAACGTCACAATCCTGACCATACTGGCATCCGAGGGGGCCGGGGCTGATGTCTTCTCCTCGGGCGAACTCGCCCTCGCCCTGCAGGCCGGCATGCCGCCGGAGCATCTGCTCTTCAACGGCAGTTCCAAGAGCCCCGCGGATCTGGTCAGGGCGGTGGAGAGCGGCATTCGCGTCTCCGTCGACTCTTTCGACGAGCTGCACCAGCTGGATGCCGCCGCCGCTGCCGCGGGCAGGAGGGTGGAGATCGCGTTCCGCGTCAATCCAGCCCTGCAGGTCCCAACGCACCCGAAGATCGCCACCGGGCTCGCCAGCAGCAAGTTCGGAATCCCGCATGAGAGCATCCCCGACGCCTATGGGGAGGCGCTTGCCTGCGATTATATCGATCCGGTCGGGATACACTGCCATATCGGCTCCCAGATCCTGTCTGTCGAGCCTTTCACGCGTGCTACGGAGGTGATGATGGAGATCGCTGTACGGCTTGTGGACGAGGGGGTGGATCTGAAGTTCATCGATCTCGGAGGCGGGCTCGGCATTCCCTACCACCGGGAGACGGATACGGCTCCCACGTACGAGGAGTACGCGTCCGGCGTGATGCCCGTCTTCCTGCAGGGCATCGTCGATGCGGGCATCCGACCGGAGCTCTGGGTCGAGCCCGGGCGGTCACTCGTCGCCGATTCGACTGTGCTGCTCGCCCGCGTGAACTCGGTCAAGAAGACGAGCCGACAGTTTGCCAATGTAGATGCCGGGTTCAACCTTCTCGTGCGGCCGGTGATGTACGATGCCTACCACGAGGTCGTTGCGGTAAACAAGGCGGATCAGCCCGCATCGGAGACGTATACCATTGCCGGCCCCATCTGCGAGAGCGGGGATCTCCTGGCTGTCGAGCGGAAGCTGCCGCCCCTGAAGGCCGGGGACATCGTTGCTCTCCTGGATACCGGCGCATACGGATTTGCCATGGCATCCCAGTACAACGCCCGCCCACGCTGCGCGGAGGTCATCGTCAGCCGGGATCGGGCTGCCTGCATGCGGCGCGAAGAGGGGATTGACGATATCGCAGCTGCCATGATCCGCCCGCCCTGGCTGTAGGGGTGCCCGTGTGAAGTTCCACTATGCCCTCGTGGACGATCTGCTCTCGCGGGAGGAGTTCGAGGAGAGAGTAGAGGCGAAGATCGAGGAGAGCGGAGACCTCCTGGACGAGGAGACTGCAGCCATGCTGGTCGTCAAGGAGTGCGGCCGCCACCACGTCAGGATTCGCGATCTCACCGCCCGGGCATCTCTTCTCTCTTTTTTCGGGAAGATCCTGGAATGCTCCCCTCCCCGGGAGTTCGTCCGCTCGGATGGCAGCCACGGCATGGTGGCGAGCCTGCAGGTGGGGGATGAGAGCGGCCGCGTCCGGGTCGTCCTGTGGGATGAGAAGGCAGCCGCGATCGACGAGATCGATGTCGGGGAAGTGCTGGAGATCATCGGCCGCCCGCAGCAGGCTCATGCGAACGGCCCGATCGAGGTTCACGCCCTCGCTCTCCGCAAGGCCGTCTGCGAGATCCACCTCGACGGCGCCGCTGCCGCTGTAGCGGCAGCCGGCAACGGCATCGAGGATATCGAGGCGTACGTCCTATCGAAGGGGGAGATACGGGAGTTCTGCCGGCGGGACGGCAGCGCGGGCGAGATGCAGGAGGCGATTGTCGGGGGGGCTTTCGGAACCGTGCGCCTGGTCTGCTGGGCGCCGATGCTCCTGGCTACGGTCGAACCGGGAGGAAGTTACCGCATCCGGGGTGCAAAGAGGGTATCACGGGCGGAGAGGTTCGAGTACCATCTGGACGAGCTGGGGCGAATCGAGCCTCTGGCCGCGGATGTCGAGATCCCGTTCGCACGGCCCGGCGAGATAGAGGAAGGGAGGACATACTCCGTCCGCGGGACGCTGAAGACCGTCGAGCCGATGCGAAGTTTCACCGATCGGCGGGGAGAGCAGTCCTTCGTCCGAAACGCTATCCTCGATTGCCAGGACGGGGAGGTGCGGCTTGTCTTCTGGGGCGACATGGCAAGGGATCTTCTGATGCCCGGGGAGAGCGTGGAAGTGCACGGGGCGCTTGCCCGCAAGAGCCGGCAGGGAGGTCTCGAGCTCTCCCTCCAGCGGGGCAGCGTTCTCGTCAGGTGCTGCCGGGAGGCGGAGGAGATCGTCTTTCAGGGAACCGTTCTGGCTACCCTGTACGGCACCGCGATAGACGATGGCAGGGAGTACTATATGCTGGAGGGGGAACTCCCCCCTGGATCGGAGATGAGGGTTCGGGGGCTGGCATGCCAGAGGAGGCTGCAGGTCCTGTCGAGCGAGAGGATCGTTCTGGACAGGGCCCGACTCATCGCCCGTACGCGATCGTTCCTGGACCGTCTCTGATCCCCGTCCGGCTCACTTCTGTTCTTGCGGGAGGGGGCGTCGGAACGGCGGTTGCAGGCGCATGGGTGGAAAGATGTCCGAGAATCTCTGCCGCGGCGCATCGCTCAGGCCAGGACCGGTTTCGGGGAGGTTCGGTGCGGATGTCGTCCCCCCGACGGCTCGCTGCGGGGTGCACGTGCGGAGTGCGGACATTGCTGGGAGATATACGCACCACAGCGGGAACTGCCAGAGATCGGATCTCTTTAAATCGCGGAATTTTTACGGGACTGGCCATGCAGGCCCTTCACTTTCGCGCTGCACGGCTGAACACCTTTATGGGGTACTGCGTATATAAAGATGGTATCTGAGCTGACCGCTCGAGATCGAGAATGCCAGGTAGATGATACGAATGTCTGCAACCACGTATCTGGAAGATCTCCCCGGTGTTGGACCCACAACTGCGGATAAACTGCGGGATGCGGGTTTCAGCACCATCGAGAGCATTGCCACCGCCTCCCCTGCGGAGCTGGCCGAAGCCGCGGAGATCGGAGAGTCCACGGCGAAGAAGATCATCAAGGCTGCCCGCGAAGTGGCCGACATCGGCGGGTTCAAGACGGGTAAGGATGTGTTCGAGCAGAGGAAGAATGTGCGGAAACTGAAGACCCTGGTGCCGGACCTCGACAACCTGCTCGGCGGAGGGATGGAGACGCAGGCCATCACCGAGCTCTACGGGGAGTTCGGGTCCGGGAAGAGCCAGATCGTTCACCAGATGGCGGTGAACGTCCAGCTTCCCGAGGAAGTCGGCGGGCTCGCGGGAAGTGCGCTGTTCATCGACACCGAGAACACCTTCCGTCCCGAGAGGATCGAGCAGATGGTGAACGGCCTGAACGGGCTCGGCATCGAGATCGGGAGTCCGGAGGAGTTCCTGAGCAATATCCAGGTGGCGCGGGCGCTCACGTCCGATCACCAGATGCTCCTCATCGAGACCGCCCGTGAACTTGCTGCCGAATTGAAGGGTAGCGACAGGCCCATCCGCCTCTTCATCGTGGACTCGCTGACCTCGCACTTCCGGGCGGAGTATGCGGGGCGGGGAACTCTGGCGTCGCGGCAGCAGAAGCTGAACCGGCACATGCACGAGCTCTTCAAGCTGGTGGACGAACACAACGCCGTGGCACTGGTCACCAACCAGGTCATGTCCAACCCGGGTGTCTTCTTCGGGGATCCCACCAAGCCCATCGGAGGGAACATCGTGGGGCATACGGCGACGTTCCGTCTCTACCTGCGGAAGAGCAAAGGGGGGAAGCGGATCGCCAGGCTGGTGGACAGTCCCAACCTGCCGGAAGGCGAGGCGACATTCATGGTTGAGCAGTCAGGGCTCAAACCATGTTAAAAGCCATCATATGCGACATCGATGGTACATTGACTGATCGACGCCGCAGGATCAGTTCCGCTGCCATCGAGTGTCTCCGCAGTCTCCTCGACCAAGGCATCGAAGTGACGCTGGCAAGCGGCAACACCGCCTGCTTCATGGACGCCGTATCCAAGATGATCGGCACTTCAGGAACGTTCATTGCCGAAAATGGCGGCGTGTTCCGTGTCGGCTACGATGGAGACCTCCATATTTTTGGGGATCAGTCGCTGGCCTGGGATGCTTTTCGGAGGCTTGAGGCCCACTTTGGACCGCAGGGGAAGAGGCTGAACCTCTACAGCCCCAACTATCGGTTTTCCGACGTCGCATTCGGTCCGACGGTGGACGTGGGCGAGGTGCGCAGCGTCCTGTCCGATTTTCCCATACGCGTGGTGCATACCGGATTTGCCATACACCTGCTCTCTCCCGACCTCAACAAGGGGATCGCCCTGACCCGGCTTGCCCGCGCAATGGGGCTCGAGAGCCGTGAGTTCATGGCAATCGGGGATTCGGAGAACGACACCGAGATGCTGGCGGCAGCCGGAATCGGGATTGCCGTTGCGAACGCCCATCCCGAGGCGAAGGGTGCGGCGGCATGGGTGACATCAAAACCGTTCGGCGAGGGAGTGGTCGAGGCGATCGCGAAGTACCGGCATCTGTTCGCGATGGATCGCTGACGATCCGCATTGCCGATTCCGCTACCGTCGTCCTGTCGGGCGGAAACTTTTTTTTATGACGATTCCTGACGGAGGACGGAGTTCCTGCCGCCCGGATCGAAGGGCTGTCCTTTTTCCCGGGGCAAGAACCCTCTCCGGTGGCCGGGAGGCGCCCCCATCCGCGGGGCGGAGCGGTGCCCTCCTCTGCAGCAGCACCCGCCCGACTGTACCGGTGCGCGGGCGAGCGGTCCATGCAGACTCTTTCGATCCGCATCCGACACCGTGGCCGGTTCTCCCTGCGATGGGAGAGCCGGAATCCCCTCCGCGAAAAATGCCGTGTCTCACCGGAGGGCTCGCCGGGGCGGTCTGGAAGCGGATGATAGGTTGAAGCAATGTTTTTTATATAACTAAGTACTATAACATCGCGTTTATTTTACTGCAACACGCTCCACGCATCTAAAGGGGGTGGCGGGGGAATGAAGAAACTCGTCCTGGAATCTCCGACCCAGACTCCGATTGAACCGATGTGCGATACCTGCCGGTGGAAGATCCACGTGGAAAAACCGATGCCTGTTCAGAGCCGCAGACATCATCGCACCCCGATCACCTGGATCTCTGCATGGTGCACCTGCCCTCACATCCTGCCGGATCGGATGCCGGCAAACCATAGCAAACCACTCCGCCTCGCATTCCGATTGTGCAGGAACCACAACTACGAGCCACTGGGCGGGAATCCAGCCGACTGAGCTCCATTCGCAGGGGGAATAAAACGGAGCAGCCCCCTCCCCTCCGGAGGCGTGAGCGAGGAGTCGCAACAGATCTTCTTACACCATAACGCCGCATCCCGGAGGGATGCCGCCCGCCGTATCCCCGGACGTTGTGGAGGAATGGTCGAAAAAAGCGGCAAAATTAACCGTCCCGCCGCAAAAAGCACATATCGGATTATTTCTTGGATAGATAGCGGTCGACGACGATATAGTCCTTGATGTCCTTCACGGCTTCGAAGGGGATGAACATGCGGTCCCCATCCATGCGGTAGCCTTCCGTATTGAAAGACGGATCCGGCTTGACGATCAGGTCCACCACCTGCCCGGACTCCAGATCCACCATGATATTTTTCAGCGTGCCGATGACCATTCCGTCATTGCTCATAATTTTCTTTCTCGCAAGGGCGCGGGAGAAGGTTCTACTCATATACAGAAAAAGGGTACTTATTACTATTTAAATTGTTGTGATTCGGTATTTTTTGGTGAAATCTGGTTGTATTTGCCCGAATTTTCTACCTTACAGTCTCCACAGCCATACGGATGTCGGGCGCTTTAACAGTCTTCCTCCCTGCATGACTGGCCAGCTTGATCGCTTCTTTTGCAATCCTGTTCGCATACTCCTCCATGATCGAAGCAAGCTCCTCGGCTGCATCCGCACTGACACGTTCCGCTCCCGCGTTTTTAATGATCCTGCCGACAGGCGCATGGGGTAACTCTGCCATTGTTTCATCCACTCCTGGAATCCGGCAACCCTCTCATCCCGAACGGCTGCCAGAGGTCGTTGGACACAGAATAGAGATTCCAATATATATACTTAACTCCGTGAGCGGCATGGTACGCGTCCCCTGGAGGAGAAAAGAATTACAGGGAGGGGAGTATCCGGATGATATCGGTCTGGGTGAGAATGCCTATTGGCTTGTCGTTCTCCGTTACGATCAGTCGACCGATCTCCCTCTCCTTGAACCTTTTTATCACTTCGAACAGGCGGGTACTGGAAGGAGCGCTGACCACGTCGGTCGTCATCACTTCGCGGATGGATGTGTCCATGGCTTTGCCCTGCCGAAGCGCATCGGCAACATCCGTCAGCGTGATGATCCCCTTGAGCGCATCCCCGTCCATGACAGGGGCTCCATGAACGCGATGAAGCGAAAAGAGGCGTATCGCATCCTCGAGTGTGGCGCCGATGGGAAGCGAGATGAGGGGGGAGCTCATGTAGTGCCGGATCGGTTTCTTGGGGAGCGACACCATCTCGGAGATGGAGACGAGAAGAACCTGCTTCACCTCGTCCTTGCCGATGATCTCCCCTCGGATGAGGAGTTTGTTGACGGGGGTAGGGCCGATCGTTATCCGTTCTCCGATCTCCAGCGATCGGATGCTTCCGATGACCTTCACGTCGGCATGGCAGAGATCGGGGTGGCAGAGCGTGGTGAAGTCGATCTCGCTGACCCGAACCCCCTGCACCGGATTCCCGTTCCGCTGGATGGGAACGTTTGCCTCCTGCTCGTAGTTCGTGAGATTGAGTTCCCGATAGGCCAGACCTGTCGGGACATACCCCCCCTTGGGGCCCGGCACACCATCCACTAGACCAATCGCCTTCAGCGCCTGCATCTGGTTCCGGACCGTGCCCGGATTCCGCTTCAGCACCTCTGCTATCTCTTCCCCCTTGATCGCGTGAGAGTGATGGTGGTACAGGGTGATGAGCGTGATCAGGATCTCCCTCTGAATGAGCGATAAATCCATAATGATTGATCATCTTAGTTTGCCATACATAAATGGGTTGTGCCGCGTGGAATTCGAGAGTATACCAACCGTGCCGACCGCCGATGAAGTCCTCGACAGAAGTCTGCGGCGGGCGGCAAAGAAGATGAAGGATAAACGGAACAGGGACCGTGCGAACGAGGAGTTCGTTCGATCCATCGCACAGGCGGTGCACGACCGCCTCGACGACATCGTCCACAGATTTCCATCCATCGATTCGGTCCCCCCCTTCTACCGAGATATGGTGGACATCCTGTTCGGTGTGGGCAGCGTGAAAAAGTCGCTCGGCGCCGTGAGCTGGGCAGCGAGAAGCGCAATGCAGGTCGGCATTGGCGAAGCCCGTCTGATGCGGCATGCCGAGGACACCCTCACTGTCCGCAGACGGGCGGTGGCACGGATCGCGTCCATCGTGCACCAGGTGGATGGAGATCTCCGTTACCTCAACGATGTTCGGAACGCACTTCGGGAACTGCCCGACATCCGGGACGAGTTCACGATCGTCGTGGCGGGATACCCGAACGTGGGCAAGTCCTCGTTCATCCGACGGGTGACCACTGCGGAGCCGGAGGTTGCGTCCTATCCCTTCACCACCAGAGGGATTCTGCTGGGCCACCGTACTGTCGGACGGGAGCGCGTGCAGTTCGTGGATACGCCGGGGATTCTGGACCGCCCGATGCAGGAGCGGAACCCGATCGAGAGGCAGGCGCTCTCCGCCCTGATGAACGTGGCGCATGCGGTGCTCTTCATTCTGGATGCCAGCGAGACCTGCGGGTATACTCTCGAAGAGCAGCGCCGCCTGCTGGAGGAGGTGGAGGGCATGGTCGCCGTCCCCCTGATCGTTGCCGTGAACAAGGCGGATATCCGACCCCTGCCCGGCTTCCTGAACATGTCCACCGAGACGGGGAGCGGGGTCGGTGAAGTCCTGGATGCGATCCTCACACAAAGGGAACCCAGCCCCACGCCCCCGCGATAGCGCAACCCAGGAGGAACCCCCCGATGGTTCCGGCGTTGAGCGGCGGGAGTCCGGCCTGGGGACGCCCCCGACTGACGAAGTGCATCAGCACGGCAAGCCCGACGAACGAGCCGGCCATCGCCCCGAGGGCGGGAATAGTCAGGATCACCGTTGTCTCCCCGCGCAGGAAGACGTTAGCCGAGACGACGAGGATGGTGGGCATGATCAGGTCACCCATCCCCATGATGAACGCCCCGCGCTCCCCCTTCTGCATGGATACTCCCTCCCGCACAAACGAATAATCGGCTTTCTTCGGGATTACAAAGAGTATAGGGGCTTTCGTCTCCAGCACGCCTTCCGCAAGGGTGATCATGTGCCTCGTTCTGTACACCGAGATGGCATCGTAGACGGCGAGGAGGACGAGAAGGATCAGGACGGGGAGGATGGCAAGGGAGATGCCGAATATGGACGCAACCCCGGCAGCGATCAGGATCCCGAACGCATCGATGACATACCATTCCGGATACTTGTAAAGAATGACAGTTGCAATAATCGCAAACATTATAGAGAGTACGAAGCCCCAGAAGGTACCACCGGTAAGAATCGTGGCAATTGCAAGGAACACATAAAATAAGCTGGTTGCGATAGCAAATGCGATAAAGTACTTGATGAACCATTTCACTCGGACTCTGATTAAAATGAGCATTATCGCAGTCATCACCAGTAAAAAAAAGATAAATATTAAAGAATTTTCAACAGCCGAAGGATCCTCAAATGCCATCGCCCCGCTCTCCTGTAGGGGTGAAGAGAGTAGAAGCGCCAAAATCTCGACCGCAATCAGCAGGGCGGGCATGCCGAGGAACGGTAACAATTTCTGTATGTCCATGTCTTCTACCAATCCATTATAGTTAGCTTAATTAATGAATCCTTGTTATCTAAATTCATGGAGATTCGCGAATTCGTTGGAGACATCGTGCTGACCCTGATAATGGTCATCTCCACCCTGGCACTCGTCTGGCGTGTCTGGCAGGATCTGATCATCGCTCTATCCGCCACCTTTTTAATGCTCTCGCTCGGTGGACTGTTCCTCTCCCTGGGCATGAAGATCCACCACCTCGATAACAACGTCATCGCGCGGGAGAGAACCATGCGGGTCAATCTCGAGGAGATATCGGATATGATGGGCAGGAAGTACGAGAACACCGTCAGCCACATCGACAGCATCGTGCAGGACCTGTCGAAGAGGATGTATCGGTGATCGTGCACAAACCTGCAGTATCCGTGTCATGGGCGTCGCTATCCGGGATATCCTGATCGAGTACAAGAAGACGGTGGGGTGGGAGACCCTCTCGGGCGTTGCCGCCATCGATGCGAACAACGCCCTCTACCAGTTTCTCTCGATCATCCGACAGCCCGACGGAACGCCCCTGATGGACAGTAAAGGGCGTGTCACATCCCACCTCTCCGGCATATTTTTCCGGACCCTCAACTTCATGGAGAAGGGGATAAACCCGGTCTACATCTTCGACGGCACGCCTCCCCGTTTCAAGGCGGAGACGATCGAACAGCGCAGGGAGATCCGGAGGGCGGCTGGAGAGCGCTGGAGGGAAGCGCTCTCGCTCGGGGACATGGACGAAGCCTACCGGCAGGCCCGTTCTTCGTCGCGCGTCGACGATCTCGTTCTGGAGAGTGCCAAAGAGCTTCTCACCCTGATGGGAATCCCCTGGATCCAGGCGCCGAGCGAGGGTGAGGCTCAGGCTGCCTGGATGGTGGAGCAGGGTGCAGCCAGTTATGCCGTCTCGCAGGACAACGACGCCCTCCTCTTCGGCGCGCCGGTGCTTGTTCGGAACCTGACCATCAGCGGGCGGAGAAAGGTGCGGGGCCGATCGGTCGTTGTCTCCCCGGAACGCATCGTTCTGGCCGATGTGCTGAAAGGACTCTCGATCACCCGCGAGCAGCTGATCGACATCGGCATCCTCGTAGGAACGGATTTCAATCCCGGGGTTCGCGGGATCGGGCCGAAGACCGCCCTCAAGCTGGTGCTGAAAGGGGAGGCTGATGCAGCGCTGAAGGAGCACCTTCCCGATCTCGATCCCGGCCCGATCCGTGCATTCTTCATTCACCCGCCGGTGGAGAGTCGGTACGACCTGGCGTGGAATCCGCCGGATGCGGAGGGGGTCCTCTCCATGCTGGTGGACCGTTACGACTTCACCGAGGGGCGCGTGCAGGCCGCTCTCGCGAAACTCCGCGAGAGCAGCGGCCAGAAGACACTCGACCGCTGGTTCTGACCGATCGACGAATCCTGTTCCAATGGTACAGTGGCAAGGAATCGTCACGTTTTGGGTATGTTATTCATTTTATTTGCAAAATTCTATCGAAATTTCAGAATTAAAGATTATACAAACTATATATACAACCTGTTACAACCAATTCCATGCATGAGACTGCTGGATCGGCTGATGAAACTGTTCATCGCCTCGATGTTCGCTGGAGCCCTGATGCGATGCGCCGTCCCCCTGGACCTCGATCTCTTCGGCATCGGTCTGGACTTCATGTACAACGTCATATGCCTGCAGCATGCCGGATTGTCCCCGGAGACTGCGGTAGCGGGGGACTACACGATCTCACTGATGATCCTTCCCATCGCCCTGATCCCCTTCCTGTATGCGGCGCTCAACGGCAGGTGGAGCGTCGCATCCTACCTGACAGGCTTCTTCGCCGGTTACTCCGTCACGGACTACCTGCGATTGGGCTCCCCCCTGGCTCTGATCACGGGGCTCGCCTTCTTCGGGATGGGCGTGTTCCTGGTGCTATTTTCACGCTCGCTGAAAATTCGAGGTTAGAGAGACCATCACGGTAACCGCCATCGCACCGGGCCCTCTCGATGGATCCCGGGGCAGAGACACGGGGTTGCTGGAGCGAGAGAGAGCGGGAGGGCAGAGCGCAGGACTCGCTGCATTCTCCCCCCATTCCGTCCGTATCGTGGATATGCTTATCTCTCACCTCCCCCAAATGGTACGGAGAGGCTGCTGCCTGAGTCGATCGCACCCCGATCGAGGAGAAGCACGATGGTGCAGGAAAAGCCATCCATTGCCTGGATCATTCTGTCGAAAACGATCGGAATCATTCTCTTCCTGGTCGTCCTTGCGATCATAACACTCCTTGCCGGCCATGTGAACGCGCCGCTTTTCAGTGCCATCGTGGGGTTTCTATGGCTGAATGCGGGGCTTCTCGTCTTTATTGCCGTCATGTTCCTGATCGCCGAGGTTTTTTCCGCATTTGCTTTTCCGCTGAATCTGCCGGCGCCTTTCTTCTCTGCCACCGCAAGCATTTTCCTGGTCGCGTTTCTCTTCCGCATCTTCCGCTTCGTGGACGAGCTCTACAATCTCGACGTATTCCGGGTGCTGGAGTTCGTAGAACCCCTGGTCTATCCGTTCCTCTTCCTGGGTGTGCTGATCTTCGGGTACATCGATATCTTCTCCCGTCTCTCCGGAGATCGATCGGACGAGGGGAGGAGGCAGCCGGAGAGGGCTCCGGCGGAGGGTAAGACCTGGGAGGAGATAGGCAGGGAGTTCCGCGGGGCGATCTACGATGCCATTCATCGGGTGCGGGAAGAGATCAACCGCAGATGATCTCCCGTCTCCCTTCTAGATCCTCCGGATGACGTAGATGAATCTCTGGGCTGCGGTGGCGTGACCCAGGATGCCGAAGAATATGAGCAGCCACCCCAGGTAGGGCAACCCGAATACCCCCGCGGGGATGAGGACATCCAGCACGCCGGCGATGAGGATCAGAACCAGCCGATCCGCCCTTCCGAGAATCCCGCCGTAGTAGCGGCCGACACCCACCGCCTGCGCCTGCGTGCCCAGATAGGATGCCATCAGCACACCGGTGAGGGCGAATATGCCTATCTCCCAGGGAGCGGCGCCTCCCGCAAATATGCCGGTGATGATGAAGATGTCCGCGTAGCGATCGATGACATGATCCAGGAAGTCACCCTTCTTCCCGTCCACCATCAGAGCTCGCGCGAGCGCTCCGTCGAGCGCATCGAAGAGGGCATTCACGCCCACGAGCGCCACCGCGAGGGGGATCTGCTGTGCGTAGAAGGCGAAACCGGCCAGGAAGGCGGCAAGGAACGATGCGACGCTGAAGGCATTGGGGGTGATGCCTGCCCACCGGCAGGCCGCGATCAGCGGTCGCAGCATCACCCCCGTATACGGCCGCAGGCGATCCAGCGTCATCGTCGCATCACGTACTCCGACCAGTCGAGCGTTCCGCAGGATGGAGCAACCCTTCCCGCGAGGAACCCCTCGATCCTGTCCGCGGCATCCGCCGGCGAGAGCATCGTGGTGTCGATCTCGAGGATATGCTCCGGGGGATGGCGCTCGACCGTCTCGATCAGGATCACGTCGAGCGCCTCTGCCTCGACGTTCTCGTCGATCTTCGCCTTCGGATAGCCCCGCTTCTCCAGACGCTCCCGCAGCACATCGGGTCGGCAGCGGAGCACCACCACCCGGTCGCAGGGGAGAAAGTGCGCGAGGAGCCCCTCCACGAACCCCTCCACCGGAGGAAACTCTTCCGCAAAACGCTCCTCATCGACGACCGCGGTCATCCGATCGATATCCTCTTCGCAGACATAACTCCCGATTTCATCCACTAGGCGGACGACACGATGCCCCCTGTCCTCCAGCTCCCGAGCGACACTGGATTTCCCGGTCCCGGGAACGCCGGTAATGCCCACCATCATAGCCGATTCATCTCTTCCAGGAACCGTTCGTTCTCCCATGCATCGCCGATGCTCACGCGGATATAGTGATCACCGAGCATGGGAAAACTGGTGCAGGAGCGCACGAGCACCCCCCTGGCTGCCAGCCTCTCCATCACCGCATCCCCCGTGTGCGGGCGCACGTCCACCAGGACGAAATTGGCCTCCGAGGGGAAGGTGGGGAAGTTCACGCGGTCCCGAACGATCTCCCTCCATGCCCTCACATGAGCCCGCGTCCGCTCTACGAGATCCCGATCGGCAAGGGCCCCCTCGGCGGCTGCCGCGGTCACCGCGTTCACGGCAAACGGGGTCGCCGCTTTGCGGTAGTACGGCAGGAGCCAGGCAGGCATGAACGCATACCCCAGGCGGAGGCCGGCGAGGGCGTAAATCTTCGACATCGTGCGGCCGATCACAAGATTGTCATGGTCCTTCAGGAGCGGCAGATAATCGGTCTCCGAGAACTCGACGTATGCATTGTCAAGGAAGAGCAGTCCGTCGATGCTCTTCAGGATCTCCTCTACCGCCTCGACGGGGGTGAGGGTTCCCGTGGGATTGTTGGGAGTGCAGAGAAAGGCGATCTTTGCCCCCCGGCAGGCATCGACGAACGCCGCAACGTCCACCGAGAAGTCCTTACGGCGGGGTACTGTGCGGATGGACGCCCCCTGCGCTGTAGCGGCAACGCCGTAGAAGGAGAAGGTCGGTGTTGCGATGACGACCGTGTCGCCGGGGTCCACGAGCGTTCTCATCAGCGTCTCGATGACACCGTCCATACCGTTCCCGATCGCTACCGGATAGTCCCCATGCAATCTTTTGAGAGCGCGGCAGAGCGATTCGGGCACCTCCGGCGGATACCGGTTTGCCCGGCGCATCGCCTGCACCGCACGCTCGATGGCGAGGGGGGAGGGCGGGAACGGGCTCTCGTTCGATGCCAGGCGCGCACAGCGGGTGTGACCGGCTGCACGCGCTATCTCTTCGGCCCGGGTCGCGTAGACGTAGCCGCCTCCCGTAAAGCACGACCTAACCAGTCGCCGCATGGATGACCTCGATCGCCCTGTCGATCTCCTCGTTCTGGATGACCAGTGGAGGTACAAGGCGGAGATTGCCGTCGGCGGCGCAGTTGACGAGAAGTCCGGCATCCATACAGCGCTGCTGCACCTCGGGGCAGCGCTCCCCGATCGAGATGCCGATCATCAGGCCCCGCACGCGCGGACGGCAGGCGGCAAGACCCCGGCGGAACCGTTCGCCTTTTGCTGGAATCTCCGGGAGGAGATCCTCGATCACGCCGATGGTGGCGAGCGCAGCCGCACATGCGATCGGCCCGCCGGCAAAGGTGCTTCCATGGTCGCCCTTCTTGAAGAGGAGCCCCTCCCTGGCGACCATGGCACCGATGGGAAATCCGCTGGCAAGCCCTTTTGCCAGCGTCACGATGTCCGGTTCCACCCGCTCCTGCTGGATGGCGAGCCAGCTCCCTGTCCGACCCATCCCGCTCTGCACCTCGTCGACGATCAGGAGGGCTCCGGTATCGTCGCAGATCTCCCGCAGGCCGGCGATGAAGCCCTCCGGCGGGAGGATGACGCCCGCCTCCCCCTGGACGGGCTCCACGAAGATGCCGGCGGTATCGGCATCCACGGCCTTTCGCACGGCCTCCAGATCCCCGTACGGCAGGAAGGTGCAGCGGGGCTCGAGCGGCTCGAACGGCTCCCGGATCGCAGGCTTATGGGTGACAGCAAGCCCGCCGAGGGTTCTGCCGTGGAAACCGTGGTCGAATGCAACGAACTTCTTCCTCTTCGTGGCGATCCGCGCGAGCTTGATCGCTGCCTCTGTCGCCTCCGTACCGGAGTTGGTCAGGAAGACACGAGAGAGGGCGGTGATCTCCGCCAGTTTCCGCGCCAGCTCCCCCTGATGCGGCACGTAGTACAGATTGGAGCAGTGGATCAGCTCCCGCGCCTGATCGCAGATCGCCTTCACCACTGCCGGATGACAGTGTCCCGTGCTGCAGACCGCTATTCCGGCGACGCAGTCGATGTACTCCCTTCCTTCCGAATCCCAGACGCGGGAGCCCCGCCCGCGCACGATCTGGATCGCCCGCGAGAACGTGGGCTGGTAGTAGCGGGACTCGAGCTCCGTAAAAGAGTGAACCGGATAATCTGCCATGATAACCTCTTCCTCCTCATTCGTACTCGATCGTCGCCGGGGGTTTGGGGGTGACGTCGTAGACCACCCGCGCGACCTCCGGAATCTCCGAGGCGATGCGGGAGCCGATCCGAACCAGCTCCGCAAAAGGCACGTCCAGCGGATCGGCGGTCATGCCATCCCTCGAGTTCACCGCGCGGATGGCCACGATCCAGCCGTGGCAGCGGATGTCGCCCTTGACGCCGGTGCCGCGTCCGAGAAGCGCGGCAAAGCACTGCCAGGGCCGATACGTCTCAACGAGCTCCTCCTCGGCGATCGCGTTCGCCTCCCGAACGACGGCGATCTTCTCCGGCGTCACCTCGCCGATCACGCGCACAGCCAGACCCGGTCCCGGGAACGGCATCCTGTGCCGGATCTCCGCCGGCAGTCCTAGGGCGCCCGCGATCTCCCGCACCTCGTCCTTGTAGAGATCGCGGAGCGGCTCGATGATTCTCTCGAACTCGATGCGGAGCGGCATCCCCCCGACGTTGTGGTGGCTCTTGATGCCTCCCTCGCTCTCGATCCGATCCGGATAGATGGTGCCCTGCAGGAGGTGCCGTGCTCCGCTTCGTTTCGCCTCGCGCTCGAATATGCGGATGAATCTCTCCCCGATCACCTTCCGTTTCTCCTCGGGATCGGTCACCCCGCGGAGGGCGGAGAAGAACTCGCCCCCCGCATCCACGACGACCGGATTGAGCTCTTGGAAGGTCTCCCGAATCCTATCGGTCTCACCCTTCCGCATGAGGCCGGTATCCACGTAGATCGGGATCAGCCGATCGCCGATCGCCCGGGCGCCGAGACTGGCGCAGACGGAGCTGTCGACTCCCCCGGAGAGGGCCATCACGACCTTTTCGCCGGCGGAGGCGTTCCGGATCTCTTCAACTGCCCTGTCGATGAACTTCTCTGCATTCACGGGCATCACCTCACCGCTGGTACCCCCGCTGCCTATCCAGGCAGGCCCTCACAAAACCCAGGAAGGGGGGCGAGGGGGTGGTCGGCCGCGAACGGAACTCGGGGTGGAACTGCGTCGCCAGGAAGAACGGATGATCCGGAATCTCGCAGATCTCCACCCGATCGCCGTTCGATCCGGAGAATACCAGCCCGCCCTCCTCCATGTCGTCGATGTGGACCGGGTTCACCTCGTAACGGTGGCGATGCCGCTCCACGATCTCCGCCTTCCCGTACAGGTGCATCGCGAGCGTGCCTTCCTTCAGGCGGACGGGGTAGTCCCCCAGGCGCATGGTGCCGCCGAGATCGTTCACTCCCTCCTGCTCCGGCAGGAGGGCGACGACGTGCCGCCCGTCGCCGAGCTCCTGGCTGGTCGCATCCCCCCAGCCGAGCGCGCCGCGTGCGTACTCCACCACCGCCAGCTGGAATCCGAAGCAGAGACCCAGGTAGGGCACCTTCTCACGGCGCGCATAGCCGATCGCCTGCAGTTTCCCTTCCATACCGCGGGTGCCGAATCCGCCGGGCACGAGAATGCCGTCCACATCGGAGAGATGGGCGGTATCGTAACTCTCCGCGTCCAGCCAGCGTATCTTGACCTCCGTCGACAGTGCGCGGCCGGCGTGCTTGAGCGCCTCCTTGACGCTGATGTAGACATCCTCGATGCCGTATTTGCTCACGATCGCGACCGTGATGCGGTTTGTGTACTCCCTCATTACCAGGCGGTACCACTCCGTGTCGGGTACTCTCTTCTCCAGGTTCAGGAGATCGGTGAGAACGTCGGCCAGCCCCTCCTTCTCCATCTCCATGGGGACCTGGTAAATATCCGGCACTGTGGTCGCGCTGATGACGCCTTTCTGGGGGACGTCGCAGAAGGCGGAGATCTTCTTCTTGGTTGCCAGACCGATCACGCGATCGCTGCGGGCAACGATGATATCCGGGGAGAGCCCCAGTTCCCGGAGCGCTTTCACCGAGTGCTGCGTCGGCTTGGTCTTGAGATCGCCCATCGTATCCACGGGGACGAGGGTTACGTGGATGAGAACGAGGTCGGCATCGGGGAGTTCTCCGCGCATCTGGCGGATCGCTTCCAGGAATGGCATACTCTCGATATCGCCCACGGTGCCGCCCACCTCGACGATGCAGATATCCGCGGTCTTGCCGTGATCCACTTCCTGCAGCGCCGCCCTCTGGATGCAGGAGCGGATCTCGTCGGTGATGTGAGGGATGATCTGAACGGTGCTCCCGAGGAAATCCCCTCTCCGTTCTTTTTCGATGACCGTGCGGTAGACCTTCCCCGTGGTGATGTTGTGGGAGGCGTTCAGGTTGATATCAAGGAACCTCTCGTAGTTGCCGAGATCGAGGTCGACCTCGCTGCCGTCGGAGAGGACGAAGACCTCTCCGTGCTGCGCAGGATTCATGGTGCCTGCATCGATATTGAGATAGGGGTCGATCTTCACCGCGGTCACTTCGTAACCGCGGTTTTTCAGGATTCGGCCAACCGATGCAGACGTGATGCCTTTTCCCAGGCCGCTCATCACGCCGCCGGTTACGACGATATACTTCAATTCCCTCACCTATACTTATTTATTCGCGGCGCTTCGGTATATATGCACGCCTTCCTGCAACTCCTATTCTCCAACCCCCGCCCGAAACGGCCGATGCGCGGGCAGCGTGCCCCTCTCACCCTCGTTCCGGTTCCTGCAGGATTGCAAACGATGCCGTGGTTCTCGCGAGGAGTTCCGCATCCCCGCCCTCGCGCCGCACCTCGCCCTCGGCAAATGCCACGCGCCGCCCTCTCCTCACCACCCTGCCGCGGGCGATCAGCCCCCCTTCCCGTGCACCGCGGATGAAGCTGGTGCTCTCGGAGATCGTCGCTACGCCCTCGCCGGGACCGAGTACGCTGTAGAGGGCCAGCGCCATCGCCTCGTCGGTGAGGGAGAGGTAGATACCGCCCTGCAGCCACCCCGCCCCGTTTGCCATATCGGGGCGTATCCGCATCGTCAGCTCGGCTTCGCCGCTACCGATCCGGCTGATCTCGATGCCCATCAGGCGGAAGAAGGGGTTTGCATCTCTTCCCCTTCTTCGGATCAACTCCAGATAGGAATCTTTTGCTGGTTCTGACGGTTCCATGCTCTCCTCCTGTACTCTGTCGCAGGATCCTATTAACTTCCCTCGATCGATGGCGGCAGCCTTTCTGGATGGGACAACCGCCAGGTATTTATGGGACCGGTGCCCAGCAGACTTCCGGGGCTGTTGGCAGCGCCCTCCGGCAGGGGGGAGCCGCTGACGGAGGCTGTATGGCGGGGAGATCCGAATACATAGCCGCGATTGTCGTCAACGTCGTCATCCTGTACATAGCGAACAATCTCCTCTTCTGGGGCATCCCGTTCGTGACCGATGCCTGGAACCAGGTGCTCCCTGTCCTTGACCTCGCGCTCGTTGCCGCGATCGTCGCTAACCTCATCTTCCTGGCGTACGATCCCTTCCTCCTCCGGGAGACTGCGAAGATCCTCCTGGATATATTCGGTATCGCCGTCCTCTATACCGTGTACCGGGTATTCCCCTTCGATTTCTCTTCGCTGGCGGGTGCCGGTATCGTCACGCTTGCGGTTCGGATCGCCCTGATCCTGGGCGTTGCCGCGACCGTTGTCGCAATACTCGTGCGGGTCGTTCGCATCCTCTTCCGGCGTCCGCCGGGTGCCGCACGATAGCGGCATCGATACCATAGGACCATCGTTTCCCGTGGGATCCCGCACATACGATCTCACGGTCGCATGGGGGTCGTGTACCCCCCGGGGAATGGAGAAGGAGATCGCATCGTTCGGAGGCCCCGCACCTATCGTGCCCCGGGATGGGGGGCACGGACATTCCTGCGTGACTTCTTCAGCAAGCAGTCCTGCAACATCTTCCCGGCGAGGCATGCACGCAAATCGACCCCCTGTTCCGGGGAGGTCCGACCGCGCAGCGGGACGGGGATATCGCCCGCATCCGCTCCTGAAACGACCCGAATGCTCCTCCCGGTACACGAAGGATCCGGCACCCGCTGCTCGGGGCGCAATCTAGAGGGATCGGCGTCGATTCCTCTTCACTATCGGATGGTTCACTATCGGATGGACGTCAGCGGGAGCCCGCCCCCTGTCGTTATTCCCGCGGCCGGACGCCACCCGCTGGAGAGAGGTTGCCTGCCTTCCCGCCCATGCAGTCCTTTCCGGCTCGAGCCTGCTGCCGACGCGACCGTCCGAAGGGGGATGCGCGGGCGGTCCTGGACAGGACGAAGATCTCTGCCATCGGTGACCATTAATTGATCGCGCGTCGTTCTGTAGTACATATGGAGAGCGGTACTATCGAGGAGATGCTCTCGGATCTCCTCTGGCTGAACGCCCTCATCGCCACGGAGCTGATCCAGATCACCGAGAACACGTCCGCGCTGCTCAGAAAGGCGCCGCCACCGGCACGGTGCCTGGAGGAGCACCTTGCGTTGCGGAGGCAGGCGCTCGCGATTGCCGAGAAGTACGGAGGGAGTGCAGCCCTGCGGCAGCACCTGGAGGGTCACCGCTAGCACCATCCCGCGGGAGAACATGACCGTCAGGGAGACCGACTGCACTCTGGTGGTTCCGGCGTACAACGAGGAGAGGCGAATCCACCACCTTCTCAGCGAAGAACTGGTAAGGTTCACAGGTGAGATTATCCTCGTCTGCGACGGTACGGACGATACGGCGGCAGTTGCAGAGGAGTTCGCGCGATCGCAACCCGCGCTGCACCTGCGATGTCTCTCGTTCCGCGAACGGCAGGGAAAGGGGGGAGCCGTGATCGCCGGCCTGCGGGAGGCGGAGAGGCCGTATGTCGGATTCATGGATGCAGACGGTTCTACGTCCCTTCGCGAGATGAAACGGCTCTTCGCGGGTCTGGAGAAGTATGACGGCCTGATCGGTTCCCGATGGCTGCCGGAGTCCGTCATCCCCGAACCGCAGCCCCTGACCCGCAGGCTGCAGAGCCGCCTCTTCAACCTCCTGGTGAGAGTCATCTTCTCGTTGCCTTACAGCGATACGCAGTGCGGAGCGAAGGCCTTCAGGATGACCGCGCTGCGGGATATTCTCCCCGCAGTGCGGTCACGGGGATTCACGTTCGATGTGGAACTCCTCTGGAGGATGCGACAGAAGGGGTGCAGAGTCGGAGAACTGGCAATCGAGTGGAGCAATCGCGGGGAATCCAAGGTGGGGGGATCCGATGGGATCCGCATGTTCAAGGAGCTGCTTGAGATCCGGTTCGGACGGTGATAGCGCTTTGACCCGCGGTCTCCGTTTCGGGACGGGCGCACGGGAGGGCGGGAGACCCATATGCCGGTCCTGCGTTCAGGCCCGCCCCGCACGGCAGTCCTGGCCAGATCCGAAGAGGGAACTGGAGGGAGGGGATCGGGGCATGGCGGAGGCTGGCCGCGGGGATGTGCGGAGGATTCCGCGAACACGGGGAGTCGTACCGGCAGCGGTAGGGGATCACTATTTTACTTCGCAGTACCATTAAATCATGAACCCAGGAAATCGGGAGTGTGACGGTGAAACCTATCGAGATTCTCCTCATCGAGGATAACCCGGCAGATGTCCGCCTCACCATCGAGGCGCTCCGGGATGCACGTATCCCCAACAATCTGAACATCGTCGGGGATGGGGTGGAGGCGATGGCATACCTGCACAGGGAGGGGAGGTACGCCCGGGTTCCGACGCCGGACCTGATCCTTCTCGACCTGAACCTCCCCCGGAAGGACGGCAGAGAGGTGCTTGCGGAGATCAAGTCCGACGAGTATCTGCGGCATATTCCGGTGGTGGCACTCACGACATCGCAGGCGGAAGAGGATGTTATCCGCGCCTACGACCTGCACGTCAACTGCTTCATCACCAAACCCCCGGACCTGGATCAGTTCTTTCGCGTCGTCCGATCGATAGAGGAGTTCTGGCTGACCGTTGTTCGGCTGCCGAGAAAGGAGAGGTATGCCAATGAGAGGAAGAACGAGGGTGCTTCTGGTTGAGGACGACCGTGCGAACGCGCGGTTGATCATGGAGATGCTCAAGGAGGTGCCGGAATCGCCCTTTGTCCTGCAGCATGCAGAATGCCTCGCCGATGGGCTGGCACTCCTGGATACCGGAGAGATCGATGTCGTGCTCCTGGACCTGATGCTTCCCGACAGCATGCGGCTCGACACGGTCCGGCGGATGATCGAGCACGCGCCGGAGGTCCCCATCGTCGTGCTCACGACGCTCCACGACGTGGAGACGGGCATCGAGGCCGTTCAGGCCGGTGCCCAGGACTACCTCTTCAAAGGCGAGG
Source organism: Methanomicrobiales archaeon (assembly GCA_030019205.1). Classification (NCBI taxonomy): domain Archaea; kingdom Methanobacteriati; phylum Methanobacteriota; class Methanomicrobia; order Methanomicrobiales; species Methanomicrobiales archaeon. The sequence continues at coordinate 216,659 of JASEFH010000001.1, forward strand.
TGGACAGTGCGCTCCTGGCACGCTCCCTGAAGTATGCGATGGAGAGGAAACGGATCCTGGAGGCCCTGAAGGACTCGGAGGCCCGATACCGCACCATCTTCGAGACCACGGGCACGGCAACCATCATCCTCGAGCCGGATCTGACCATTGCGATGGTGAACCGTGAGTTCGAGGTGATCATGGGTTACACCAAGGAGGAGGTGCAGGGCAGGAAGACGTGGAAGCAGTTGATCCCGAAAGGGCATTCGGATCGGCTCTCGGAGCACTATGAAGCGCTCCTGAAGGATCCGGCCTCCGGCATGCTCCCCCCCTGCGAATGCAAAGCGGTCGACCGGAACGGATTCGTCCACGACTTCATCATCACTCTCTCCCTCATTCCCGGAACGGAGCGGTGCGTGGTATCGCTCCTGGATATCACCGAGAGGAAGAGGCTGGAAGAGAAGGAGAAGGAGTATATACGCGATAGGACGTTCCTGTCGCGATCCGCCCTGAAGTTCGTGACACTCTCCTCCGCGGAACAGATCTTCCGCCACTTCGGCGAGCAGCTGCAGCGGCGGATCCGGAACTCTGTCGTTCTGGTGGGCAGTTACAGTCCGGAGCATCGGCGGCTGCAGATCCTCGCCGTTTCGGGGATGAAAAAGCACGACAATCCCCGCCTGCAGGCGATGGAGAAGGTCTTCGAGGGTCTGTCGTTCCAGCTCTCGGACCTGGCAAGACGCAAGAGCATGAAAGGCACGCTCACGAAGATGCGGGGCGGGTTCCAGAAGCTCGCCGCCAACAGCGTGCCGCCCGGTGTCCTCTCGCTCATAGAGACGTATCTCAAGAATAGAACCCTCTACCTCGTCGGATTCACGGCGGGAGAGGAGCTTCTGGGGGTCACCATCATCATGGTGGAGAAAGGGTCCAACCTGGGAGACAAGTCCGTCATCGAGACGTTCATCAACCAGGCTTCCGTGGCACTCCAGCGCAAGCTCGCTGAAGAGGAGCTGGAATCCACGAAGTCACGTCTGCAGCGGCTGCTGGTGGCGAGTCCGGCTGCCATCTACAGCGCAGACATCCAGGATCAGGGCCACTTTGTCTATACCTACATGAGCGACAACATCAAGCAGGTGATCGGTTACGAGCCCCAGGAGATCATCGGGAGCCAGAAGTTCTGGCAGCAGCAGATCTTCCCGGAGGATAAAAAACAGTTCCTGGCGGAGGACCTCCCCCGCCTCTATCGGGAGGGCTCCATCAACACAGAGTACAGGTTCAAGGGCAAAGACGGATCGTTCCGCTGGATTCAGGACGAGATGCGTCTGGTGTGCGATTCCGATGGAAACCCGTGCGAGGTGGTCGGTTATCTGATCGACATCACCGAGCGGAAGCAGATCGAAGAGGCTCTGATGATCAAGCACAGCGCAATGGCCTCGGCCATGGAGCCGATGATCCTCCTCGATCACGAGATGTGCCTGGTGTACGTGAACGATGCCACCGTCTCTCTGTGGGGGTGCTCCGACATGGACGAGGTGATCGGCAGGCAGCTCGAGGAGTTCGTGGGGCCCCGGGCGAAGTACCAGCGGATGGTGAAGACCGTCATCGAGGAGGGAAGCTATCGGGGAGAGTTCACGGGCTACAAGAATGACGGTTCGCAGTTCGATGCCCGCGTGGCCATCAACACCGTCCGGGACGATCTGGGCATCACCTGCTATGTCGCCACCATCGAGGACATCACCGAGCAGAAGGAGGTGGAGCGGGAGTCAAAGAAGTACCGGTCCATGCTGGAGAAGATGGTGGTGAAGCGCAGCACCGAGCTGACTGAAGCCCAGAAGCGGCTGAAAGAAGAGATCAGCCGCCGGAAACAGCTCGAAAAAGCGCTGAAAAAAGAGAAAGAGGCTGTGTGAGGGATCGGCCGATCGATTCCCGTACGCCGTTACACCCTCCCGGCCGATCCCGAAGAGGACCTTCGAGGCCGCCTTCACACCATTTTCAGAACCGCTGCCTGTCACCATCGGGGTTCAGGCGGAGCGGCATCCGGCGCGATGCCGCCGCGGGGGAGGCGGCACTCTTCCGGTCTCCGCTGCCGGAGAGTATTCGACCGGAAAGGCCTGCAGATAACCGGGCACACCTCCGGGCACGAAGGCGACGTGGGAGAGCGCCGTCACGCACCCTGGAAAGCGATCTCTGTGGCGCGTACGGGAGAGAGTGAATCGGCACGGATCGATCTCTCGTCCCTCTCTCCGCACATGCGCTCCATCCCGCACCGTCCCGGGAGTCCGGAAGGGTACACAGGGAGAGCGGGGGAGAGCAGCTGAGCGGCGGAGATGAGCGGAGGTACGCCTCTTCTCTTCGGCACAGGCAGGAACGATGCAGGGATCGCAGCCGCCAGCAGAGATCAGCAGGGATCCTGTCCGGACCACCGTTCGCTTTGGGGGGGAGGCGCAGGGTGATGCGCGCTCCCTCTCCCGGGTATTACGATGCGCCTGGGACGAAAAGTGCGGAGGTCGAGCGCATGAATCCATCTCCCACGCCGGCCGGGCGTTTACGGAGGGGGCAGGGTCCTGGGGATGGGATTTCAGGATACCCGTAGGGGTGGTCACTCCGCACCCGTGCCCGTGCGTCAGGATGACGGGCGAACCGGCGTGACCGCCTCCGCCGATCACCGCATCGCGCCTCGGCTGCACCGTCGAAACGATGCCGGCTCTTTGAACCAACGAAGGAGACCCGCGATCGTCCCGGGATCCGGCTTTCACTTCAGGTAGGCTTCAGGGTCGCCATCGAACCTCTTCTTGCACCCCGGCGCGCAGAAATAGTAGGTCTTCCCCCTGTACTCGCTCCTGTAACGGGCTGTCGCCTCGTCCACCTGCATCTTGCATACGGGATCTACTGCCATGACTGCTCCGCAGCTACACCCTTCTTCGCAGGTGGTATATATCCTTTGAGCATCAGGGAGAGGGAGACGACGGTGGCCGAGGAGAGGGCCATGGCGAAGGCGGCATACTCCGGACGGAAGGTGATGCCGAAGAAGGGGTAGAGCAGACCTGCAGCCAGGGGTATTAGGGCCGTGTTGTACGCGAACGCCCAGAACAGGTTCTGGCGGATCCGCGACATGACCTTCCGGGAGAGCTGGATTGCGGCCACCACGTCCATGAGATCGTCTTTGATGAGCACGATATCCCCGCTCTCGATCGCGACATCCGTGCCGCTCCCGATAGCGATGCCCACATCGGCCTGAGCCAGGGCGGGAGCATCGTTGATCCCGTCCCCGACGAATGCGACGATCTCCCCTTTGGCCTGCAGCTTCTGCACCACCCCCGCCTTGTCCTGGGGGAGAACCTCTGCAAGCACCTCGTCGATTCCGATCTCTCGCGCAATCGCGGCCGCGGTTCGGGAGTTGTCGCCGGTGATCATGACGACAGAGAGCCCCATCCGCTTCAGTTCTCGGATCGCCGCGTGCGCCGTCGGTTTCAGCGTATCGGCGACGGCGATCATACCGCCCAATTGCCCATCGATCGCGACGAGCATCGCCGTTTTGCCCTGCGTCTCCCGCTCCAGCAACTGCTTCTCCGCCTCGGGTGAGATCGGAATCGATCGCTCCGCGAAGAGCGCACGGTTCCCGATCAGGATCGTCTCCCCGCCGACGCTGGCGGTCGCGCCTTTCCCTCCGAACGTGTCGAAACTTTCGCTCTCCGGGACAGCGAGCCCCCGCGCCTCCGCTGCCCGCACGATCGCCTCGGCGAGGGGATGGCTGGAGTTTCTCTCCACGCCGGCCGCACGGGCGAGGAGCCCCTCTTCCGAGACCGTTACGCTCACAACATCGGTCACCTCCGCCTTTCCGCGTGTCAGCGTTCCGGTCTTGTCGAAGAGCACCGCGGTCAGACGATCGGGTATCTCCAGCGCTTCACCCTGCTTGATGAGCACGCCGAGCTCCGCCCCCCGCCCGAGCCCCACGGTCACCGCCGTCGGGGAGGCGAGACCGAGCGCGCAGGGGCAGGCGATGACCAGCACCGCGATGAAGGCGGTGAGAGCGAAGAGGAGCGTGCTCCCGAGAACGAGGTACCAGACGACGAAGGTGGCGACGGCGATGGCGAGGACGGCAGGGATGAAGTAGCTCACCGCCGTATCGGCAATCCGCTGCACCGGCGGCTTGGAGCCCTGCGCGTTCTCCACGAGACGGATGATCTGGGAGAGCACGGTGTCTCTCCCCACCTTCGTCGCGCGGAAGGTGAGTACGCCGTTCCCGTTCAGTGTCCCGCCGATCAGGTCGTCCCCTTCCCTCTTCGCGACAGGTATAGGCTCCCCGCTGATCATCGACTCGTCCACGAAACTCCCCCCCCCGACGACGATGCCGTCGACCGGCACCTTCTCTCCCGGCCGCACCAGGAGGATATCCCCCACCTGCACGCCATCGATCGGGACCTCATCCTCATGCCCGTCGCGGATCACCGTCGCGGTGCGGGGGCGAAGCCCGATCAGCTTCCTGATCGCATCCGACGTCCTTCCCTTCGCCCGGGTCTCCAGATACCTCCCGAGCGTGAGGAACGCAGCGAGCATGACCGTCGTCTCGTAGAAGAGGAAGTCGCGGTTGAGCACCACCTGGAACGTCCCGAGCACGCTCGCGGTGTAGGCGACCCCGATGCCGAGCGAGTACATGACGTCCATGTTCAGCACGCCGTTTCGAAGAGCGCGGGAGGCCGCGAGGAAGATGGGATACGCGAGGTAGAGGAAGGGCGGGGTGGCAACAAGGAAGAGGATATAGGGCATGCTGTCCATGAACGGTGTCGGGACGAACATCAGCGCCATCAGCAGGGCCGCGACAACGAATCCCACGATCGTGCGGTTTCGCAGTCTGCGAAGCGCCGTCTCCCGCGCCTCACGCTCCAGATCGCGCGTCTCCTCCTCCTCCCGTCCCAGGTACTGGTAGCCGCTCTCCTCGATGGTCCTGCGGATATCGGCGAGTGTCACCATGCGGGGGTTGTAGGTGACGTATGCCCGTTCGGTTCCCAGGTTCACCTGGGCGGCAGCCACCCCCTCGAGCCCCAGGAGGGCCTGCTCGATCGTCTCGGCGCAGACGGCGCACATCATGCCGCCGACCCGGATCGCGACCCGCTCGTTCTCGACACCGTAGCCGGCGTTTATCACCGCCCTCTCCAGAACGGGAAACCGCACCTGCGACGGATCGTACTCCACGACCGCGGTCTCCGTTCCCGGGTTCACGCGGGCGCTCGAGACGCCCTCCACCCGCGAGAGCGCCTCCTCGACGATCACCGAGCAGGTGGCGCAGGTCATGCCGGAGATCTTCAGTTCCGCCTTCTTCAGATTCTCATCCAAGGAGTCCCTCACCATGGGTTCTATGCCTTCTGAAGTATATTACGGTACTTCCTCCGAAGATGCCCGGAACGCAGCCCGGTGGTCGGGCTGCAGGTGAGACGGATTCGGAGTGATTACGGGTTCTGCTTCGGGCGTCTCCGGATGCGCACCGAATCGGCGTGGGCAAAGAGACCCTCCGCATCGGCGATCCTCTCCACCACGTCGCCCAGGGATTCGATGCCAAGGCGGTCGACGATCTGGACGCTGCTCGTCTTGCAGAAGTGCATCACGTCCAGGCCGGAGTAGGTGCGTGCGTATCCGGCTGTGGGGAGCACATGGTTGGGCCCCGCCGCATAGTCGCCGCATGCGACTGCGGCATACGGCCCCACGAATATGGCGCCGGCGTTCCGCACCCTGTTCAGCACCGACAGGGGGTCCGCGACCTGGATGGAGAGATGTTCGGGCGCGACCTGATCGGATGCGTCCGCCGCTTCCGACAGATCGCGGACGAGGAGATACCCGGAGTTCGAGAGCGCCTGGCGCATGATATCCCTCCTCCCTGACGCTTCCAGCAGCCGCTCGATATGGGCTCCAACCTTCGCGGCAAGCTCGCCCGACGGTGTGATGAGGATGCAGGCGGCCTGAGGGTCGTGCTCCGCCTGGGCCAGGATATCGATGGCGATGAATTCCGCATTCGCCGTGTCGTCTGCGACGATTCCGATCTCGCTGGGACCGGCGGGAAAGTCGATCTCTGCATGGTCGCGGAGCAGCATCTTCGCCGCTGTCACGTAGACATTGCCCGGGCCCACGATCTTCTGCACGGGGCGGATACTCTCGGTCCCGAGCGCCATCGCAGCGATCGCCTGCGCTCCGCCGACGCGGTAGATCTCGTCGGCGCCGGCGACGTCCAGCGCCACCAGGGTCGCGGGATGGATGGGATGGGGCGAGCAGCAGCAGACCTCGGAGACGCCGGCGATGCGCGCCGGTACCACGCACATCAGGGCGGTGGACGGGTACGCGGCCCTTCCGCCGGGCACATAAGCACCCACGCGTTCGAGCGGTGTGGTCTTCACACCCAGGATCACGCCCGGCTCCACCTGCTTCAGCCAGAGATCCCGGGGGCGCTGGAGTGCATGGAACTCGGCGATGCGGGCCTCCGCCTCCACGATCGCCTCCAGGAGTGCACTGTCAATCCGGTCATAGGCGTCATCGATCTCCTCGTCGCAGACAGCGATGCTCTCGATCGGTGCCCGCCCGTGGCGGGCGGAGAGCTCTATTAGGGCTGCATCTCCGCCGTTTTTCACCTCGGCGATGATCGCCTCCACCTGGCCCTTCACCTCTGCAAGACCTGACTTCCTGCCCTTCATCCAGCGTTCGATGTCGATCGGCCCGAACATACGGAGATAGGTCGACGGCGAGCTCATTGAAGGTTTCGCAGGATCCTGCACGAGACGGGGGTGCGGACACCGCAGCGATCCCGTCCTCACCCGCAGCTGCGGAAGACCCGATGTGTCCGGCCCGTGAAATCCGAGAGAGGATTCATGGTTAAATATATATAATTAACAACACATGCAAAATAGAAACATATTATTAATCTCATCGCCATCTTTAGCTATGGATGAGCGGCATACGATCATTCCCCTTCTCTTGGTAGCGGCAATCGCAGTCCTCACCCTGCTCTGTGCGGGGTGTACAGCGCAACGTCCCCCCCTGGAGGATCAGGCATCGACAGCATCCGCGGGACCGGTCAGAGCGCTCCTGATCGCGACCACGACCAGCCTGGACGACACCGGTCTCTGGGACGCGATCGAGGACTTCTACGAGAAGAAGTACGGCGTGGATCTTCGAATCACGTCGCAGGGCACGGGAAAGGCCCTCGAGCTCGGAAAGAGCGGCGACGTGGATCTCGAGGTCGTGCACTCTCCCTCCCAGGAGAAGGCGTTCCTCGACGAGGGGTGGGGGGTCAACCACCGCTGCTTCGCCTACAATTACTTCCTGATTGTCGGGCCCGAGACCGATCCGGCGGGCATCCGCGGCCTGACGCCGGAAGAGGGATTCGCCCGGCTCATGGCCCTGGGGAAGAACGGAACAGCCGGGGTTCAGTTCGTCTCCCGCGGCGACAATTCCGGAACCCACGGCACCGAGAAGACGATCTGGAAGAATGCCAAGTACAACTATACCCGGGACGTCCAGGGATCCGGTGCATGGTATCTCGAAGCCGGCAAGGGCATGGGAGACACGCTTGTCATGGCCAGCGAGAAGGGTGCCTACACCCTGACGGACGAAGGTACGTACCTCGCATTCAAGGGGCAGCTGGCCCTCACGCCGATCATCTCCGAGGGCACCAGTCTCCTGAACCGCTACAGTGTCATGGCCATCAACCCGACCAAACACCCGAATGCGAATATTGCAGAGGCAAACCGGTTCATCGACTGGATCCTCTCGGAAGAGGGACGAGAGATCGTCGGCAGCTATGGGACCGAGAAGTACGGCAAACCGCTCTTCACCTCGATCCCGGCCGATGCATGCTCTGCGGCACCCTTCAATTGTGTCTGCTCAGGGAATGTGACGACCGGCGCATCCGGATGAGAAACCCTTCCCTCTTTTTTGTAAATCCTGGGAAAGCCCGGAAAATCAGGCGAATGGCCGCCTGTTGGGAGCAGATGTTTTCTCTCCATGCAATCCGGATCGCTCCAGCTCCCCTGCTCTGATCGGGATGGGGGGAGAGTATAATGCAACAGCATGACAGATACAATATGAATCTCCGGGTGCTGCCGGGACAGGGATGACCATGGTCGATGCGATAATGCAAGGGTTTTCACGGGCGATTGAACTAATCGTCACGTTAGATCCAGAAGTCATCGAGATTACCATTCTGTCGCTCACAGTATCCCTCACCGCCACGCTGCTGGCATCCGCCCTGTGCATACCGCTCGGAGCCCTCATCCACTCCATCGAGTTCCGCGGGAAGCGGGCCCTGATCAATGCCATCCAGACCCTCTACGCGATGCCGACGGTGCTGGCGGGCCTGCTCCTCCTGCTCCTCATCTCCAACGCGGGGCCGCTGGGCTTCCTGGGCCTTCTGTTCACCCCGGCGGGAATGGTTCTGGCGCAGATGATCCTCATCATGCCCCTCATTACCGGCCTGACCATCTCCGCAATGAGCGGCATCGGCGAGGAGATGCGGCAGCATATCGTATCTCTGGGGGCGACGAAGGCGCAGTCCATCCTGATCCTTGCCCGAGAGGCGCGGTTCGCGATCCTGGCAGCGGTCATACTCGGGTTCGGACGAGCGATCGCGGAGGTCGGCGCGGCGATGATGATCGGGGGGAACATCCGCCACAGCACCCGGGTGCTCACCACCGCGATCGCTCTCGAGTCGACGAAGGGCGAGTGGGGCTTCTCCATCGCGCTCGGGATCATTCTCCTCGGTGTCGCGGTCGTCGTGAACCTGGCTCTGAATCTTGCACAGTACGGATCCTTCTTCCGGGGAGGGTACCGGAACTCCTGAAGGGGGTGGGATGCGTCATGATCCATACAGAAGCGCTGTCCAAACAGTATGGCAGGAGAATGGTCCTCTCCGGCATCGACCTCGAGGTGAAGGAGGGGGAGTTCTTCGGGCTGATCGGCCCGAGCGGTGCTGGGAAGAGCACTCTCCTGCGGATCCTGGATCTGATCGAGCCTCCTTCGGGTGGGCGCCTCCATCTATTCGGGGACGACGTATACCGGCGTGGCACCGTATTCGAGGTCCGGCGGCGCATGGCCATGCTCTTCCAGAAACCCGTCATATTCAACGCCAGCGTCTACGAGAATATCGCCATCGGACTGAAGGTGCGGAGGCGAAACGGCGCGGAGGTGGAGAGACGGGTGAGGGAGGCCCTTCGTGCAATCGGCCTTCCGGACTACGCTGACCGCTCCGCACTCACACTCTCCGGGGGTGAGGCTCAGCGGGTCGCCCTTGCCCGGGCGCTGGTGACAGACCCCGAGATCCTGTTCCTGGACGAGCCCACGGCAAACCTGGACCCCCCCTCGGTGGAGAAGATCGAGGAGCTTGTGCAGCGGCTGAACCGGGAATCCGGCACAACGGTGGTACTCAGCACCCACGATATGCGCCAGGGGCAGCGCCTCGCCGACCGGATCGGGGTGATGATGCAGGGAACGATCCCCCAGGTCGGGACGACCCTCGAGATCTTCCACAGGCCGCGGGCGACGAGCATCGCCCGCTTCGTGGGGGTGGAGAATATACTGCCGGGCACGGTGACCTCGAACCGCAACGGCGAGGTCGATGTGGATGTAGGCGGGACCATCGTCCACGGCATTTCAGCCGCACTGCCGGGGCAGAGGGTGAGCGTCCTGTTCCGTGCCGAAGACGTAACACTCGATCTGCGAGAGCGGGGGAAGACGAGTGCGCGGAACCTCTACCGGGGAACCATCGTGCGCACCGTCCCCTCCGGGCCGTTCGCGCACGTGGTCGTCGACTGCGGCGTCCCGATCACTGCCCTGGTCACGATCCGCTCCGCCGAGGATCTGGATCTCCGGATCGGGCGGGAGGTCTATGCATCCTTCAAGGCGTCGACCGTCCACGTCATTCCCGAGAACTGAGGCGCTGCACCCGCAGCGTGCCGGATCGCTGCAGACCGGAGAGAGGGTTGCCTCCATCCCGTTCCTCTTCCTGTCCGCTCTCCGCAGCGCCGCGGAACGGGGTTTCCCGCAGCCGCTCCAGCGTCTGCTCCAGGTGGATGCAGACCATCCTCCGGAACACGCTCCTGTCCACCGCTCTCGCCGCGTGCCGCTCCAGGAGGAGGATACGGTCGGCCTCCGCGGTGAGGATGTCCATGCTGCAGGCGGCGAAGAGGAGAGCGGTCTCCCCGAGAGCCCCGCGATTCTCGGACAGGATCGCGGAGAGGGGGGTGATATCTTCGCTCTGGAGGCAGCTCCGCACCAGGAGGTTCGTGGCCGCCTGATCCTCGTCGATGATCAGCAGGGGCGCCTTCTCCTCCACCGCCTTCTGCACCTGCTCTGCCATCACCATCGAGCCGCTTCCCTGGCCGTGGACAGACGACGGGGTTCCCTGCAGACCGGGGGGCAGCGTGCGGAAGAACATGTCGATGCGCTCTCCGCGGAACTCCCGGCAGCCGGCACAGGCCTGCCGCAGACCCCATACCGTTACCACGCGCTCCCGGCCGTCCCCGATCGCGTGATCGTCCTCGCCGGCAATCACAGCCTGCAGGAACGTGCTCTTCCCTTCGGCGTTGGAGCCGGTGACTGCAAAGACCTCTCTCCTGCGGATGCCGAGGCCGGTCGCGGTCTCTCCGCTCGCAGAGAGCTCCACCTCAACGGGGGCGAGATCGCTCGGGCAGATAAAGGGGACATGGATCCCCTCCTTGGGACCTGCGACGCGGTAGTAGCAGCGGTGCTCCGTGTACTGGCGCGCCGGCAGCGTCCCGTCGCCGACGAAGCTCACGAGACCGAGTTCGGGCAGGCGCAGCCGCAGCCCCTTCTGGTCGAGCGATGCGATCCAGCCCCGTTCGAGGCGATCTTTCGGCACCCTCCGGACGGCAGCTCCGACGGCATCCAGGACCGCCCTCAACTCTTCGACGACCGCACGGACTGCCGCGGCATCGGGCGGTCCGGGGTACGGCAGCGCTCCGGGAACTGTCAGGTGGATACCCCGGGTATCGGCGTAGTTCCCGTGATCCGGTTTCCAGAGCGCCGTTGCAACGGCCTGGACCGAATGCACCAGGGTGAAGGGCTCCGTGTGAACGGCATACTTCTGCGGGTACCGCGTGAACCTCCCCCCGATCGGGCCGAGTTCCCGGGCCGTGCGGGCTTGACGCTTGATCTCTTCGAGAATGACACCCACGGCGCCGTCGGCTCCGGCGGGATCCATCGGGATTTCGGAGAGCAGATCTCTCCGCACCGTGATGGGCATGCTGAACTGCAGCGAATGGCCGTCGAGGGATCGCACCAGGTAGGTGTTCACGTAGTGCCTCACCCTCGGCATATCGATGCGCACGTCACGGCTCCCGAGCGTGCCGAGCGCCGTCTTGAGGATATCGCTCCAGTTCTCCGTCTGCATTGCTGCACTCCCGGGGACGCCGTATATACCGTTTCTCCCCCTCCCTTAAAAATCGAATCCCGTTCGACTATCTGACGGCGGCACCTGCGGGATCATGGTGATGGCCCGTGGTGCCGACCTCATCGCCCGGGTGTTCGGGAGCCTCCCGAGGATGCACTCCCTCAAAAGAGCCTGCCTGGTGCCGTTGACGTTTGTATTTCCCGTTATTTACCTTGAAATCTGCACTATGATGATTAATTCAAATCGAATAAAATAGCAAAGTTTATGCTAAAAACCTATAAATGGAAAACTACCATGTATGCCTCTGTAGAGATGAGCGATCCCTTCGTGTATATCGGGATCGGAATCCTCACCTTCATCATCGGGTTTCTGCTGGGCAACCTGGCAACGGATGCCTATTACCGCAGGAGGTTCATCGCCGTGGCGGAAGACTGTTCGAAGGAAGACTCTCTGGTGCCTCTCATCGCGGAGCTGGAGAGGGAGTCGTAGCGCTGGCAGAGGTGACTTATGGTCGATCCGATCAACTATCTCTTCATCAGCATCACCTGCTTCTGCTTCGGCCTCCTGGTGAGTTTCCAGATATCCCATATTCACCACGTGCGGAGACTGACACAGCTCGCGAGACGGTGCCTTGATACCGGCACCATCGCTCCGATTCTGGTTGCCCTGAAGAGCGAGACAGAGTCGGGCGGATAGTGCTGCCTGCTGGCATCCGGGGTGGCAGCGTTGTATCCCGTCGTCCTTCCACGACGGTCCGGCTCCGTGGACAGCTCTGCGCCCATGGCTCCCCTGTTCCGTGTCGTCCACCGGGGCCAGGATCCTCCCCGTGGAGGGGAAGGGGAATCGCGCAATGGGACTGGCGGGGTCGAGCCATCCCGGGCAGCCAGCCTCTCATTCTCCGTGGGATCGCACGCGGCTGTGGTGAGGCGCGCCCCCTCGTACGACGGATACGTTGTTCTGGATATTGTGGCCGAGTTCGACCGTGATTTCCCGTCCGGGGACCCATTGCATGCCGTTCCCCGTCGATCGGACTCTGCCCGCCCGTCTCCGCTCCCGGTTGCCCCGGTGCCCGGGGTGCAATCAGGCTCTCTCCGCAGATAGAGGCCGATCTCGGGATCCTGCAGAAGACTCCCGATTCGTGTACGGCGTCCACGCGGGCTCACCCCCCACCGCGGGGCTTCCCCGCGAGAATGCATCGGACGTTCCCCGGTATTTGCCCCCCTCCGGGGATTGCAGGGGAGCCGAATGCCGGGATGATCCGGTGTTATATGGGAGAGAAGGCCAATATATGTGGGAATGAGGTTCGCCGTCCTCGCCAGCGGGAGCAAAGCCAACTGCATCTACATCCGGGGAGCGAACGACGCTCTTATCCTGGACGCCGGACTCGCGTTGCGCGAGACGATGCGGAGGCTTGCGCTCGCGGGCGGGGACCCGTCAGTTCTGCAGGGGATTCTTCTGACGCACGAGCATGCCGACCACATACGGGGCAGCGCCGCTCTCTCCCGCAGGTTCGACGTACCCATCTTCGGAACCCAAGGCACGCTGGAGTGGTTCCTCCAGGACCGATGCGCATCGGGTGTTCCCGACCTCCGGGGATGCCGCATCGGCGAACGGTTTACGGTGGGTGATTTTACCGTCGAACCCTTCGCGACGTCCCACGACGCACGCGAGCCCTGCGGCTACCGCATCACCGAGGGCGGGGCGACACTCAGTTACTGCACCGACACGGGCAGGATATCCCCCTCGATCCTGGAGAGGATCCGGGACAGCGACGCGCTCGTACTGGAGAGCAACCACTGCCCCCATATGCTTAGGAACGGCCCCTACCCCGAGATGCTGAAGCGGCGGATCCGCTCCTCCCGGGGGCACCTCTCCAACCAAGACGCCCGGGAATGCATTCGCGCAGTCGGCGCAGACATGCAGGCGATCGTCCTCGCTCACCTGAGCGAGGTGAACAACACAGCAGAGAAGGCGGTGAACAGCGCTCTCGAAGGTCTGGGTCTGGGGCGCTTCAACAGCCGTGATCTCTACGCCATCCCCGGCGGGGATCGCTGCGACTGCTGGATGCGCTGGGTGGAGATCTGACCTGTTCATCTCGAAGGGATTCCACATGCTTTATCGACATCCGGGGTGAATACAGGAATACCATGCTCTTTGCCGATTTCGCCCACCTCTGCGAACGCCTGGAGGCCATCCCCGGGCGGCTCGATACGATCGACGAGGTCGCCGGGGTGCTCCCGAGGCTCGAATCACAGGAGCTCCCCATATTTGTGCGTTTCGTGATGGGCAGGATCTTCCCCGACTGGAGCTCCCTGAACCTGGGGATCGGTCCGAACCTGCTCTATGAAGGGGTCGGCTACGTCGTCGGGAAGAAGAAGGCGGATGTGGTGGCAACGGTCAACCGCACCGGGGATGTAGGGCTGGCCGTGGAGCAACTCCTGTCGAACAAATCCCAGATGAGTTTCGGGCGGGATCAGCTAGCGCTTCAGGATGTGTACCGGGAGTTCGAACGGATCGCCCGGGCGGAAGGAAAGAAGTCGCAGCGGGAGAAGCTCCTGGCCATCCGCCGGCTCTTCTCCAGCACCGAACCGCTCGAGGGGCGATATCTGGCCCGGCTCATGATGGGGGAGCTGCGGATCGGCATCGGCGAGGGGAACGTGCGGGATGCCATAGCAAAGGCGTTCGGCGTGGATGCGGGGCTCGTGGAGCACGCCTTCCAGGCGCTGAACGACCTCGGGGAGGTGGCCCTCCGGGCCAGGGAGGGGGCCGCTGCGCTGGAGGACGTGCACATCGAGATCTTCCGCCCCGTCCGTATGATGCTCGCTCAGCAGGGGACCATCGAGCAGATGGTGGCGGAGCACGGAATGGTCGCCGCCGAGTACAAGTACGACGGCACGCGGTTTCAGCTGCACAAACGGGGGGACGCTGTCAGAATCTACTCCAGGAAACTGGAGGACGTCACGAACGCCCTTCCCGACGTCATCCGCATCCTGAAGGATGCGGCCCCCCGCGAGGTGATCCTCGATGGGGAGATCATCGCCTACAAGAACGGAAGACCGATGCCGTTCCAGTTCGTGCTGCGGAGATTCCGGCGGAAGTACGAGGTCGACACCTTCGTGGAGCGGATCGAACTGGTGCCCTACGTGTTCGACATCCTCTACCTCGACGGGGAGACCCTGATCGATCTCCCGTTGCTCGAGCGGAGGCGACTGCTCGAGGGGGCGATGTCGTCTCACGTCGCTCCCCAGTACCGGAGCGGCGACATCGCCGAACTCGAGGGGATCTACGGCGAGGCCCTCGCTGCCGGGCACGAGGGTATCATGATAAAGGATCCGGCGTCGCGATATCTGCCCGGCGTCCGGGGAAAGCACTGGATCAAGGTGAAACCGGGAGTGGATACGCTCGATCTCGCCGTCATTGGCGCGGAGTGGGGGGAAGGACGGAGGGCCGGGGTCTTTGGCTCTTTCCTTCTCGCCTGCCTGGACAACGGAGAACTGCTTTCCGTGGGGAAGGTGGCGACCGGTTTCTCGGACGAGATGCTCGCGGAGATGTACGGGATTCTGAAGGACTCCGTCATCGCCCAGTCCGGAAAAGAGGTCACATTCGAGCCGAGCGTGGTGTTCGAGGTGGGTTACGCGGAGATTCAGAGAAGCCCGAACTACGAGAGCGGGTATGCCCTGCGGTTCCCGCGGTTCATCCGCCTGCGCGACGACAAGAGCGTGGATGAGATCGATACCCTGGATACGATCAGCGATCGGAGTCAGAGGAGATTCGACTTCGATACACCCTGAATTTTGCCCGGCTCTCGTCCCCTTCCACGTGGGCGTAGTAGTCGGAGGCGAATCCGGCGATGTTCTGGAACGTGACCTCTCCGTTGAAATCGGTGTACTTCTCGTAGATGCGGGAACCCTCCCGCTCCTGGAGAATCAGCTTCACGTCGATGCCCGGCTCCCCCGTGTCGCGGGACACCACCCGGAAGGTTACGTTCGGGTTGATCGGTTCGTCCTCCCCTCCAACGAGCACCGAGGGAGCGTTCCCGCTGTGGTCCGGCATGCCCTGGCGGACGGAGAGAGGATTTCCCCGGAGCATCACGAGGATGTAGAGTCCGACCAGCAGGGAGAGGAATCCTAAAGCCCCGAGAACCACAACTCCCATGGTGATCGAGCCGAAGTAGTACACCGTGAGGTACGATGTCCACGCAAACATGGGCATCCCGGTCACGATGGAGGCAATGACAAGACCGGAGAAGATGATCTGGATGTAGCCGAGGGAGATCAGGAGAAAGGCAAAAGCCATTCCGAACAGGTTGACGACGATGAACTTGCTCCTCCTCTCCCCTGTCGTCTTGAATATCTTGTAGAGCAGGACCAGAAAGAGATTCACGTATATGATGGCTGCCAAGAAGATGATGAAGTAGTCCTGCACCTGGAGGCTGCCAGCGGTATTCTCCTCCTGGGTGAGAGCGGATCCCAGCCGAACCACGAGAGGAAGGAGGGAGAGGGCCAGAGCATGCCTGCGCATAGTGTTAAATTTATTTTTATATACAAAAACATATCGAATTGTTCTGCTCTGTTAAAAGCACATATAGGGTTTTCTAAACTGTTGTTTCGGGAATTGAACGGCTGTACGGCGTTCACGATCCGGCAGATGGGGGAGGGAGCAGCTGAGGGCGGATTTCCGAGCCCATCCCTCTCCGGGCGCGGTACGCGTCTGCAGCACCCTTCTACTGGCCCGGCTAGGGACTGAGGACGACCTGAACCGTATCCCCCAGATGGGCGAGCATCCGCCTCACCCACTCCTCCCACGTCGCCTCGCCCTGCCCGACCACGCGGGAGAGGTCGCGCCCGACCTCGTCGTCCCGCCCCTGCAGCACCCGGACCACCACCGAACCCGGAGCGTAGCCCTCCTTCACGATCCGATCCCCGTCTCCATCCACGACCCCGAAGACGGGAAGACCGAGGTGAGCGCAGATGTGACCGCATACCGCCGTGGTGTCGTCGCCGATGGACAGGATGCCGCAGATCCCCGGGCTCAACCCCTGGTAGAGCGCATGACCGCAGTGGTCGATGACGAGAACTCTCCCGCATATCGGCGGATGTTCGCGACCGCGGGGAGGGCATGAACGGATGGCACCGCTCTTGCACCATGCGGTGTCGAGATCGACCGCTCCCCCCCTCTCGAGCTTCTCGATGCCGTGCGATTTCGGGTCCAGGCCGGAGACGGCCCGGATATGCCCGTCGACCGTACGCAGGACGACCGTATCGCCGGTGGCGGTACCGATGACGATTCCGTTCACGAAGACCGCTTCCCCGGGGATACAGCCGCGAATCTCCCGTTCCCCGCCTGCCGATCGCCTCGTGCTCTTCAGCCGCTGCACGGGAAACCCCGTGGCGCGGCCAAGCTCCCGCGCGAGCTCGCGATCGCCCCCGTCCCAGAGGTAGATCCTGCCATCCGAGAACTCTACCTGGGCCATCCCATGGGGCAGCCTTGATGCGACGATCTCGCCGAAGATCCTCCCGGATTCGGGCGTTTTTCCGCGATTTGCCAGAAACCATCTATCTTCGAGCCTCCGGATCACGTACGACGGGGGTGCATCGCAGAATTCGACAGGGAGCCCCGACTCCTCGGCGGCCGTGCGTCCCATAACACCGGCCACCAGGATGCGGCGGGGACGGACTCTCTCCTGCAGCCATGCCGCGTCCCCCCGGTCGAATACTTCCGGACCATGGGCGACCATGACCGAATCTACGATCGGATCTCCGTTAGCTTCGGCAGCGTTCACCATAACCCGTCACGGATCCCTCTATCTTCATGAAGGTGCCCGCTCTTCGCCGAAGCGTTCGCCGTGTCCGGAGACAGGGACCATCGGAGGCGGTGAGCCCGGAGAACGGGTGCATTCGGCATGCGCTCCCCGCTGCTGCAGTGCGGCCCCCTGCAATCATGAATGACTCTCCTCCCCGCTCTTCCGGGGTGATCCACAGCCCCCGTCTCCCGGGACGAGGCATGTCCACGCACTCCCGATCAGGTCGCTCCTTCCTGCTTGTCGGAGCCCTTCCATGACGAGGCTACGGTTTCTCCGATCCCGGTACTGGAGGAGCGCACGCTGGATGCGCTTCTCTCTCCCCCGCGGGACGTGCACGGGCTCCCCGCTGAACGGGTCGATGCCCGTGCAGTACATGCAGGTGGACGCCGTCATCGGGGTGGGGGTGAAGTCCTGCACCTGCTCCGTATAGAGGCGGCGATCCCGGATATATTCCGCCAAGTCCACCATGTCGGATATGCGGCACCCGGGGTGACCGGAGAGGAAATAGGGTAGAATATACTGTTCCCTGCCGATCTTTTCGCTCTCTTCCTGGAAACGCCTCCGGAACTCCTCGAATACCTCTATTCCGGGCTTGTGCATCAGTCTCGTGACCGCGGGTGAGATGTGCTCCGGGGCGACCTTGAGGTGGCCGGAGACGTGGTATCGGCAGATCTCCGCAAGGTACGGCGCCTGGTCCGCGAGCACCAGATCGTGGCGGATCCCCGAGCCGATGAAGACATGTCTCACGCCCGGAATCTGCCGAAGGCGGCGGAGCAGTTCGATCTGGCGGGCATGGTCGAGCTGGAGGGACGGGCACTCCGCACCGCACGTCCTCTCCCGGCAGGCGCCTTCCCCGCACCACCGCCTGCAGCGGGCGCCGAACATGTTGGCGGTGGGCCCGCCGACATCCTGGACGGTGCCGCGGAACTCTGGCATCCCCGTCATCCTCTCCACCTCGCGGACGATTGACTCGATGCTGCGGCTCTGGATGATCCTTCCCTGGTGGTGGGCGATCGCGCAGAACGAGCAGCATCCGAAACACCCCCGGTGGCTGGTGACGGAGAACTGCACGGTCTCGAGCGCCGGAACGGGCTCCCGGTACGACGGATGGGCGAGCCGGCGGTAGGGAAGTTCGTATATACGGTCGAGTTCCGCCGTCGAGAGCGGCTTCGCGGGCGGATTCTGGACGACGACGATCTTCCGCTGCACCTGGGCAACGGGCCGTCCGCGGAATGGGTCCTGCTCCCGTGCGTGGAGGGCGAATGCCCGGGCAAAGGCTTTCCTGTCCCCTGCCACCTCGGTATAGGAGGGGAGCACGACGAAGCCTTCATGGGGCATTGAGCGCCAGCGGGCCAGATCCAGCTTCATGACCGTCCCCGGTACGTCCCTGATCTCCTGGATGCCCTCTCCGTTCGCGAGCCGCGCCGCGATGGCGGTTACCTGCCGCTCTCCCATTCCGAAGACGAGGAGGTCTCCCGGGGCGTCTGCCAGGATTGACTGGCGAACGCTGTCCGACCAGTAGTCGTAGTGGGCGAACCTGCGCAGGCTGGCTTCGATGCCGCCGAGGACGATCGGGGTTCCGGGGAAGAGTGCGCGCAGCCTGTTCGCGTATACGATCACGGCCCTGTCGGGGCGCTTCAGCGCTCCTCCGGGGGAGTAAGCGTCCCCGCTCCGCCGCCTGAGGCGGGCAGTGTAGTGGTTCACCATGGAGTCCACGGCGCCGGAGCTGACGCTGAAGAAGAGGCGGGGTCTCCCCAGTCCCGTGAAATCCGCATCGCTCCGCCAGTCCGGCTGGGCGATCACGCCTGTGGTGTAGCCGGCATCCCAGAGCACTCTCCCGATGATGGCGGCGCCAAAGGAGGGGTGGTCCACGTAGGCGTCCCCGCTGACCAGGATGACGTCGAACCGGTCAATCCCGAGCGATTCGGCCTCCCTCCGGGACATCGGCAGGAAATGGGGATGGTCGATCATCCGCTGCACTGAGACTGTTCGGTCCCGGATCCCAATATGGTTTCTGTACCCGGAGGCGGTCCGGGGAGTGGATTGGAGCGCATGGGCAGGGGAACTATTCCTGTCCAAACCGGTTCGTGGATGGTTCGACATTCGCTGCAGTCCCGGAACTTTTCCGAACCTCCTCGCCGCGATCCCGGTCGCGCCCTCGGAGTCTCCTGCCCTGGCGGGAAGGAAGTTCGATAGCCCCCGCGATGATCCCGCACGCGGCTGCTACTGCAGGAGCTCCGGCCGGGACTGCCGATCCACAGGCAGGCGTGTCGGATGCGTCCCTGGGCGGCGACCCGACAGTCCTCCGTGTCGCCACCCTCTGCGGTTCTCCGCGGGAGCCTGAGTAAAGGACCGCGAGCGCCCCCGTACCACGGATGTATGCATCATCTCGAACCGATCATCCGCCCCTCTTCACCTGGGGTTTCATCTTCCGATCCTCCTTACCTTCCGTGCGCCTCCCCCTCTTATTCTATCGTGCAGGCAGAGCGCCGCATCCCGGCGGCATCGCCCCTGCCGGTTCCCGGCAGGGGAGCAGCCCGACCGATGCCGTCTAGTCTCCGTACCGGATCCGATAGACAGCCCCCGCATGATCGTCCGATACCAGCAGGGCTCCATCCGGCATGACGAGCACGTCCACTGGCCGCCCCCAGGCGGCGGAGTTCTGGAGCCAGCCCTCCGCGAAGCCCTCGTAGCTCACGGGTGCGCCGTTCTCCAGGCGCACCAGGCTGATCCGATAACCAATCGGCACGATCCGGTTCCAGGAACCGTGCTCGGCGATGAAGATCTGCCCCCTGTACTCCTCCGGGAACATGCTGCCCGTGTAGAACCGCATGCCGAGCGCGGCCACATGCGGTCCCAGTTCCTGGGCCGGAGGCGTGAACTCCGCGCAGGAGCGGCTCTGGCCGAAATCCGGATCGGAGATGTTCCTCCCGTGGCAGTAGGGGAATCCGAAGTGCAGCCCCGCCTCCGGCGCACGGTTCAGCTCGTCGGGGGGGACGTTCTCGCCGAGCCAGTCCCTTCCGTTGTCCGTGAACCAGAGAACGCCCGTATCCGGCTGCCAGTCGAACCCGACGGAGTTCCGGATCCCCCGGGCGAAAATCTCCATACCCGTGCCGTCGGGGTTCATCCGCAGGATCGTCCCGAACCGTTCGTCCTCGGGATCGCAGACGTTGCAGGGCATGCCAACCGGCACGTACAGCATGCCGTCCGGACCGAACGCGAGGAACTTCCAGCCGTGGCTCTCCCGATCGGGCAGATCGGTCGTGACAACGGCCGCATCCGGTGGCGATTCAAGCCGATCCTCGATCCCGTCGAAGCGCAGGATCCTGCTCACTTCGGCGACGTACAGGGATCCGTTCCGGAACGCCACGCCGTTCGGCATGTGCAGGCCTTCCGCCAGCACGATGACGGAATCCGCCCGGTTGTCGCGATCGCGGTCGGGAATCGCATAGACCCGCCCGATGGAACGGGTGCCAATGAACAGGGTCCCGTTCGAGCCCAGGGTCATCGAGCGGGCTCCAGGGACGTTGTCTGCATAAACATCGATATGGAACCCTTCGGGAAGTCGGACGGCATCCACCCGCACCGCATCGCCGGTGGCGATCTGGAGGCATCCCGAAGCCACCACGGCGACGAGCATTGCCAGGGATAGTGCGCCCGCGAGAAGAACAGGGGTGGTGCTTCGCATGGCAATCTCCGATGACGGAGCGCGCCTTATATATTTATGGGTGGCTCCTCGGCCGAAGCGGACATCTTCTCACAGAGGTGAGTGGAGCCCGATGTTGTCCTGCAGGATCTCAATCGTCTCGCGGTCCAGGAGGAAGGGGAGATCGGGTACGATAAGAAAGACCGGAAGGTATCCGAAGAGGGTATGGCGCCCCCGCGTGTACGTCTTCACGGCGAGATAGTTGAGATGCCGTCTTGAGTAATCGTCTGCATACGCTTCGGACGGGAGGTCCGCCTCCTGGATCTCCGGGGGCGAGATCACGAGCTGCTGCAGGATGCTCTCCTTTCGCCGGCTCCAGGAGAGGAGCATCATGCGGCTGTGGATGCCCTGCAGGAACCGCAACAGGATGAACTGGGTGGCGAAAATGGCGGCAATCGGCAGGATGCTCTCGTTGCCCAGGTAGTGCGGTGCGGTGACAAAACCGAGGGTGAGGCCCGGCAGCAGCATCGCGGTGATCACCAGGGTCCCGAGGAGGGCAGAGAGGGCGGCGATCACGATGACGACCTGCCAGGTCTTCTTGACGGCGCTGCGAATCCTGCGGTTCATGCTCCGCAGCGAATGGAAGAAATCGATCTTGTAGGGTTTCAGCACGACGATTCCGGCATAAAAGACGATGATCGCGATCGACTGATAGATCACCCAGCAGGCATCGAAGGGTGAGAGAACGTTCCGCTGGAATCCCAGGCTGATGGCGAAGAGTACGTCGAGAACGAATATGACAGACAGGCCGATCGCGAGGGATCTGGAGTTGACGAAGAAGGTATTCCAGAATATATGCCCGAGCGCCCGTTTGTGCTCCCGCACCCCGGTGCTCCATGCGCGGTCGAGGAACTCCATGATCTCCTCCCGCATCCCCTTTGCACGGGCGGGAGTACCGTTCTCCGCGGACGGCACGAGGAGCAGGAACGGATAGATCACCACCAGGTAGAAGCTTGCGGCAATCCAGTGGAGCATGTAGATGCCCGACGGCTCCAGAAAATAGAGGATCGCGTTGATGAGGAGGCTGGCTACAACCATCGCCACGGTATGAGGCGCGGTCCGCTCTCCCCTGAGCAGCTCCCGCTGGAACTCCCTCTCCTGCTCGATCTCGGCAGACGCCCGCGCTTTCAGGCTCTGCAGCTCATTCCGATACCGCTGGCAACCTTCCACCGATTCCGCTCCTCCGCCCCGAAACCGATTCTCGATACCGGTTTGGCGGTATCCGAACTTAAGCGCTTGGCACCGCGGAGGTGGCAGCGTCCGCAGTGACGGGGCTCTGCCCTCACTTCGGATCGCGGTCACTTTCCCTCCGCATCCCCTATTCCTTTATGCAGGAGCGTTGAACACTCTTCCGGATGCCGATCTCCAAGGGGGCCTACCTGAAGAGGCTGACATCGCATTCGCACCTGATGCGGTCGGTGGACGTGGGGAGACAGCTGGAGGGGAGCTCTCCCCCCTCCGTCTTCATCGGCAGCTGGAACTATCCGAAGGTGTTCGCCGGTCCGATGATCGCCCCCTTCCGCGGCGATACCCGTATCCTCGACACTCCCGAAGCCTGGATCCCGCGCAGGAAGACCCAGGAGGAGATCATCGGGTTCCGCCTGGATCTCGTCCGCGGGAAACGCCCCGTGGACGTCTCGGACCTCCGCAACCCCTTCGTCGGGAAGCTGCAGGAGATCTCGCTCTCAAGTGCATCGATCGAGAGCGAGGTGGAGTTCTTGCGTGCGCCCGGCAGAGCGACCTTCAGCGAGGAGCACACTCCGTACGGCGCCAGCGCTGCGATCGAGCGTCTGGATATCGACTGCGTGGGCTGGGATGGGGATCTCGAGAGGGTCTACTACGATACGGATCTCCGCGCGGCGGATGCCATCGTCGCCCTGCACCGCGAGGGGATTCCCTTCTCGGCGATCCAGAAGGCATTTTCGGTGGGGGCGATGGGGGTTGGACGGGATCGGAGGCTCGTTCCCACCCGCTGGTCCATCACTGCGTGCGACACCGCCATCGCGGATGCCTACCGGGAGGAGATCCGCACCTGCAGCGTCCTGGACACCTGGCGGGTGCACACCTTTGACAGCCTCAACAACCACTATGCCGTGCTCCTGATGCCCACGGGCTGGCAGTACGAGTGGATCGAGGCCTTCCACCACATCCTGGGGAGGGAGGAGCTGGTCTTCGCCGATCACGAGGGGCACCTGCCGAAGACTGCCTACTCGTCTGTAGGGGGCTGCTACTACTCGTGCAGGATGGCGATCCTGGAGGCGCTGGCCCGAGAGAGGAGGCAGGGCGGTGCGATCGTCCTCCGGGAAGCGCGCAAGGGATACGTTCCCCTCGGCGTCTTCAACGTGCGCGAGAACGTGCGGCATGCGATGCTCCGGCCGGGGATCGAGTTCGAGGACGCGGAGTCTGCGCTCCGGCACATATCGAAGGAGTTCTCCCTGCCTCTCGAACGGTTCATGGATGCGGGTCACATCCTGAAAGGGATCACGCGGCAGCGCCAGACCACGCTGCGGGATTTCATCGCGTAGGGAATACGCCGGCCCAATTCCGCTGCCACGCCCTGCCGCCTTCGGGCGGAGCAGAGGATCGGGGTCCCCGGGATGCCCTTCCGCACCGCCACGGATGGGGAGATCGACGCCGGTGCCAGCCCGCCGCTGCATGCACGGGAATAGGAAGAGGGATATATGGCTGCAGAACCTCCAATGCAATTACTTTCTTTTCGAGAGCGAGCGGGATACCAAGCCCGGGATCAAAAAACAAGTTTTTTATATCATGCAGAAATTTATCAAGATACCGAAACCGTGAACAAATTTCCTTCGGATTCCTATTACAGTTGGTTTATATATTGAAATAATTTAGAAACATATTTAAGCACAATTGCGTAATAAAATCACATTAAAATACTTCTCTATCCCACCGATCCTTTCTACAGATGTCGGTTTCTGCACCGGGAAGGTCGGTGAGAGCAATGGGTGAAACATGGGTTGAGGTGTACGATGGATGCTGATGCGACTGGATCGGTCAAGGGCAGCAGTGGACGGTCGCTGCTCGCCCTGAT
This sequence comes from Methanomicrobiales archaeon, assembly GCA_030019205.1. Lineage (NCBI taxonomy): Archaea > Methanobacteriati > Methanobacteriota > Methanomicrobia > Methanomicrobiales > Methanomicrobiales archaeon. The sequence goes on from JASEFH010000001.1 coordinate 240,591, forward strand.
CGCGGCAGGTATCCTTCTGACGACGTGCCTAGTGGCGCCGCTGGTGGCGGGCGCCCTGGATGTGTCGGGTTTGGATGCCAGTATCGCGATCGTGAAATACACAAATGGTAATCTGTCAGAGCAGGGGCCGGGGCCGCTTATCCCTGTAGGATCGCCCGTCAACTGGACCTACACCGTGACCAACACCGGGAATGTCACCCTGACTGGCATCCGGGTGGTCGATGACAGGGAAGGGGAGATCTGCGTTGTCGAGAGCCTCTCCCCGGGCGCGTCGTTCACCTGCAATAAGAGCGGTTCTGCGAAGCTCGGTCAGTACAAGAATGTCGGGACGGTGATGGCTACGGTCTCCGCTGAGCAGAAGAACTACATCCTCATCTCTCTCACGGAGATCGCTGCCGGTACAGTCACCGACTCCTGCACCAGCTACTACAGGGGCGTACACAGCGGACCGGCCATCGATGTCGAGAAACAGGTCTCGGTGGACGGGGGGAGCACGTTCTACGATGCGGATGATCCCTGGGGACCTGTGGTACAGCCGGGGTCCCCGGTCCAGTGGCGTTTTCTGGTAAACAACACCGGCGAGTTCCTCCTCCAGAATGTTACGGTGGTGGATACAGATGCTGATCTGAACATCACGTGCCCGGAGTCGAAGCTCTGGAAGTTCGGGCCCGGCGAAGACATGGTCTGTTTCGCGAACGGGACGGCGGTTAAAGGCCCGCACAAGAACGTTGTCAATGCATCGGGCAGTCACGGGAATATATGGGTCTATGCCGAGGATCCCGCCCACTACTTCGGCACATACAGTCCGGAGCCGTCCATCGCTGACCTGATCGTCACCAAGTCTGCCAACGTCTCGACCGTGTACGAAGGGGACCCCGTCGAGTGGACGATTCTCGTAACGAACAGCGGTTCCGATACGGCGACCAACATCAGCGTGGAGGATGACATCGCACTTCTCACGAACTATACCCTTCTTGACGCCACGCCGGAGTTCACCTCCGGCACCGTCTGGAGCCTCCCCTCCCTGGAGCCTAATAGTAGCACCATTTTCAGATTGGTCACCGCATTCGATACCGTCGGAACCCGAACGAATGCGGTGACAGTCATGTCCGATGCCTGGGACCTCAATACCTCGGACAACTCTGCGACGGCGCAAATTCAAGTGATCGAGAGGGTGGCAGGGCTGACCGCCGTGGAGATCGAGAAGGCGACGGAATGGGGCGGGCAGTTCGGCGATGGCCTGATCGTCCCCGTCGGCGAATCCATCCGATGGAACTACACGGTGACCAATACCGGCAATACGGTCCTGAAGGATATATCGGTAACCGACGACCGCTCGATCACCGTGAGTTGCCCACAAACCTGCCTTGCGCCCGGCGAGACGATGCACTGCACCGCCAGCGGCACCGCTACGGCAGGATACTATGAGAACACCGGTACCGTCACGGCGCACGCCGATGGCGTCTGCGGCGCCATCACCGATCAGGATGCCAGCCACTACTACGGCTGGATGCCGGGAACTGCGCTCGTCCAGGGGACGGCGTTCGACGATACCGATGGGGACGGCATCCTGGACGACGGCGAGGAGGGCATCCCGGGAGTCGAGGTGACCTACCGGAACGCCAGCGGATCATCGGTGCAGACAACGGACGCCGACGGGCGGTATGTGTTCGTCAACCTTCTCCCCGGCGAAGCCTTCGAGGTCTCGGCATCCCTCCCCGCCGGATACTTCCGGACCACGCCCGGCAGCACCTTCAGCACTACGTCGGCCGAAGGGCAGGTGATCGACTTCGGATACGCGACTGCTGATTCGAACTATGCCGTGGTCTTCGGTACGGTCTTTGAGGATGCCGATCACGACGGCGAGCGGGACCTGGGCGAAAGCGGGCTCTCCAGCGTTGTGGTGAACCTCACCGATAGCAGTGAGGTGGCGAGTGCCCTGACCGACGGGTACGGGCGGTACACGCTTCGCACCTGCGCGAATGGGACGTACGCCGTCCATGAGGCCAATCCCCCCGGCTACGTCAGCACAACGCCGGATACCGTGAGCGTGAACCTCGTCGTCGGGACATCCGGACCGAGCCCCGTCGACTTCGGGGACTTTTCCGGTGCAAAGATCACGGGCAAGGTCTTCAACGACACGAACCTGAACGGGATCGACGACGGAGAGCCCGGCCTTGCCGGTGCCGTCGTATCGGGAGGCGGTGATGCCAGCACGACGGAATCTGACGGCCTCTTCACGCTGTACGTATCCGCATCCGGCGAGATGACCGTAACCGAGACGAATCCCGCGGGGTATGTATCGACCAATGCAATCCCCGGTGCCGGGGCGTTGAAATGGGATAACGACAACCTGAATATCACCATCGCTGCTCCAGGGACGGAGTATGGCGGGAACCTCTTCGGGGATGCGGCAGCTGCTGGCGTCGCTCTCATCTGCGGAACGGTCTTTGACGATGCCAACGGCAACGGCGTTCAGGATCCCGGAGAGTCGGGACTGGCCGGAGCGACGGTGACGCTGAATGGACAAGATCCGCGGACCACCGGTCCCGGCGGAACCTTCGCCTTCGCCGTCCAGGATACCGGGATATATATCGTTGAAGAGGAGAATCCGACAGGATATCGCTCCACGACACCGGATACCATCCATGTGAACGTAAGTGCGCTCGGACAGAGCCATTACATCGGTTTTGGGGATACGTGTGCCACCTCCTTCAGTTCCGTTATCGGGATCGTCTTTGACGACGGGAATCTCAACGGCGTGATGGATCTGGATGAAACAGGCATTCCTGACGTCGTCATCTCTCTCTCGGACGGACGGGAGACGAAGACGGGCGTGTATGGGCAGTACTCCTTCGCGATTGATCGAATAGGGAGCGTCACCGTAGCAGAGGAGGATCCGGCGGGATACATCTCCACCACGCCGAATACCGTCGATGTGCATATCGGAGCCCTTGGGGAGAAGTACCCCGTCTGCTTTGGCGATGCCCTGCAGGCGAGCATCGTCACGATCACGGGCCAGGTCGTGAACGACACCAACGGCAACGGGCGGAAGGACGACGGCGAGGCGGGGCTTGCGGGTGCGACCGTCGCCCTCTCATCCGGCATGTCGCAGACGACGGGTTCGGACGGCTGCTTCCAGCTCTACGGGCCTCCCGGCGCCGTGATCACCGTCACCGAGACCAACCCGCAGGGATACCGCTCCACGAACGCCATCCCAGGTGGATCGGGTGATAAGATCGGCAACGACACCGTGCGGGTGGCAGCTCTGGAAGCAGGCGCCCGGTCAGAAGGCACGTTATTCCTCGACACCCTCGAAGGTGGGGAGGACCTCGGCATCGACGTGGAGAAGAACGTCCTGGTGAACCAGTCCGGATCCTGGGTGAGATACGAGGGCGAGGTGGATGCCGCCAATTCGAGCGTGCAGATCCCCGTCCTCCAGAGCGGGACGCCGTTCAGGTGGGAGATTCGGGTGAAGAACACCGGCACGGTGCCCGTGGACCTCACCTGGTATGACATCAATAACGACGAAACGCCTCGCAACCTGAGCGACGAGTGCCCCGGCCTGCCGGCATCGCTCGATGTCGGAGGGGAGTATACCTGCACCATCGATGACACCGCACAGGCCTTGGCAGAGTATACCATTGGGGATTACATATCTTCGCGTTCTTCGCTCCAGACAAACCAGGTCTTTGTGGATGCCTCGTACGGCTACTGGCACACATTCGACGAGGACAGCGCCGCGTATCTCGGCGTGGAAAACCCCTTCGGAGTGAAGAAGCTGGTTTGTGGAGTGGAAAACGGTTCTCCTGGCCTCTTCGATGCGAATGCTCCCCCCGGTCCCACCGTGTACACGTCGATACCGACGCCGGTCTGGGTGGTGCTCGTCTGGAACTTCTACAACGAACCTGCAAACCTCACCTGGACCGACGTGCAGAACGGGATAGCGGTGAATATGAGCGATGAGGAGATGTTCTACGGTGAGGTCCCGAAAACGATCGATGCCTGCAACTTCTCGCTCTTCGGGTTCGGTGAACCGAATCTGGGCCTGAACTACAACAACGTGACGGTCGCGGCAACCTACGATACTCTTCCGCCAGCAACCGCGAGCGATATTGCGTACTATACAGGCATCACCGAGCACGACGAATCCGGCGTTGTGGAGGTTCTGGTGTTCGAAGATGAGAACGGCAACACGGCATGGGACGAAGCGGCTGAACCGGGCATACCGGGAGTCACGGTCCGTCTGTACGACTCGAGCGGTCCTGTGACGACGGCATACACCGACGCCGAAGGGAGGACTGCGTTCCGGGGTCTCGCGCCCGGAGCATACACGGTCGTCGAGACGGACCCCGCCGGCTATGCGAGCACGACGGCGAACATCCGCCATGTGTCGGTGCGTGCAGGGGAGACGCTCGAGGTAAGGTTCGGCGATCGGCTTCTGCCGTCAAACAGTATCGGCGGTACCGTCTTCCACGACCTGGACGGCAGCGCCGACTGGAACGATGACGAGCCCGGGATCGGCGGTGTGACCGTTAGCATCTCCCGGACCGAATGGTCGGGGAGGCAGACCACGACGGACGAGTACGGCCAGTTCACATTCGACGACCTGGGGTCGGGATCGTATGTGGTGATCGAGACCGATCTCCCCGGCTACGCGAGCACCACGCCGAATATCCAGACTGCGATCATCTATGAGGGCAGCGTCGCGGTCTACTTCGGCGACCGCTACGTTGGACCGGAACCCCCGGACACGGCGACGATTCTCGCAACCGTCTTTGATGACCTGAATAACAACACTATCTGGGACGATGGCGAGCCGGGCATCGGCGGCGTGAGGGTGAACGCCACCAACGGGAGCGTCACGCTCCAGTGCACCACCAATGCCCTGGGCCAGTGCCCGTTCCTCGACCTTGCTCCGGATACGTACACCCTGATGGAGACCGATCCCGAGGGTTACGTGAGCATCACGCCGAACATCCTGACGGTCACCGTGGCAGCAGACGATGTGCGGCAGGTATACTTCGGAGACCTGTACGTCGAGCCCGAACCCCCGCAGGCCGCGGCGATCTGGGCAACGGTCTTCGACGATCGCGACGCGAACGGGCTATGGAACGATAACGAGCCCGGCATCAGCGGGATTCAGATCCATCTGGAGAACGCCAGCGGCACAGTCTCACAGCAGTCCACCGGCGAGTTCGGGCACACGGCGTTCATGGGACTGGCGCCCGGGATGTACGGCGTGATCGAGACCGATCCGGCGAACTACGTCAGCACCACGCCGAATACCGTGAACGTCAGCGTGGAGGCGGCGGAGATCGTGCAGGTGTTCTTCGGAGACAGGGAGCAGAAGGTCGTGCCGCCCACGCCCGAACCCACACCGAAGCCCCGGCCGGGGCCCTACTACGGCTCTCGGGCATTCGGCTCCGGCGGCCATCGGTGCGACTTCATCGAGAACGGAACGCTCTCACCATCGGCGGAAGGCATCGTTCCCCGGGAGATCACCATCTGCGCCGTGGATGGCATCGGCGAGCTGATCGTCGGCAGAGGGACGCTGGCCCTGGCCGCCGGTGCCAGCCCGCTCCCGTATGCGGTCATCAAACCCCTGCAGGCCCTCCCATCCGGGAGCGGACCCGGGTATGCCGCCACGGGCTTCGCCTACGATCTGGCCCCGCTGGACGCCACGTTCCAGCCTCCGGCCACGCTCCGCATGGAGTTTACACCGGAGGAGTGGGCCGTCCTCGAGGGCAGATCCCTCGTCCTCCGCCGGTGGGACGGTGCAGCAGGAGTGTGGGCAGACATGCCTGCGGATATCGACACCGCCGGACGTGTGGTGACCGCCGAGGTCGGAGAGCTGGGCGTCGTCGGGCTCTTCGAGCAGGTGCCGCTGCCGCCGGTGGCCGGTGGACCCGCCGAACCGGCGCCGTCGGGAACCCCCGCTCCGGGATTCGACTGGTTCCCCTACCTGATGGCCTTCCTGCTGGCCCTGCTCGCGCTCCTGCTGGCCGTCTGGTGGAGCCGCAGGCCTGAGCGGGAGGAGGAGCTGCCGCCCCTGCCGGAGAGGCCGCTGCCCGGCGGCACGTATGCGGCGAAGCCCGTCCTCGTTGCAGGCATGGAGTCGGCCTACGGCGCCATCATAGGGGTGATCAACGATATCGAGGCGCAGCTGCAGGATCTGGAGGCGATGGTGCAGGGCCCCGCCCGCCACGTATTCACTCCGCAGGATGCGGCTGCCGTCGCGGACCGCTTCTTCTACACGGCGCAGGTTGCCGAGGAGCGGATGAAGGATCCGGACATCCGACAGTTCCTGACCGCCGAGCAGATCGAGCAGCTCAACGCCCAGTTGAGGGAGGCGGTGGCGAAGATGGTTCTGCTCTCGCAGACCTCCGAACCCCTGCGGCTGGCCGTGGACGCGAGGATCGGCGAGGCGGGACGATAGGGTCCCGCACGGCACCTCCTCCCTTCTTCTATCCGCATTCTTGCAATCCCATGCCGTGCTGGGGCACTACGGTGCAGTTCATCCCGCACTGCAGACGGGTCTAGAAAATCGCTCTGTTATGCGCTCTGTCGAAGCGACCAAGGGTGCGTTCAAGCATACAGGAGGAAACCCGCGGGTTCTCATAGAAGCCTTCCGGCGTGTTGCACCTGTCCCATCGATGGCTGGATCCTAGTCTCCCCGCGGCCTTTATCAGGCCCGCCCGCCCCCTCGGTGAGAAAGGACTCGTGCGATAGGCCTGTACGATTCCGGGAATTCGGAACCATCGCTATCGCACGAGAGCGTGGGGGAATCTCGCCCCTTCCCGGAGCATACCGGAAATCCGTCGGTATCTTCTCGATGACTATCTCGACGGAGCCCTATTCTGCGCGCACTCGAGGGGATCTTTCATACCGGCCCGCTCGAACGCGCTCCGCCGTGCGAGGCAAGACGCGCACCGCCCGCACGGCCGATCTTCTCCCGAGTAGCAGGACCACGTGAGCGAGTAGTCGACGCCGAGAGTCTGCCCGATCCGCAGGATGTCGAGTTTGTCCTGCTGCAGGTAGGGTGCCCGCAGCGTGATGGGATAGTGGTCGCAGGCCTCCAGGGCCTTCTTCATGGCATCGATGACGGCCGGGCTGCAGTCCGGGGAGAGGGCGGCGTCCTCCCTGTTTACAGCGGTGAAGAGAGTCCGCACGCCCCAGGCGAGGCAGTAGGAGGCCGCGACGGAGATGAAGATCATGTTCCGGTTGGGAACGATCACCGACCGCCCGAGATCGTCCTCCGGGATCCCCTCCGGGATGGGTATCTCGGGATCGGTGAGGGCGCACCCCCGCGCCATCTCCCCGAGCGCGGGGAAGTGGATGACGATATGCTGGATCTCCAGTTTCCGAACGAGCGCCTTGGCGAACTCGAGTTCTTTGATGGATTTCTGACCGTACGTGAAGGTGATGGCCACGGGGCGGAGCCCCATGTGGATCACCTCGTAGAGGAGCGTGGTGGAGTCCATACCTCCCGAGAAGAGAACGGCAGCTTTCATGGGAATCGTTTTGTCTCCAGGGGGATGGTTGAATCGGATAGATCTCGCAATCACTCCAGAATTCGGCAGCGGGCTCATATCAATGTGGAAACGAGCCGGTCATTTCAGGTTTCTGCCGGGCACGTATGTGGGAAAACCCGGGGCTGTTACCGTGCCTTCGGCGTGCACTCCGGTTCGCCGCGGAAAGCCGGCGTGATCCGTTATCTCCAACCATCTCGATTGTTCGCGTGTCTTTTATGCACCGTGCCTGTACGTAGTGGGGGAGGAGATCCTAAAAAGTACACTCCGGCGCGACCTCAACCCTTCTTCTAGAGGGGTGTATGGAGCATCTTCGAGCACCAGACCGATAGGGAGCGCGCTATGCTACGACTCGAAGAGGCATGCGAAGTTCCCTCCGATTCTCCGGAGGATAAACAGTCCATGAACCCGCACGCATGGCTATCTTGGCATCCCTCATCTGGGCGGAAGATGATGACTTGTGCTGTATCAAGGTGCGTATCGTTTTGTCCCGGGCAACCACCCCTCGCACGTGCGACGGGATGGGAGCGCCAAACAATTGAGGAAGGTATAACGGGGGAGACCCTGAAACACAACTGCCAACCCAACGAGAGATGGGTGCGACCCCGATGGGGCATAATGGAACAGAAGTACAATTCTTGGGAGACTTCGGTGGAGGACAGCCCCCTGGATGTACGGTGTAAAGGACATAGAGGTCTCCCTAAAACTATTTTCAGCCTGATAAATGCGAGTAAAAAGCATGGCCATCGATCATCTGCTCGACTCTGCAGAATGTTGGGATGTCCGCAGTATTACGACCCGCAGAGCAATGGTATGATATGGCCTATGAGAGCGGCGAACGGATAAATAATCGGTAACATCAATTCTCGATCCCTCGATCCGTGATTCCTTCGATCACAAATAATCTCATGCACAGGTGTGCCGGGATCGCACCAGAGGGTTGGCCCTCTGCCCCAGAAATGATGGATAGCCGGATAGCCGCACCAATTGATACATTTCCCGAAAGTGTGCGAACCTGTAGAAGGGAGAAGATATCCATTGTTAAAAGGAGAACAATATTCGCAGAATTCGCAGAAACGGAAGTGGTATGCGTTCACGCTGTCGGATGGGACGCAAGAATTTCTTATGAATCAGGCGGTCGGTACATCTAGACTCATCAATCGTGACGGTCTCCCGATCGGAATGGGCTCGCTGAGATTCGAACTCAGGACCTCCGCCATGTCAAGGCGACGTCATAACCGGCTAGACCACGAGCCCGTCTGAGATTGCAGCCTTAAATATTAGGTTACTGGATCATAAAATGGTTTTGCCATCCTCCCGAGAAGGGTGAGGACAGGGCGGGGTTGGATCAGATCTTCGCAAACTTCGCCGAGAAGATCCCCTCCTTGCTGCGGATCTGTTCCATCACCTCGGGCGGGACCGGCGAATCCACGTTCAGGACCATGATCGCCTCCTCGCCGGGCTTGATCCGCCCCACCTGCATGCCGGCGATATTGATTTTGTTTGCGCCCAGGATCGTGGACGCCCTGCCGATCACGCCCGGCTGGTCCAGGTGGCGCGAGACGACGACGTAGCCTTCCGGAATCATGTCCATCGTATACCCCCCGATCGCCACGATCCGGCTGCGGCCTTTCATGAAGATCGTACCGCTCATCGTCTCCTCCATCGCATCGGTCTTCACGCGGATGGTGATCAGGTTCTTGAACCCGAGGGACTCTTCCGTGACCGCCTCCTTGATGGCGATCCCGCGTTCTTTGGCAATGTACTCGGCGTTGATGATATTGGAGGGCGACTGGAGGATGGGATCCATGAGCCCCTTCAGCGCGCGCCGCGTGATATACCGGGTGTTCACCGAGGGCTGGGAGAGTTCTCCGCCGAACTCCACCTCCACGGACTGCAGTCTCCCCTCGACGATCTGGATCAGGAATCTTCCCATCTTCTCTGCAAGCTGCGCGAAGGGCTCGATCCGCTCCTGCTGCTCGGGAGGGACCATGGGGGCGTTCACGGCGTACTTCGCGGGCGCTCCCTGCAGGACGGCGATGATCTCCTTCGCCACGGTGACGGCAACATTCTGCTGCGCCTCGACGGTGCTGGCGCCCAGGTGCGGCGTCACGATCACCTGCTGGAGATCCAGCAGGGGGGACTTCAGGGGCGGTTCGTCCTCGAAGACATCGAGCGCCGCTCCTGCGACCTTGTTGCTCTTCACAGCCTCGTAGAGCGCTTTCTCGTCGATGATCCCGCCCCTGGCGCAGTTGATGATCCGCACGCCGTCCTTCATCATGGCGATCTTCTCGGCATCGATGAGGTGGTGCGTGTCCTTGGTCAGCGGGGTATGCACGGTGATGAAGTCGGAGACGCGGATCAGTTCGTCGAGCGGCATCAGCTTCACCCCGAGCTGGGCCGCACGCTCCTCGCTGATAAAGGGGTCGTAGGCGACCACCTTCATCCGCATGGCGTTCGCCCTCTGGGCGATCTCCCGCCCGATCCTTCCCAGCCCCACGATGCCGAGCGTCTTCTCGTTCAGCTCGATCCCCATGAACTTGGAGCGCTTCCATTGCCTCTGCTTCAGGGAGGCATTCGCCTGCGGAATGTTCCTGGCGAGCGCCAGCATCATCGCCATCGTATGCTCCGTGGCGGCGAGCGTGTTCCCTTCCGGTGCATTGACCACGGGGATGCCGCGGCGGGTTGCGGCCTCCACGTCGATATTGTCCACCCCGGCCCCGGCCCGCCCGATGATCCGGAGGCGGGTCCCGGCATCGATGATCCTACCAGTCACCGTGGTGCCGCTCCTGACAACCAGGGCATCGTAATCCTTTACGATCTCCGCCAGCTGCTCCTCCGTCTGATCGGTCCTGACGTCTACATCCGCCTCTTCCTGCAGGATCGCCAACCCCTCATCAGCCAGCGGGTCGCAGACCAGAACTTTGTACCTCAAAGTCAAAACCCCATAATCATTCTGCTCCTCACCTAATCAGGCTTTTTACTCATGCAGACCCACCGACGCAGTGAGGGCTCCTGCGGTACTCCCGCTGCCCGGATTTGCCGCATCGCCCCTCACGGGCGCGGAGGAAGCCGGTTTCTGATGGAGCGCCGCAGAAGATCTAGTCTGCGATGATCCGGGAGGGAACCGATCGCAAGAACCGCACACGCTTCCCTGCCACGCGGAGGAGATCCCGTGCCGCCTTCCGCGACCCCGAACGGAAGAGAGATGCCGGCCACCCCTTCCGGTGCGGTCCCTCGCCCGCAGTTCTCCGCGGTGGATCCGGTCGCCGATCTCACCCGACCTCTGCAGCACGCGATCCGTGTCTGACAGCCCCCTTCGCAGTGCTGCCATGGGGATGCCGCAGGGAGAACGGGAGAAGTGCCTGCCCGGCACCGCAGGGCGATCCGCGGGAGCGGGCGCACTGGGCGCTGCAGGCAGCCGCAACGCGGCAGGAAACCGCAGCCGGAACTGCCGGAACCCTCCGAATCGGGGCAAGACGCCCCGCCCTGACCCCATCCGCCGGATGGCATGGCCCCTTCTGCCGCCCTTCGGTGGCGGCGCGGACGGCGACCGATGCCCGCACAGGCGCCCCTTCCAGGGACCAGCGCCGTTTCTTCCCTCAAACTGCGCTTCGGGAGCATGACATTCATATAGCATTGGGGATATAGAATACGTCGAGATAGCGCAATGCTCGATGGATGGGACGATTGGACCGCCGGAGCCGCGCCCGATCGCTCTCACGAACAAATCATTAAAGCGTATGGGATGGCAAAGGGTTTTCACATGAGGGCTTTTCCGGATATCCTCTGGCTCGAGGATATAAAAAAGGAAGATATCCCCGCGGTAGGGGGCAAAGGTGCATCCCTCGGGGAGATGGCCTCCATCGATCTTCCGGTGCCGAAGGCGTTCGTGATCACGGCGTCCGCCTTCCGGAACTTTCTGGTCGAGACAGGCATCGAAGAGCGGCTCTTTCTGGAGCTGGACAACCTCGATGTGGAGGACAGCGCCGCGCTCGAGAAGGCCTCGGAGGAGGCGAAGGATCTCATCCACAGCGTCGGGATTCCCCAGAAACTGCAGCAGGAGATCCTGAAAGCGTATAAGAAACTCGGGAAGAACGCCGTGGTGGCGGTACGGTCGAGCGCTACGGCGGAAGATCTCCCCGGCGCCAGTTTCGCCGGCCAGCAGGAGACCTACCTGAACGTCGTCGGGGACGAGGAACTCCTGAAGGCTGTCCAGAAGTGCTGGGCCTCCCTCTACGGCGGGCGCGCCATCTACTACCGCGCCCGGCAGGGATTCGATGATCGGAGCGTAAACATCGCCGTCGTCGTACAGGAGCTGGTGAACTCGGAGAAGTCCGGGGTGATGTTCACCTCGCATCCCATCACCGGAGAGCCCCTGACCATCATCGAGGGGTCCTGGGGTCTGGGGGAGGCGGTGGTCTCCGGGACGGTCTCACCGGACAAGTACGTCTTCGACCAGAGGACCCAGCGCGTCGTGGATCGGCTGATCGCAGATAAAACGGTCGAAATCGTCCCGGATGGCAGGAAGGGGACGAAGATCGTGGACGTCCCCGCAGATCGCAGGAATGTGCCGGTGCTCTCAGAGGACGAGATCGCACGGCTCGCCATGTACGGCAAGATCGCCGAGGATCACTACGGAGTGCCGCAGGACGTCGAGTGGAGCATCGTCGGGGATACGATCTACATCCTCCAGTCCCGCCCGATCACGACTATCCGCGGCGAGACTGCGGTCACGGTGGGACGGGAGTCCTCATCGGGGAAGATCCTGGTCGAGGGACAGGGAGCGTCTCCGGGAATCGGCAGCGGCAGTGTCGTCATCGTGCAGGATGCCCGGGACTCGGGAAAGGTGAAGGAGGGGGATATCCTGGTTGCCCGCATGACCAACCCGGATATGGTCCCTGCCATGCGGAAAGTGGCGGCAATCGTCACGGATGAGGGGGGGATGACCTGTCACGCGGCGATCGTCTCGCGGGAGCTGGGGACTCCGGCGGTCGTCGGCACCCGAACTGCGACGTCCGCCCTCGCTCCGGGCCAGATCGTGACGGTGGATGGAGAGAAGGGCCTGGTGTACGAGGGGCTGCTGGAGAGCGCCCGGGAGAAGCCTGCAGAGGTGCAAACCGCTGTCGCGTCCGCGCCGATCATCACGGCAACGCTCGTCAAGGTGAACGTATCTCTCCCCGAAGCGGCGAAGAGGGCTGCTGCCACCGGCGCGGATGGCGTCGGGCTCCTCCGGATCGAGCACCTCATCCTGGGTCTGAACAAAACACCGAGCTGGTATATCCGGCACAAGAAGGAGGAGGAGTTCATCGGGGAGCTTTACAAAGGTATCAAGATCGTGCTGGACGCATTCGCGGGGAAGCCTGTATGGGTCCGCACCCTGGATGCGCCGACCGACGAGTTCCGGAACATGCTGGGCGGGGAGGACGAGCCCCATGAACACAATCCCATGCTCGGCTGGAGGGGGATCCGCCGGGATATCCGCACCAAAGACCAGTTCCGCCTCCAGGTGGAGGCGTTCAAACGCCTCTGGAAGGAGGGCTACTCCAATCTGGGGATCATGTTCCCCATGGTGAGCCATCCCGACGAGTTCGTGCGGGCACGGGAGTACATGCGTGAGTTCGGTGTCGATACGGATACGGCGACGCTCGGGATCATGGTCGAGATTCCGAGCTGCGCCATCCTGATCGAGGAGTTCATCAAGGCCGGCATCGACTTCGCATCCTTTGGCACGAACGATCTGATCCAGTATACGCTCGCGATCGACCGCAACAACGAGAACGTGGCGGACATGTACAACCCCAAGCATCCCGCCGTGCTGACCCTGATCCACGACGCCATCCAGACCTGCCGCAAGTACGGGGTGGAGTGCTCCATCTGCGGGCAGGCCGGCTCGGATCCAGAGATGGCGCAGTGGCTGGTGGAGCACGGCATCACCAGCATATCCGCCAACATCGATGCCATCCCGAAGATCCGGGAGCGGGTCGCCCGAACCGAGAGGCGCATCATCCTGGACAGTGCGAGACGGAATGCATAAGAAAGGCTGTTCGGAGGAGGAGATCCTCTCTTTTCTCGCATGCAGAAGGGGGGAGGATACTCCGCTGGAGCGGATCCTCTCATCCATGTGCACCCGCCCGCACCCGATCGCCGTGAAGGCGCACGACCTCTTCATGGGCGCCAACCTGGGCGACCCGGGTCTCTACCGGGGTAGCGCGGAGGTCGAACGGCTGCTGGTGGAGAGGCTTGGCTCTCTCCTCCACCACCCGGACGCCGGAGGCTATGCCACCTCGGGCGGGACCGAGTCCAACATCCAGGCGCTGCGCATCGCCAGGAAGCAGAAGAACGTGCCGCGCCCCAACGTGGTCGTTCCGGAGTCGGTGCATTTCTCCTTCGAGAAGGCGTGCGACATGCTCTGCATGGAGGTGAGGACCGTGCCCCTCACCAGGAAGTTCTGCATGAATACCGACGCCGTGCTGGAGAAGATCGACGTCAACACGGTCGCCATGGTCGGAGTTGCCGGCTCCACGGAATACGGGATGGTGGATCCGATCCGCGCGCTCTCGGAGATCGCACAGGACGAGGAGATACATCTGCACGTGGACGCCGCGTTCGGCGGACTCGTGCTCCCGTTCCTGTCCCCGCCCATCCCGTTCGATTTCGCGCTCCCCGGGGTATCGAGCATCTCGGTGGATCCCCACAAGATGGGGATGAGCACCATACCCGCCGGATGCCTGCTGGTGCGGGACGCGTCCATGCTCGAGACGCTCAACATCCGCACCCCCTACCTCTCGGTGAAGCAGGAGTATACCCTCACCGGAACCCGTCCCGGAGGGGCGGTTGCCGGAGCGCTCGCCGTACTGGACCACCTGGGCGTGGAAGGGATGCAGGCGATCGTCGAAGGCTGCATGAAGAACACCCGCCGCCTCATCGAGGGGATGGAGACGTTCGGACTTCCCGCCGTGGTGAAGCCGGATGTGAACGTGGCGACGTTCGTCTGCAACCGCGTCCCAGAGGACTGGAAGGTCTCCTGGACCCGGCGGGGGCATCTGCGGATCGTCTGCATGCCCCACGTCCACAGGGGCATCGTCGAGGCGTTCCTGAAAGATATCGGAGAGATGTATGCTTGAGAGGCTAATAGAATCCCTCGAACAGTGTCCGATGGTCCTGCGGGGAGACTACAACTACTTCATCCATCCTATCACGGATGGCGTCCCCTGCGTGGATGCCGCCCTCCTCCGCGATGTCGCCTGCGGCATGATCCGAGCGCTCGATCTGGAGGGGGTGAACCTGATCGTCGTTGCCGAGGCGATGGGAATTCATCTGGGAACCGCGCTTTCGATGATGACGGATATTCCCTTCACCATCGTTCGCAAACGAAAGTACGAGCTGCCGGGCGAGATCGCCGTTCACCAGACCACGGGATATTCGAAGGGGGAACTCTACCTGAACGGGGTCGGCGCGGGGGATCGCGTGGTGATCGTGGACGACGTGATCAGCACAGGGGGGACGCTCCGCGCACTGGTGCAGGCGGTGGAGAGATCCGGTGCCGAGCTCCAGGACATCTGCGTGGTGTTCCAGCGGGGTGCACCCGATATCGGGAGGCCCTACAAATCTCTTCTGACGATCGAGGTCCTGAAGGATCGGGTGCGTGTGCTTGATCGATACTTCTGATCTCGTCTCGCGTCTGAAGGCACGGAAGGCCCGGAGAGTGGCGCTGCAGTTCCCGGCCGGCCTGAAACGGAAGGCATTCCCGATCGCCCGGGCCCTGAAGCTGGCGGGCTTCGAGGTGATCGTGAGCGGTGATCCCTGTTACGGGGCCTGCGATCTGGCCGAAGGCGCGGCAGGGCTGGCAGATGTCCTGGTCCACTTCGGCCACGCGCCCCTCGGGAAAGGCGAAGAAGGCGTGATCTACGAGGTCTACCCCTGCGATTTCGACGTGGCGGTGCTCGAGTCCGCGATACCCCTGCTCTCCCAGGAAAGGGTGGGTCTGGTGACAACAGTCCAGCATATCCATCTTCTGGAGGCGATGGCAGCGGTCCTCGCGCGGGGCGGGATCGAGGCCGTGGTCGCCCCGGGGGGGGACCGCACACCGATGCCGGGGCAGGTGCTGGGATGTTCGTTCGAGGCAGCGCGGGCGACGGGCGCGACCGAGATTCTCTTCGTCGGAACCGGTCTCTTTCACCCGACGGGTATCCAGCTGGCCACGGGGGCGCGGGTGGTCGCCCTGGATCCCTACAGCGGCGAGGCCCGGATCGTGGATGCTTCCGGGCTCCTGCGGAAGCGGTTCGCCGTCCTGGAGAAGGCGAAGTCGGCGGAGAGCTTCGGCGTGATCCTCTCCACGAAGAGCGGACAGCAGCGGACCGAACTGGCCCGGCATCTCGCGGATCTATCGGATAAGGCGGTGATCGTGGCCATGGGGGAGGTCACGCCGGACGAACTGCTCAACCTCGGGTTCGACGCCTACGTGAACACCGCCTGCCCCCGCATCGCCTACGACGACCAGATCCGCTGGGGGGTGCCGGTCCTGAGCCCGCAGGAGTTCGAGATCCTCTGCGGAGTCCGATCGTTCGACGAGTACGAGATAGACGCGTTCTGCTGATGCAAGCCGGAAAGACGGCTGTGCTGCGGGAATATTGTCTCTTCCCGCTGGCGTGCGATACTGCTGGAACCGGGAGAGGGAGGGGTTCAGGAGAAGCGCTCCGCATCCTTCTCCAGGGCTTCCCGAACGTCCGCACCCCCGAGCAGGGGATGAAAGACGATCTTGAAGGCTGTCTTCCATTTCCCGACCCGCAGGTAGTTTTTAACCGTACCGAAGAGGCAGATCAGGGCGAAGAAGAGCAAAGCCCCGCCGATCAGGAGCAGGTTGATGTCGAGGCGATAGGCGGTCCCCGTCAGGTAGGTGATCGCGAAGGCCGGAAGGAACGCCGCGACGGCGATCGGATCGAAGCCGGGAACATGCCGGAGGAGATCCCTGTACATGTCCGTATATATGATGGCCATCATTATAACATTATCAAAATATTTCTACTCCAATACAATTGCAAACAGGCCGATTTCATCGCGCTGAATCACCGGAGAGTTCGCCGGACGCATGGGTTGCGGGATCCGCCCGGTACTCTCTCTCACGGACGCGCCCCCTCGTTCAACGGACGGAGGAGGGTGGATCCCTGTCGCATACCCGCATTTTCGGAGATTCCTCGGCCCGCGGCCCGGCGGCGCCCGCGCGTGCACTCTGCGGAACGCGCCGGGGTGGCGTGGTGCGGACAGGTGTTCCGATCGGGAAGCGGGGGATGCCGCGCAGGCCGCGGATGCGCCACCCCTGACGCCGTTCTGCGACGCGAAACGGGAAGAATGCGATGCAGATCCCGCGATCGGAATGGATCCGGCGGCATCGGGGGGTTCGAATCGTGCTGCTGTTCCGGGCCGGCTTTCCCCCTCGATCGCGGCGGCCCGGGCTCTGCAGGCGGCGGGCCGAGAGTCCCCCCGATCGCACCCGGGGGTGCACACCCTTCCGCTCCTGTTCGCAAGGGGGCGGGCTGCAGGAGGAGGGAACCGCCGCCTTTCAGGATGAGGCGCTCCGCAACCGTTCGCTGTGTCGCGGAACGCAGGGGTGAGAGTCCCCTGCCCTCCCCCGGACAACCTGGTGCGGGGTGGGATCGGCAGTGAGTGGCGCAGTTATCGTATGGATGCCCGGAGGGGGCCGATTCTCTCCAGGGGGTGGGGCGCCGTGGTCGCCTGCAGGGTGGTGGCAGACGCGATTCGGATGCCCCAGCCTTTCGAGGGCGTGATGGAACGTTAATGGGCTCGCGGGGCGAACCTGTACTGGCCTGCCGGTGCCGCCCGGCCTTCGGCGGATGCGCCCATCATGAAGCTGAAGCACCTGGAGATGATCCTCGAGACGATCGAGCCCATCGCCGATCCCCGCACGGAGCTGGAGCAGTACGGAACACCGCCGCCCCTTGCCGCTCGCCTCCTCTATCACGCCCGGATCAACGGCGACATCGAAGGAAAGCGCGTCCTCGACCTGGGATGCGGCACGGGCATCCTCGCCTGCGGTGCAGCCCTGCTCTCCGCGAACGCGGTGGTGGGCGTGGACATCGACCCGCGGGCGATCGAGGCTGCCCGAAGGAATGCCGGGCGCCTGGGGGTGGAGGTGGAGTTCCATGTGTCCGACGTCGCAGCGCTGGACCGGGCTCGTTGCGGCAGATTCGACACGGTGGTGATGAACCCGCCGTTCGGGGCGCAGAGGCGGCACGCGGATCGGCCCTTCATCGACCGGGCGCTCGCCCTCGGGAAGGCGGTGTACGGCATCTTCAATGCGGGTTCACGGCGGTTCATCGCCGACTACGTGCGGGGGAGGGCGGAGATCGCGGAGATCATCGGGTCTTCCCTGCCCATGAAACGCACATTTCTCCATCACCGCCGAGAGCGGATCGAGATCCCCGTCGAGATCATCGTTATGAGGCGAATCGACGATGAACCGTGATATGCGGGGCGTGATGGGATTGTCCGCGGCACACCTCGTCATCGATCTCTACTCCCCCGTGCTGCCGGCGGTGCTCCCGCTGCTCATCGCGGATCAGGGATACTCCTTCCTCATGGGCGGGCTCCTCGTGACGGCCTACAACCTCACGTCCTCGATGGCGCAGCCGCCCATCGGCTGGCTCTTCGATCGCCGCGGAAAGGGCATCCATATCGGCTACAGCCTGATCCTCTCCGCCACATTCATATCCCTGATCGGCATCGCCCCGGAGTTCTCCGTCCTAGCCCTCTTTGCCATGCTCGCGGCGCTCGGCCATGCGACATTTCACCCCTCGGCGCTTGCCAGCGTGGGCACCGTGGCAAGCGACGTGAACCGCGGGCGCCTGATGTCCTACTTCGTCGTGGGCGGAAACCTCGGCTACGCCATCGGCCCCCTTCTTGCCGGCGTGGTCGTTGCGGCGATGGGACTGCAGGGGCTCCTCGCCCTGCTCGTGCCCGGTTATGCGATGGCGATCCTGCTCCACTACATCCTGCCCGCCCCGCTCTCCGATCGGCCCGCTCCATTGCACCCGATCCCCGATGCGCCGACTGCACCGATCCGCCCCGTCCCGATCGTCACGCTCCTCTTCGCGGCAGGTCTCCGTGCCTGGGCGATCTTCGGTGCGGTCGCCTACCTCCCGACGTACCTCGTCCTGCAGGGGTTTGATCTCGTCGCAGCGAATACCCTGGTCACCCTGATGCTCGTCGCCGGCGTTGGGGGGCAGATCCTGGGAGGCACCCTCTCGGATCGCTACGGACGAAAGGAGTTCTCCGTTCTCGGGCTCGCACTGGCAATACCCGCGTTCCTGCTCTTCATCGCCACGGATGGCATTGTGTCCGTCGTCTTCATGCTGACATTCGGATTTCTCCTCTGGTCCACGTTCGCCGTGACCGTCGCGATGGGACAGGAGCTCCTGCCGGGGAACATCGGGCTCGCCTCGGGCCTCACGCTGGGGCTTGCCGTTGGCGGAGGCGGGATCGGGGTTGCCGTCACCGGCTCCCTCGCCGATCTGGTCGCACTGGATACCGCGCTTGCCCTGCTGGCAGTCCCGATCGCCGCATCTCTCCTCCTCTTCATCGTCCTCCCCTATCCCTGGAAGTCCCTGAAGAAGCCCGGTGCATGACTCGATTGTACCAATTCACAAGATGCATGCCCAGCCGGAGCGTGGAAAGATTTTTTTATCATGTCAGCCCAAAGAGACCTCATCCGATGCCCGCCGGGGAGAGGAGGAGGAATTCCGGCACTCCCGTCGGGTGCAGTGGACGGGAGCCGCAGCATGAGCCGCGTGGAGATCGCAGGCAGGGTTGACACTGCAGCGGGATGGAAGCAACTCCGGGTTCTCCTGATCGAGGACGATCCCAGCTACGCCCGGTACATCCGGGAGATCCTCGGAGAAATGCCGGGTGCGCCCTTTCGAATGCAGCATGCCCACCGGCTCTCGGAGGGGATCGCGATTCTGAAGGAGGGTGCGGTGGATGTCGTGCTCCTCGATCTCATGCTCCCCGACAGCATGCGCCTGGATACGGTGCGGGCGGTCGTCGAGCAGTTCCCGCAGGTTCCCATCGTCGTCCTGACCACGCTCCACGATGAGCAGACCGGCCTCGAGGCCGTCCAGGCAGGCGCCCAGGACTACCTCTTCAAGGGCGAGGCGGAGAGTCCGCTCCTGTCGAGGGCAATGCGGTATGCGGTGGAGCGCAAGCAGGTGGAGCAGGCGCTCAAGCAGGTTAACCGCAACCTCAGCCTGATGAACAGCATCACGCGCCACGATATCCTGAACCAGCTGACCATCATCCTGGGATACCTCCCGGTGGCGCAGGATCTGGCGACGGATCCCGAGCAGCGGGAGTACCTGAACCGCATCGCAAAGGCGGCTGCCGCGATTCACCGCCAGATCGAGTTCAGCCGGGAGTACCAGAACATCGGAGTGCAGTCGCCGCAGTGGCAGCGCATCCGCCCCTCGGTATACAGCGCCCTGAACGATCTCGATATCGGGGATACCGCACTCTCCATCGATCTGCCGGAGATCGAGGTGTTCGCAGATCCCATGCTCGAGAAGGTCTTCTACAATCTGATCGACAACTCCCTGAGGCACGGCGGCCGTGTTACGGCCATACGCATGCACGCCCGGGAATCCGAAGACGGCATGCGGATTGTGTACGAGGATGACGGGATCGGCGTGCCGGCAGGAGAGAAGGAGAAGATCTTCCGGCGGAGTAAGGGGGGAGATCACGGGTTCGGGCTCTTCCTCATCCGCAACATCCTCGCGATAACGAACATCCAGATACGGGAGTGCGGAGAACCGGGAGAGGGGGCGCGTTTCGAGATGCATATTCCCCCCGGCTCGTACCGCCCGGCGGGACGTCGATAGGGCGGACGCATCGGGTGGGATTCTGCGGAGGGTCGTCGGCGCCCGGGGCACCACCTCCCCTCCGCGTTACGGTCCGCAGAGGCCGCGCGGGCATGGAAGAACCGCGCAGACCCCACGGCCGCGCGGCTTCACCCGTATGCGGTGGCGGGACAGGTACACGAAGGCGGAAGAGAAGCCGTCTGAGGGAAGCCTGAGCGATCCTGAATCGATTCCGCCTCCTCGATAGGGAGGGGGACCGATCCGCGCGGGAGAGCGGACGAGCGCCTAGCGCACGCGGGGGTGGTGCAGGCAGGGGGGGAGAACCTTCTAACCCTCCGGCGGGTGCGGTAACGAGCGGGTGATGTGCGGCCGGTACCGATGGCCCGGGGCGCGCCGCCCTTATCCTGGGACAGGGGGCACTCGTCCGAGAGGGGAGGGTCTCGGCACAGTGATGGTGCAGACCCATTTTCCGTTCAGGGTATCGCATGAGGGGGATTCGGGTGAGGTGGCGGCACCCCGCCTTCCCCGGGCAGCCACGGCGTAGGGATCCGGGTCTTCGAGGTTCGGATGGCCTCGATACCCGGATCCGCGATCTCCCTGCTGCCCCGCCTGCCGCATTGTGCCGGCAGGGAGGTCCGTGGATCGGAACCCCCGTGCTGTTCTGACAGTCCTCATGACTGCATCGCCTCGATGCGGCAGCGAAGGCCGCACGCCATCCCTGCGACCGCTCAGGTGGCTGCTGCCGCGAACGGAACGCGCTGGCACGATTCCGATCGCCGAAGGAGACACCTCTTTCTGCCGCCTCGGAGGATCGGCCCTATTGCGGATCCTTCCGATCCACGACCTTGAAGAAGAGCTGGCAGTGGCAGTGCTCCTCCTGCTCGATCTCCTCTCCGTGGTACACGCACGGGCAGATGATCTCTTTGTCCTTTTCCAGATCCCGCGTGCGGATCCGGCAGGGGCAGTACTGCTCCCCCCATTTCAGTTTGTTCCGGGCGAGTCCCCGTATCACTGCCGCCAGCTGCCTCTTGTTGGGATTCAGAATCCAGCCTCTCTCCCGGGCGTAGCCCTTTGCCCACTCGTAGATGTTCTGCTCCACCTTGGACTCGAACTCAAGTTCCGGTTCAGATTCGCCTTCGCCTGCCATGCGCCGTTCCTCAACCGCCGAACTCCGATGGTAAATCGCTATGCTCTTTTAAAAACTGATCGCCCGGGAGCCTCAAGGTAAGCGATCATCGATTCGAATACCCGCCGCCCGTCGGAAGAGCCGAGGATCTCCTCCGACGACCGCTCCGGGTGCGGCATCATCAGGAGCACGTTGCCGTGATCGTTCAGGACGCCGGTGATGTTTCCGGCCGATCCGTTCACGTTGCTCTCGGGGGTGACCCTCCCTGCCGCATCGCAGAAGCGGAACACCACCTGGCGCCGGCGATTGAGCCGCTCGAGGACATCTTCCGCTGCCACGTAACGACCCTCTTTATGGGCGATGGGGATTCTCACCACTTCACCCTCCCGGAACCTGCACGTGAACGGTGAGGTGGCATTCTCCACCCGCACGTGAACCCACCTGCAGATGAACTTGGGATAGGCGTTAATCGCGAACGTGCCCGGGGCAAATCCTCGTTCCGCCCCTATCTGGGCCCCGTTGCAGATGCCCAGGAAGAGCCCCCCCTCACGTACGTGCCTCTCCACCGCGTCCATGATCGCCGTCCGTGCAGCGATGGCCCCGGCCCGCAGGTAATCTCCGTAGGAGAATCCCCCCGGGACCACGATAGCATCGTAGGCGCGCTGAAGCCCCTCCTTGTACCAGATCAGGTCGGTGTCTACGCCGCAAACATCCTGGAGGGTGTGGAAGGTGTCGAGATCGCAGTTGCTGCCACCGAACTGCAGGACTGCGAACCTCATTCCCTGACCTCAATCTCGTAGCGGTGAATCACCGGATTGGCGAGAAGGCGCTCGCACATCCGCGCCGCCTCCTCCCGTGCCGCTCTCTTGTCTGCCGCTTCCAGGGTGACGCAGAAGATACGCGCCGTTCGCAGACTCTCCGTTTCGAATCCCAGACTCTTCAGGGCATGCTGGATCGCCCGCGCCTCGGGGTCGAGAATTCCCTCCCGGAGCGTTATCATGATCTCCACATGGTACTTCATTTCCCTCCTCCGCTCGTACCGGGCACGATTCTCCCTGCCACCGCAGCATAGGCCGAGATCACGTCTCCCTTCCCGAACCGGTACACGTCCTTGTCCATGGACTCCCCGCTCACCGTATCCCAGAGGCGCATCGAGTCCATGGAGATCTCGTCGCCCAGCACGATCTCGCCCCTCCACCGACCGAACTCCATCTTGAAATCGACGAGGGTCAATCCCTTATCTTTGAAGTGCTCGGACAGCAGGCGGTTGATCTCCAGGGAGAGCTCCCGCACCCGGTCGAGCGCCCTCCTGTCGAGGATCCTCAGCGCCAGGATCAGGTCGTCGTTCAGCATCGGATCGTGGCGGGAATCATCCTTGTAGTCGATGATGATCACGGGCGGATCGAGGGGGGTGCCTTCCGCGATCGGATACCTCTTCACCAGGGAACCGGCAGCGATGTTCCGGACGATCACCTCGAGGGGAATCATCTCCAGGTTCCGCACGAGCATCCGGCGTTCGTCCAGCATGCGGATATAATGCGTCGGGATGCCCCGGGCCTCCAGGTACTCGAACACGTAGGCAGAGACGGCGGCGTTGAGCTCCCCCTTGCGGGGGAGCACATCCTTTTTTGTGCCATCGAATGCCGTGATATCGTCGCGGAACTCCATGATCAGCCGGTCGTCGCTGTCGGAGCGGTATACCGACTTCGCCTTGCCTGCACGGAGCAGTTTGCCCATCTTCACCATCGTCTCTCCTGAATCTGTTGCGCCAGCGCTCTGATAAGCGCTTCGATTCGGGGGTGGAACCAGCCCTTCTCGATGTACTGCGGATAGATGCAGAGCCGCTCCTGCAGAGCCGCACTCCCTGCGAGGATCTTCAGGTCCGGGATCTGGGGCCAGGGATGCTCGGGATTTACGTAGTCGATCGTGCAGGGCGATATGCCGCCGAGATCGTTCGCGCCGCATCGGATAAACCGGGCCGCATCGACGAGGTTTGGTGCGATCTGGACGGCAACGTCGCGGGGAAGGATCTCCCGCGCCAGCGCTATCGCCCTGCAGATCTCTCCGGAGGTGGGTGAGGCGGCGGCTGCCATCGGCGTGTTCTCCTTGGCGCAGAAGTTCTGGACGATGACCTCCTGTATGTGACCGTACCGTCTGTGCAGATCCCGGATCACGGTAAGGGACTCCTCCCTGTCGCTCTCCGATTCGCCTATCCCCACGAGGATCCCGGTGGTAAAGGGTATGCGAAGCCTGCCGGCGTCCTCGAGCATCTGGATGCGGACCTCGGGGACCTTCCCGGGGGAGTGCCTGTGGGCGGGAACGCGGGCGGTCGTCTCCAGCATGAGACCCATGCTCGCATTCACCTCGCGGAGCCTCTCCATCTCCTCGGACGTGAGAATGCCGGCGTTCGTGTGGGGAAGGAGCCCATGCTGGAGGGCGCGTTCGCTCATCGCGAAGCAGTAATCCAGGATGCTCGAATATCCCGAGGATGCGGAGAGCAGTTCCGCAAATCCCGGTTCCTGCTCGGGGCGCTCGCCGAAGGTGAACAGGGCCTCCGTGCAGCCCGTCTCCGCTCCCAGGCGGAGCGTCCTCTCCACGGCCTCGGGGGAGAGGATGCAGCCCTCCCGGACCGGAGTGCGGAAGCAGCAGTAGCTGCAGCGGTTCCTGCACGCCGTGGTCAGGGGGAGGAAGACGTTGCGCGAGAAGGTGATGGTGCGCCCCTGCATACAGGTACCTTTCGTCCCGCCGTCACTTCAAACTTTACAACTCCGGGATGCGCTGGAGCGGTTCTGCCCGGTTCTCCTGCGGCATCCTGGAGAACCGCGCTGCTCCCCCTGCCGAAGAGCGGATGCGGGGGTGAGCTGCACGGCGACCGGATCGGAGATGCACCGCGGGCGGAATGAGCAGGGAGCCGGGGAGCACAGCGGGATCTTCCCCCCGGGGCGAGGCTAACGCCGATGCGGAGGCGACGGGAATCGGGCAGGGATGCGGGACGGTATCCTCCCGCTGCGCACCATCCTCGAGTTTGGGGGCAGGACCGCGATCGTCTCCACCCGCTGTCGGGACCGACGGCGGGCGGACTTCGAGCACCGATGCCCCCCTGTGCCCCTTCGGTGCAGGATCCCCGGCGGGATTGCTCCGCCCTCTCCTGCTCCATCCGCGCCCCTTCCCTGCTTCTCCCCCGTATCCATCCCCGCCCGGGTCGCTATCGTGCTCCGGGCTGCCAGAAAACCGGACCTTGCAGCCCGATACACAAATCCACGCCGATGCCATTTTATGGACGGGAGTGATACCGTACATGAATGCCGGTGCACGCAGTCATCCCATTCAAACCGCAGAATCCCAAAACACGACTCTCCTCCGTGCTGAACCGTTCGGAGCGGGAGAGGTTTGCCGAGGCCATGCTGCAGGATGTGATTCAGGCCGTTCTGGACGGGGGGTGCGAACCGACGCTCCTGGTCACGCACCCGTTCCGGGGGTATGCCGGGGTGCCGGTTATCGTCGATCCCGGGGACCTGAACGAAGCCCTGAACCGCCTGTTCCAGACGGCAACCGCACCGCTCCTGGTCATCATGTCCGATCTGCCGCTCGCCACCGCGGAGTCGGTGCGGCGCCTGATCGCTTCTCCCGCCGATATCGCATTCGTCCCCGGGCGGGGCGGGGGAACGAATGCCATCTTCGTCAGGCGTCCGCAGCGGTTCCGTGCCGACTTCTACGGTGCCAGTTTCATGAAACATCGCAAGATCGCAGAAGACACCGGCGCCACGTACGACGTGGTGGACTCGTTCCGGCTGCATACCGACGTGGACGAGGAGGAGGATCTGGTGGAGGTGCTCATCCACGGCGGGGGAATGGCGAGGAGATTCCTGGAGGATTCAGGATTCTCGCTTCGCATCGAGAACGGACGGGTCGGCGTGCAGCGCAATCCCCATGAATAGGCAGCCCGAAGCCTCGATCGCGGCCACACCCTTCTCCTCGACGATCGGCAGGCCGGCGTTCCGTACGATCGCCGCCGGGATGCACTCATCCGCCTCCCCCATGACCAGCTCGGCAGCAGATGCGATGCAGTCGGCCACGGCCCGCTGCGTCACGTGAAGTTCGCGCCCGAAGAGATCCCGCCGACCGCGCTCGTCCACGACAGACCGGATCCCGGCGACGCCGATGGCGATCCCGCTGCAACCGAGGCGCATCGCATGCGTTCGGGAATCCGCGACGATCACCGCGGCCCGCACGTTGAAGCGCGCCTCGATCCGTCTGCGGAGCGATTCGGCGCTGGCGTCCGGATCGGCGGGAAGCAGCACCACGTATTCCGCCGGAGCGTTCGACTCGTCCACTCCGGCGTTCGGCAGCAGCGTACCCCCCTTCATGGTGAGCAGAAACCCCTCGATGCCGCCCACGATCGCATCGCTCTCCGCGATGATCACCTCGACCAGGCGCGGATCCATGCGGTACCTTCCGCCCAGCTCGAGGGCACGGGGCGAAGGTCTGACATCGGAGAGCCGCGCCAGACGGTTCTCTGCCGTCGCCACCGCCGACTCCGCGACGACCAGGATATCGCCCTCCTGGATGCCGCGGGCACCGCTGCGGACGGCTGCCTCCGAGATGATGCCTGCCAGGTCCTGCCCCGGTCGTATGATCCCGGTCTTCAACCCGAACACGGTGAACGATTCCGTCATACCCGCTCCCGCATCTTCTCGGCGATCCGCAGCGCATCCGCCGTCTCCGCCACGTCGTGGCTCCGCACGATGCTGGCGCCCCGTTCGACGAGCAGCGCCGTGAGCGCCAGGGAACCGTGCAGCCTCCTCTCCGGCCCTTTGTGGAGCAGCTCCCCGATGAACGTTTTGCGGGAGATCGCCGCAAGGAGAGGGCGCCCGTAGCCTTCGAAGAGAGAGAAGTGGCGGCAGAGCTCCCAGTCGTCCTCGCTCCTCCGCTCACGCGTCCACTTTCCGATCCCGGGATCGAGGACGACCTCGTCGATGCCGTATGCATCGCATCGATCCAGCACCAGCGCGAGCGCCGCCAGTGTATCCTGGAGCCCGACGGCATCCCCCGGCTGCTGCCGCGAGGCCATGGCGATGGCCGGGAGACCGTGGTCCGCCACCTGCCGGGCCAGGGATGGATTCGCGAGTCCGCAGATGTCGTTCACCGCATGGATCTCGTGGGCGAGGGCGATCTCGAGCACTTCCGGGTGCATGGTATCCACCGAAACGGTTATTCCGCTCCCGTCGAGCTCGGCGAGGGCGGCATCGATCCGCTCCCCCTCCTCCCGGACGCTCACCGGGGGGACGCCCGGAGCGGTGCTCCTGCCGCCGATATCGACCATATCGGCCCCGCCGGATATCATATCCACAGCCCGCTCGTACACCCGGCCGATCGGCGTGTAGGATCCGGAGAAGAAGGACTCGGGGCTGCAGTTGATCACACCCATGAGACGTACCGGTTCGCCGCCGCCGATGCGGATACGGTTTATCGTACAGGTATGCATCGTCTCGACCGTGCCGCCCGAACCGTATTCTCCATCAGGGAGGAGATGGTCATCGGACCGACCCCTCCCGGGACGGGCGTTATCCAGGAGACCTTCTCGCGCACCTCGTCGAACGCCACATCACCGCAGAGCTTCCCGTTCACATGGTTGGTCCCCACATCGACCACCACCGCCCCCTCCCGCACCATATCCGCCGTGACGAACCGCGCCCGCCCCGCGGCGCTGACGAGGAGGTCCGCCTCGCGGGTCTTTGCGGGGAGATCCCGCGTCCTGCTGTGGCAGACGGTCACCGTCGCGTCGGCACTCAGCAGCAGAGCTGCAAGCGGTCTTCCCACCTCGACGCTCCGCCCGATCACGACGGCATCCATCCCGGCAGGAGAGATGCCGTACTCGGAGAGGAGCGTCATGATCCCGAGCGGAGTCGCGGGTGCGAACGTGGGGTGGCCGGCGAAGAGGGCGCCCAGGTTGCAGGGATGGAACCCGTCCACGTCCTTCTCCGGGTCGACCTTCGAGAGGACCGCTTCCATGTCGATTCTGGCAGGGAGCGGCAGCTGCACCAGGATGCCGTCGATATCCGGGTCCCGGTTCAGGCGGTCGATGCTCGCGAACAGATCGGCGGGCTCCGCGGTTTCGGGAAGCTCCACGCCGATCGAGCCGATTCCGACCCGCTCGCAGGCGCGGTGCTTCATCCGCACGTAGAGTCGGCTCGCCGGATCGTCGCCCACGATGATCGTGGCGAGGCGGGGGCGGATCCCGGATGCTTCGATCTCCCGAGAGAGCCGATCGAGTCTTCTTTCCGAGACTGCTTTTCCATCGAGTATCATGCCAGCTCTGGGAATATGGGGAACCTCGCGGAGAGGTCGGTCACCTCGGCATGCGTCTCCTCTATCACCTTCGGATCCCGGATATGTTTCACGACCCGGGCGATCAGCTCGCCTATCTGCCGCATCTCCCCCTCTTTCATCCCTCTCGAAGTTACGGCCGGTGTGCCGACACGGAGACCGCTCGTGACGAACGGGCTCTTGGTCTCCCGGGGGATCGTGTTCTTGTTCACGGTGATCCCTGCCCTGCCGAGAGCGGTCTCCGCTTCCAGACCGGTGATCCCGTACTCGGTGAGATCGATCAGAATCAGGTGGTTATCCGTCCCGCCGGATACGAGGCGGAGCCCGGCATCCATCAGAGTCTCTGCCATTGCCCTGGCATTCTTCACGATCTGGCGGTTGTACTCCTTGAACGAAGGCTGGAGAGCCTCCTTCAGGCAGACCGCTTTTGCCGCGATGGTGTTCATGAGAGGTCCTCCCTGCATCCCGGGGAAGACGGCTCGATCGACCAGCGTGGCATACTCCTGGTCGCAGAGGATGGCGCCGCCCCTCGGGCCCCGGAGCGTCTTGTGGGTGGTCGTGGTGATGAAGTCGACGACACCGACGGGGGTGTTGTGGATGCCGGCAGCAACCAGGCCGGCGATATGCGCGATATCCGCCATGCAGTAGGCATCGACGCCCTCCGCGATCTCCGCGAACGCCTTGAAGTCGATCTCCCGGGGATAGGCGCTGGCGCCGCAGACGATCACCTTCGGTTTCACCTTGCGTGCGATCTCCTCCACCATACCGTAGTCGAGGCGTTCTGTCTCGAGATCCACTCCGTACTGGGTCACGTGGTACATCTTGCCGGAGAAACTGACCGGCGAGCCGTGCGAGAGGTGCCCCCCCTGCGTGAGACTCATGCTCATCAGCCGGTCCACGCCGCATTCCATGACTGCAAAATAGATGGCCATATTCGCCTGCGTGCCGGAATGGGGCTGTACATTGGCGTGTTCGGCGTTGAAAAGCTTCTTCATGCGATCCCGTGCAAGATTCTCCACGACATCGTAGTATTGGCAGCCCCCATAGTATCTCTTGCCCGGGTAGCCTTCAGCGTATTTGTTGGTCATGATGGATCCCATCGCCTCGAGCACCGCCCTGCTGGTGATGTTCTCCGAAGCGATGAGTTCCAGTCCGTTGAGTTGACGCAAATGCTCCTTTTCGAGGAGATCTGCTACCTCTGGATCCGTTTCGGCAAGATAGGACATACATATAAAGATGCATCGGCAAGGTAATATTGTTTCTTTTGGCGCCTCCGGGCGACAGACGGGCAGGGACGGGACCCCCCGGGATCCCTCCTCCAGGATTTCGGTCCTCATTATGAAATTTTCGAAAAATTGCTGCAGGTATTCTGCTGTGTTCGGTAATAATTAGTGCACAAATGGGGCGATATCACAAATCTTATAGGTTACCAGTATGATGATTATTCGTAAGGGTAGAATGGCAGCCAAAGATGCACAGATTGCTTACCTGAAACACGAACTCGAGGTACGGGAGAGGGAGATACAAATGCTAATGGAAGGGTCCAAGGGTCCGGGCGATGCAGAGGGGAGACTATCCGATCTTGAGGGAAAGGTCCGCGAGATGGAGGCACTGATGAAGGGTCTGACAGAAGAGCTCTTGGATCTGAAGACCATCGTCATGAAGCTGCACGCAAAGGAAGAGGAGCGGCGCACTGCGATCCCGCGATCCGCCGCGCCTCCGGCTCGTCAGAGGGCCATGCCGACGGCATCCGCCGAGAAGACCTCCGCTCCGGCGGGCGAACAGTCGCTGATCATCCAGATGGACGGCACCCTGAAACCCGAAGGTAAGCAGAGGGAAGGGCTTATCGTCGCAAGCTCCCGCTTCGGTGCGACTCCGGGAGCGAAAGGGAAGAACAAAGGGCGACTCGTCAGCGACGACAGAAAGAAGGGCGGCGATCTGATCTACGCCATAGAAGAAGAAAAGGGAAAGAACGAGTAGGGAGTTCACGTCTTTGCATATTACCCAGCTTGAAATTGATAATTTCAAGTCTTTCGGTAAGAAGACGAAAATTCCGTTTTTCGAGGGCTTCACCGTAATATCGGGCCCCAATGGGTCCGGCAAGAGCAATATCATCGACAGCGTGCTCTTCTGCCTGGGCCTGGCGAGCTCCCGCGGTCTCCGGGCGGAGAAACTGACGGACCTGATCAACCTGAACAGCGGGAGGAACACAGCGGAGGTTGCGATCCAGTTCTCGGACGGCAGCTCGGTTCGCCGCAGGATCAGGCGGACGGCGAGCGGCTACTACAGCTACCATTACCTGAACGACCGGCTCTGCAAGCAGTCGGACGTCACGGAGTTCCTCGCCCGGATCGGGATCAAGCCGGAAGGCTACAACGTGGTGATGCAGGGGGATATCACCCGCATCATGGAGATGAGCGATCTCGAGAGGCGGAAGATTCTGGATGAGATCGCCGGTGTGGCAGAGTTCGACGCAAAACGGGATCAGGCGATATCGGAGCTCGAGGTGGTGAGAGAGCGGATCGAGCGCGAGGAACTGCTGCTGCGGGAACTGACGGACAGGCTGGCAGATCTCGAACGGGAGCGGGAGAGGGCGATCGAGTACCGCTCCCTGCAGGACCAGCTGCGTCATTACGAGAGCTGCCGGGGTGCCGCCCGGCTCCGCGAGAAGACGCAGGAGCTCGGCACCATCGGAGCTCTGCTCGCCGAGCAGTCGAAGGCGCTCGGCGAGGCGGAGCGCTGGCGGGATACAAAGGAGAGCGAGCTCGCAGATCAGCGTGGGCGGTTGCAGCAGATCGACGAACAGATTCAGGAGAAGAGCGGACAGGAGTACCTGGCCCTGCTGGAACGGCTGGAGGGTGCGAAGAGCGCCATCAAGCTGGGCGAGCAGACCACCGCGCGTCTCGCGGAGGAGAAGGTGCGGAACCAGGAAGCCCTGGACCGAACCTACCTGGACAGCAAACGGGCGGAGGCGCGGGTGAAGGAGTGCACCGAAGCGATCCGCAACCTGGGCATCGACCGCGCGAATCTGGCGATGGAGCTTGCCACCCTGCGGGCTCAGGCGGAGAAGTGCGCGGAGGAGATGGACCGGAGCACGAAAGAGCAGGAGGACGCCCGGGATCAGCTCTTCCGCTGGATGGAGGAGATAGAGCAGCAGAAGTCGAGGAGGGCGGACCTCCTCCACGAGCAGGATGCACTGATCGAGCGGAGCCGACTGAGAACTTCCGAATCGGAGCGTCTGACCGCCCGGCTCCGCCAGATCGCCTCCGAGATCGAGGAGAAAGAGCGCCAGATCCAGGAGGCCGTACGGGTTCTCGCAGAGTGCGCGGCGCAGAAGGAGAGGATCGAGCGGGACATCTCCGCTTCGGAGCGCGCCCTGTTCGGCCAGAGGGCCAGCCAGGAGAGGCTACGAAAGGAGATCAAGGCCCGTGAGCAGGATCTGATGCGGCTGGAGGCCCAGGCGCAAGCCCGCGGCGAGGGGGAGAATCGAGCCATCGAGGCGGTCCTGGGGATGGAGGGCGTGCACGGAACCATCGCCCAGCTGGGTCGCGCTCCTCCGGAGTATGCCCTGGCGCTCGACGTCGCGGCCGGTGGGCGTCTCTCCAACGTGGTCGTCGATGATGACGAGGTTGCCGCATCGGCGATCCGCTTCCTGAAGGAGAGCAAGCTCGGGCGCGTCACGTTCCTGCCCCTGTCGAAGCTGAAGGCGGTCCCGCTCCCTCCTCTGCAGGAGAGGGGCGCGATCGACTATGCGGTGAACCTCCTGGAGTATGATAAAAGATACGATCCGGCGTTCCGGCTGGTGTTCGGCGCCACGGTGGTGATGGACACCCTGGACCATGCCCGCGCGCGGATCGGGAAGTACCGGATGGTTACCCTGGAAGGGGAGCTCCTGGAGAGGAGCGGTTCCATGAGCGGCGGCTACTATAAACAGCGCCGGGGGTTCGGGGTCGCCGTGGACGAGGAGATGAACCGCCTGAGGGCGGCGCTCGCCGCATCCAGCCAGGAGCTCCTGGAGTGCGAGCAGGCGATCTCCCGCCTGACTGCGGAGGTGGAGGATGGCAGGACGAAACGGACCGCCGTTGATGAGCAGATTGCGCGCCACCGCATTCTCGAGGAGGAGTACCGGCGGATCGCCGCGGCCCTGAGACGGGAGGAGGAGGAGCTCGGCACGGCGATCCGGACGCTGGACAGCGAGCGCAGCGGGGGTCCCGGGAGGCTCGCGGAGATCGAGGGGGTTCTCGAAGGGATCGGCGCAGCGATCGCCCGGCTCACCGCAGATATCGACGCCCTGAAGGCGAAGCTGGACGATACCCATCTCCCCGAGCTCGTGGAGAGGCTGGAGAAGCTTAAGAAGAGCATCGAGGAGATGGAGAGGCGCCTGCGCAACAAGGATTCCGATATCGCCGACATGCAGCGGGAGCGGCAGTACTTCGCGAAGAGGATGGAGGAGCTCAACGCGGACCGTGAGCGGCTGCAGGAGAGAAACCGCGCGATCGAGGGGGAGATCGCTGCCATAGCGGCTGAGATCGCTTCGCACAGGAGCGGGATCCGGGATCTCGAGGAACGGCAGAGATCGTTCTCCCGCGAGCTGGACGATCTCCGACGGATCAGGGATGAGACCCTGCATGCCATCCATGCATGCGAACAGGAGATTGCAGAGCAGAATGCCGCCATGGAGCGAACCCGCATCCAGATCGCCGCCCTGCGGGAGAGGGAGCGCACGGCGGAGGCCGAGGCGGAGATGCTCAGGATGCAGTGCGGGGAGGTTGCCACCGACCTCTCCCTCGCCGAGATCACCGAAGCCATCCGGAAGACGGAGCAGGCGATCCAGGCCATCGGCGCGGTCAACATGCTCGCTGTGGAGGAGTACGACAGAATCAGTGCCCGAATCGACGAGCGTTCGGAGAAGAAGGAGGTGCTGTCCCGCGAGAGGACCATGCTCATGGAGCGCATCGAGAAGTTCGAGCGGCTGAAGTTCGATGCCTTCATGACGGCATATCGCGCGATCGACGCGAACTTCCGCGAGATATTCGCGCGGCTCACGAGCGGCAGCGGCCATCTGGTCCTGGAGAACGAGGAGGATCCCTTCGCCGGGGGGCTCAC
This sequence comes from Methanomicrobiales archaeon, assembly GCA_030019205.1. Classification (NCBI taxonomy): domain Archaea; kingdom Methanobacteriati; phylum Methanobacteriota; class Methanomicrobia; order Methanomicrobiales; species Methanomicrobiales archaeon. The sequence goes on from JASEFH010000001.1 coordinate 273,551, forward strand.
CTTTGCCGTCCAGCCGAGGGACAAGAAGGTCCATCTGCTGTCGGCCCTCTCCGGCGGAGAGAAGTCGCTGACAACCCTCGCATTCATCTTCTCCATCCAGAAGTACATGCCGGCCCCCTTCTACGCGCTCGACGAGGTGGACATGTTCCTTGACGGCTCCAACGTGGAACGCATCGCGAGCATGCTCAAGGAGCTCTCGGCGCATGCCCAGTCTGTCGTCGTCTCTCTCCGCAAGCCCATGATCGAGCACGCGGAGAGGATCGTGGGTGTGACCCTCAATCCGGACAAGAGCACGCTCGTGACAGGAATCAGGCATGGATGAGGAGCCGATTGAGATCCTGGTCGGGATGGCCGAGCGCGGCGAGATCGATCCCTGGAATATCGATATCGTCGAGGTGACGGATCGGTTTCTCACCGAACTCGAGCGGCGCCGCCAGTTGGATCTTCGGATCTCCGGAAGGACGCTGTTCTTTGCTGCCACGCTGCTCCGCCTCAAGTCGGAGTACCTGGATGTCCCGGAGGAGCCGGATACTCCCATCGAGGCCGAGGAGGTGTGCGGCGGGGAGGTGGAGGAGTTCTCGTACGAGCCCGGCGGTTACCATACTCCGATCGAAAGGCTCGAGCAGGAGATCAGGCGGAGACTCTCGCGGAAGAGCTACCGCAAGCGACCGGTCACGCTGTACGAACTGATCAAGCTGCTGAAGACCGCCGAGAAGGAGGAGCGGAGGAGACACCGTGCCCGGGCGATCCCGAGAGAGAGCTTGGTTACGACGGAGGATGTCGTTGCGACCGCTCACAGCGAAGACTACCGCGAGTCTTCCGCGCGCGTGATGCAGACCTGCGAGACACTCTTTCGCCGCGAGGGGGATCTCACTCTTTCGGGGCTCTCGGAGAACCTCGGATGGAGCATCACCGACGTATACATCCCTCTTCTTTTCCTTAACCTGGAGGGAAAACTCGCGCTCTGCCAGGATGCCTTCTACTCGGATCTGACCATCCGAAGGGTTGACGCGGACCGATAGCAATGCTTATCTGGTGTCCCGACTGAAAAATATAGGCACTTTGCGCATCATGTGCACAATCGGGATGTTCTCCGAACGGCAGATTCCTTCGTATCTGCCGTTCGCCGGGCGTCTCCATGATGGCGTGATGGCGATGCACCGTCTCCGGTGCATTCTGCAAAACTATATATGCAGGGCGAGCCCATAATAATGAGTCGTTCTGACATATGCGGAACCCGAGGAGATCCGATGGAACACTCGGGTTCCGGAAATATTCGCCGCAACGGAAATTTTTTCCGTGACGGGAACATGCAAAAGGTTATATATGATGAAGATCAACATGTATGTTCCCTATGCTCAGATGGAGAACCAACGATCCCGGCGGGACCGGTGTTGGTTCTGACGTTGGTACTGGCAATGCGGAAATCTATTTGACAACCGCTAGTTCCTTTCACAAGTTGACAGATGGATAGTGTGCCTACTTCAATTCTGGTTGATCCTGCCAGAGGTCACTGCTATCGGGGTTCGACTAAGCCATGCAAGTCGAGAGGGGAAAGCCCTCGGCGAACTGCTCAGTAACACGTGGACAACCTGCCCTAAGGAGGAGGATAATCCCGGGAAACTGGGGATAATACTCCATAGTCTAGGGAAGCTGGAATGCTCCCTAGTCCAAAGCTCCGGCGCCTTAGGATGGGTCTGCGGCTGATTAGGTTGTTGTTGGGGTAACGGCCCAACAAGCCAGTAATCAGTACGGGTTGTGAGAGCAAGAGCCCGGAGATGGATTCTGAGACATGAATCCAGGCCCTACGGGGCGCAGCAGGCGCGAAAACTTTACAATGCGGGAAACCGTGATAAGGGAACCCCGAGTGCCTGTACATACAGGCTGTTCAGGTGTCCAAAACGCACCTGGAGAAAGGGCCGGGCAAGACCGGTGCCAGCCGCCGCGGTAATACCGGCGGCTCGAGTGGTGGCCACTATTACTGGGCTTAAAGCGTTCGTAGCTGGGTTGTTAAGTCTCTTGGGAAATCCAACGGCTCAACCGTTGGGCGTCTAAGGGATACTGGCAACCTAGGGACCGGGAGAGGTGAGGGGTACTCCGGGGGTAGGAGTGAAATCCTGTAATCCTCGGGGGACCACCGGTGGCGAAGGCGCCTCACCATAACGGCTCCGACAGTGAGGGACGAAAGCTGGGGGAGCAAACCGGATTAGATACCCGGGTAGTCCCAGCTGTAAACGATGCGCGTTAGGTGTCTCGGTGACCACGAGTTACCGAGGTGCCGAAGGGAAACCGTGAAACGTGCCGCCTGGGAAGTACGGTCGCAAGGCTGAAACTTAAAGGAATTGGCGGGGGAGCACCACAACGGGTGGAGCCTGCGGTTTAATTGGACTCAACGCCGGGAAGCTCACCGGGTAAGACAGCGGGATGATGGTCGGGCTGAAGACTCTACTTGACCAGCTGAGAGGAGGTGCATGGCCGTCGTCAGTTCGTACTGTGAAGCATCCTGTTAAGTCAGGCAACGAGCGAGACCCACGCCAACAGTTGCCAGCATGTCCTCCGGGATGATGGGGACACTGTTGGGACCGCCTCTGCTAAAGAGGAGGAAGGAATGGGCAACGGTAGGTCAGCATGCCCCGAATTACCCGGGCTACACGCGGGCTACAATGGGCAGGACAATGGGCATCGACACCGAGAGGTGAAGGCAATCTCCTAAACCTGTCCGTAGTTCGGATTGTGGGCTGCAACTCGCCCACATGAAGCTGGAATCCGTAGTAATCGCGTCTCAAAATGGCGCGGTGAATATGTCCCTGCTCCTTGCACACACCGCCCGTCAAACCACCCGAGTGGGGTCTGGATGAGGCTGCGGTACTCGCCGCAGTCGAATCCAGGTTCCGCAAGGGGGGTTAAGTCGTAACAAGGTAGCCGTAGGGGAATCTGCGGCTGGATCACCTCCTAACGAAGCAAGGGAAGAAGCGGTTGTCAGATAGAACGTATAATTGCCGGTGCCAGCAGGAGGATTGGGCTTATAGCTCAGCTGGAAGAGCGCGGCCTTTGCGAGGCCGAGGCCGGGGGTTCAAATCCCCCTGAGTCCACTTCCCATGGAGGGGCAAACCTTCATGGGAATGCATGCCCTAGGGTATAGGGCAATGCGTTCGATGCACCTGGAGATGCAAATCTCCAGCGAAGGGCTGAAGGTCATGGACCTTACGACGCCGTGTATAGGTGTGCACTCTGGACGTTAAATGGGTTCAGCGGTAGTGGCACGTATGCCTGCCAGGGGATGGCTGGGTTCGAGAGCCGAAGAAGGGCGTGCCAAGCAGCGATATGCCCCGGGGAGGCGCAAGGAGCCTTTGATCCGGGGATTCCCCAATGGGACATCCCAGCACTTCGGTGTTGATCCGTGCAGGATCGGGAACGCCCCGAATTGAAACATCTTAGTAGGGGCAGGAGAAGAAATCACTTCCGAGATGTCGTGAGTAAAGGCGATCGAAAGCGACACAGTTCAAACCGAATCCCGAAAGGGAGATGTGGTGTTGCAAGCCCGCCGTAACGATCCCCTTCCGCGAAGCAGAAGTCTTCTGGAACGGAGCACCAGAGAGGGTGATAGTCCCGTACGCGTAAGCGGAGAGGATCGGGCGGTGTCTTGAGTACCGCGGGTTGGAATTCTCGCGGGAATCTGGGAGACATCAACTTCCAAAACTAAATACTCCTCGAAACCGATAGCGCACTAGTAGCGTGAGCGAAAGCTGAAAAGAATCCCTGAAAAGGATGTCAAAAGAGCCTGAAATTGGCAGGTGATCGCGTGTTGCGGCGTGAAAGGATCTTCCGCGCGAAGGAAACCGCCGCGAGGCGGCAGTACGAGCGCGGTTGCCGACGTCGCAACGTACGTTTTGAAGAACGGGCCAGAGAGTTTGTTCTGTTGGCAAGGTTAACCTGTCAAGGGGGAGCCGAAGGGAAACCAACAGGTCCGTAGCCTTCGGGCATGGGACGGCGTACGAAAAGTGCGCGGAGTCAGCAGAGCAAGACCCGGAACCTAGTGATCTATGCGTGGGCAGGTCGAAGCGTAACGAAAGTTGCGTGGAGGACCGCAAACGGTGTTGATATGCAAATCACTCGCGTGACCTGCGTATAGGAGTGAAAGATTAATCGAACTGGGAAACAGCTGGTTCCTCCCGAAACATGCCGCAGCATGACCTGGCTGGAGATAGATGGTGAGGTAGAGCACTGATTGGGGGAGCTGGGGGAGAAATCCCTCACCCCCCTGTCAAACTCCAAACTCCCCATCGTCGAAGAAGGCCGGCAGTCCGGACTACGGGGTAAGCTTGCAGTCCGTAAGGGAGACAACCCAGACTGTGGTTAATGTCCCCGAATGTAGGCTCAGTGTAAACACAAGAAAGGCGTCCTAAGCCAAAGACAACTGGGAGGTGAGCTTAGAAGCAGCTATCCTTCAAAAAGTGCGTAACAGCTTACCAGTCGAGGTTTAGGGCACTGAAAATGGACGGGGCTCAAGCCTACTACAGAGACCACAGACCACCGCAAGGTGATGGCGTAGGGAGGCGTCCTGCATGGGCGGAAGCTGGGGCGTAAGTTCCAGTGGACCGTGTGGGAATGAGAATTCTGGCAACAGTAGAAGCATAGTTGGGTGAGAATCCCAACCGCCGCAGGGGCCAGGTTTCCTCGGCAACGTTCGTCGGCCAAGGGTTAGTCGGTCCTAAGCTGTGCCGTAACTCGAGCACAGCGAAAGGGAAACAGGTTAATATTCCTGTACCGTCCAGCTGAAGCGTAACAGCCCTGACGCTTCGGGATATGCCGGGCGGGGTCGTCGCCCCGTCCAAGCATCGAAGCCCGTGGAGTACCGTAATGGTGAGAAACGGGCGAATATGTGATGGAGCAATCCGGTAAATTCCTGGAGCCCGTGAAAAAGGAGCTGGACGTCCGTACCGAGAACTGACACAGGTGCCCCTCGCTGAAAAGGCGAAGGCGTGTCGGAGTAATCGTGTTAAGGGAACTCGGCAAATTAGCCCTGTACCTTTGGAATAAGGGGTGCCTGCCTGGAGAGCAGGCAGGTCGCAGTGACAAGGGAGCTCTAACTGTCTAATAACAACATAGGTGACTGCAACTCCGAAAGGACTAGTATAGTCACTGATTCCTGCCCAGTGCGAGTATCTGAAAACCGAGCTCAATCGGACGAAGGACTCGTAAACGGCGGGGGTAACTATGACCCTCTTAAGGTAGCGTAGTACCTTGTCGCTTAATTGGCGACTTGCATGAATGGAATAATGAGAGCTCTACTGTCCCTAACACGAATCCGTTGAACTTTTTGTCCTGGTGCAGAGACCAGGGACTCCTAAAGGGAAGTGAAGACCCCGTGGAGCTTTACTGCAGCCTGTCATTGGGTTACGGTGTAGCTTGCGCAGAGTAGATGGGAGGCGTCGAACCGTTCCTTCCGGGGGGCGGGGAGCCACCGATGAGACACCATCCTTGCTATGCTGTAACCCTAACTCGACGAGAGGACACTGATAGGTGGGCAGTTTGGGTGGGGCGCCACACCCTCGAAAAAATATCAAGGGTGCTCTAAGGTCGACTCAGGTGAGTCGGAAACTCGCCGGAGAGTGTCAAGAGCAAAAGTCGGCCTGACGCGAATCCACACAGCAAAGGTTCGCGAGACGAAAGTCGGATCTAACGAACCGATATGCCCTGTTGGTGAGGGCTATCGACGACAGAAAAGCTACCCCGGGGATAACAGAGTCGTCGCCGGCAAGAGCACATATCGACCCGGCGGCTTGCTACCTCGATGTCGGTTCTTTCCATCCTGGCCGTGCAGCAGCGGCCAAGGGTGAGGTTGTTCGCCTATTAAAGGGGATCGTGAGCTGGGTTTAGACCGTCGTGAGACAGGTCGGTTACTATCTTTTAGGAGTGTTCGGAGTCTGAGGGTAAGAAGGAAATAGTACGAGAGGAACTTTCCTTCGTCGCCTCTGGTCGATCGGTTGTCCGACAGGGCATCGCCGAGCAGCTACGCGATAAGGGATAAAAGCTGAATGCATCTAAGCTTGAAACCCGCCCTGAAAAGAGACTCCGTTGAGGGCATCGGTAGAAGACCGGTTTGATAGGCCCGGGATGTACGCACGAAGGCAACGACGTGTTCAGTCCGCGGGTACTAACGCCCGAATGCCATACCCTGAACCCAGACGAATTTCAGAGTGCACACCGCCTCGCGGACGATAGGGATATTTATTATCCATGGAGCCCAATCATAGGAGGACACGGCTGCCAAGGTGGCGGAGCGGCCACGCGGTTGACTGCAGATCAACTACACCCCGGTTCAAATCCGGGCCTTGGCTTGCGGCCAGGCATCCGAATGGACGTCTGGTCGTCCCCGGGAGATAGAATCTTCCGGGGGTCATAGCGGCCATAGCGGCGGGGAAACACCTGGACTCATCCCGAACCCAGCAGTTAAGCCCGCCCACGTACCATGTTGTACTGAGGTACGCGAGTCCTCGGGAAGCATGGTTCGCTGCTATGCCTTGAAGACGGGAATTCGTCGTTTTTATTGTCGTTTTTCTACTTATCGAAACTGGCGGTTCGTCACTATCTGCCTGCTCGATCTCTCGGCGTTTGTCATCCGGCGAGATCGCACGGGGACCGAACGGCAGTCATTCCGGGACGTCACCGGCATTCCCGGTAAAGGATTCTTGACGTGGGGGTGTGGCGATTGCGTCCGCGTCTCCCGGGCGGGATAAACGTTCACTGGCAGGAACCTGCCCATTGCATCCGGGCACTGTTTCGTGCCGATCACGGTATCCGCTCGGAGGGTGTCCTGCCGGAGGGCGAAAACCCCGTGGAAAGATCTATGAAAAGGCATGGGAGAGGCCATCGCGATCGGGGAGGATGGAGGCGTACACCCGTCCTCCGGACACCGCATGTCAGGAGATCAGCAGCATGAACTGCAGAAATATCTCGGGATTCTCAAGCATGTCGGGATTGACGCCTTCGAAGATGAACGTCCGCTTCGCGGCTCCAAACCACCCCCCCTCCCGTTCGGTCATTGCCTTGCCATCCTTCTCGAACACGAACGTCCGAACGGGTTCGCCATGCCCTCTGCCCTCGATCTCGGATATGCCCCTCTTCTCGTACTGGAACACCCGGACGACCCGGCCGTACCTGCCTCCATCGCGTTCCAGAATCGTTCTTCCGCCGTCCTCAAACGAATACGTTCTCTTGATCTTGCCGTAGATGCGGCCTTCGGTTTCCACCATCCCCGTCGGATCGAACCGGAACGTGCGGAGAACATCGCCGCCCTTCTCAAACCCTTCGCGTTCCGTCATGGTGTCCCCGTCCTCCTCGTAGACGAACGTTCGGAGAATGCCCCCGTGCCAGTCGCCCGACCGCTCGAAGATGCCGCCCTTGTCGAATACGAATGTGCGGGTGATCCTCCCGTACCAGCCCTGCCGCTCTACGATTCCTCCAACAGCCATAGAGATCGCTTCTCTGCGTCCTCCTCATGAGAATAGGGAATGTTATGATAAATCTTTTATGTCGACCCCGGTTCGATCGAAGGGCGATGAAGTATGTCCACCCCGACTCCTGGAGCCGTTCACCTCGCCTCCGATCGGGCGGCACTGCCGTCCGCCCTCTGCCGTTCGTCCCCGCTACCGAAACTCCCCCGGCGATCGAACCTCTGCAGTGCCACGCCGCCGTCCACCCGCGAGAGCGGAACCGGCGGATTCGCAATCCGACCGCACCTCTGCTCGCAGGGCACCGGGGCTGTGCACCCCGCTCCTGGGGCATCGGTGCTTCGGCAGTGAACACACCCGCCGGGGCTCTCTCTCCCCTGTGGCGACTCCCTCCTGAGCGTCGCTTCGGGAGAGTCCATCGCTGCCGGATTGCCCGGTATGAATCCGTCCCCCTTACGGCTCTGATGTCATTCCGGCTGAAGAGGCGTCCACCGTTCCTCTCCGGGGATCGTACGGAAGGGTCCTGCCGGAATCGACCGCGAGGAGCATTCGCATAAATGCCGGAGAACCGGAACAGTATTTATGGGTGCACGTAGATGCCTTGCAGGCAGAGTAGGCGAAGATGGTCTTCACGGCGGCAGCGGACGCGACGCAAGACCTTTCAATCCGGAAGCAGACTGGAAAATGCTGGAGCAATCGGGACAGCAATAGATCGAGTGGATGTGCGATGCCCCGCGACACGGAGCTGAAGAGGGAACTCGGACTCTTCGAGGTGACATTTGCAGGGACGGGCATCATCCTGGGAGCCGGCATCTACGCGCTCTTGGGAGAGGGGGCGGCTCTGGCCGGAAACGCCGTCTGGCTTGCTTTCCTGATCTCCGCCGGCATCGCACTCTTCACGGGCCTGAGTTACGCCGAGCTCTCCTCCATGTTCCCCCGGGCGAGCGCGGAGTACGAATACACGGCTCAGAGTTTCGGCAGGAAGATCGCGTTCATCGTCGGATGGCTCATCATCCTCTCCGGCGTGATCGCATCCGCCACGGTGGCGGTCGGATTCGGCGGGTACGTAGCCGATCTCTTCTCTGTGAGTCCAATCCCCTCCGCCATCCTTCTCATCGCTGCCCTATCCCTCCTGCTGTGCATCGGTGTTCGCGAATCCGCGTCCGTGGCAGTCGTATTCACGCTGATCGAGGCGGGGGGATTGATATTCATCGCCGTTGTCGGCATCCCCTATCTCGGGAGGGTCGACTACTTCGAGATGCCGTCCGGCGTGGACGGACTTCTCCAGGCGTCCGCACTGCTCTTCTTCGCCTACCTGGGTTTCGAGGAGATCGTCAAGATGTCCGAGGAGGCGCGGGAGCCGGAGAAGACCATTCCGCGCGGGCTGATGCTCGCCCTGCTCACCAGCATCGTTCTCTACATCGCGGCCTCCATCAGTGCCGTGAGCGTGACCGGCTGGCAGATGCTCTCCGCCACCGCGGCGCCCTTCTCGGTGGTGGCGCAGGTGGCGGTCGGGGATCTGGGATCCGTGCTGCTCTCCGCGATTGCTCTCTTTGCGACGGCAAACACTGTTCTTCTCATGATGTATGCCGCGTCCCGGATCATCTACGGCATGGCGGAGTCGTTCTCCCTGCCGCGGGTGCTCGCACGGGTGCACCCGGTGCGCAGAACTCCGTGGGTGGCAATCCTCGTCATCGCGGTCTTCACCATCCTGTTCGTCTTTGCGGGGGATATCGGGTTCATCGCAAATCTTACCAACTATACGCTGTTCGTCGCGTTCATCGCGATCAACGGCGCTGTAATCGTGCTCCGCTTCACAAGGCCCCTCATGATCCGCCCCTTCCGGGTTCCGCTGAGCGTCGGTGCCTTCCCCCTGGTCCCGCTCTTTGGCATCCTCTCGAGCATCCTCCTGCTTGTCCAGCTGGATGCGGTGGTGCTGCTGATCGGGGTCATCATAACCCTCATCGGCGCGGTCATCGCATTCGCGAACATCCGGTACGGGCGGGAATCTCCCTGACCGGGGGATGCCCTTGCGGGTTCGAGCAGATGCCGTGGAGTCTGTGTCGATCGGCGCCTCCGGTATGAGGGGTTGCGCCTCCGCCGGATATGGTCTCTTCTGCGGTTCAGGCACGACCGGGAGGGCATCACCCGGATGCCGAGAGCACCCTTGTATTCCGATCCACGAGCAGGTTGTAGGCATCGTGCCGGGGATTGTAGCGGACGAGCACGTTGTGGATCTCGACGATCTCCCCGTAGCGGCTTTCCCGCAGTGCGGCATTCTCCCCTGTCTCGTGGTATCGCGGAAGGATTGCGTACACGGATTTCCCGACTGTCCCGTCGCAGACCTTGTAGACGTGGTGCTCTGCATCTCCGAGGTCGGAGGACATGACTGCGACGACCACGCTGATGCGGCGTCTCAGGTGCTGCGAGAGCTTCGAGAGCCGGGTAAATCTGGCGTCGGGCGGTGCGCGATACACCTCCCGCGTAAGGCGATCCTTCCGGAGAAGGGCATAGGAGTACTTGATGTCGGTGTTGATGTAGCGGTGGGGCTCGTCGGTTCCTGCGACTGCGAGCATCAGCCGCGTGGGGCGAATGCTCTCTTTCTCCGCGAAGGACCAGCAGGTGATGGGATGGCAGCGGGTGCCCCACAGGAACGTGCAGGGCGCGTACATGAACAGCCCGCGATCCAGAAGAGCGGCAACCATCCTTCGCATCTCCGTGGCGTTCACCAGATCCGCCGGTTCGACGATCACGACCGTGCCGTCGTGCGCCAGATTCTCCGAATACCGCATCACGACCTCCGCACGCTGTTCGGGTGAGGCCTTCAGCTCGTTCAGCACCATCGAGAAGACCAGCATGTCCGGGCGCCCGGGTATCTCCTGGAGGGTGACCATGTCCGCATGCTGCGGCGGTTCGATGCGGAGCCCGGGGACGTCCTTCCCGAACTCCGGCACCAGGTAGCGGTAGGCTTCGAGATTCTCCTCGAATCTGTCGATCGCGAATATGTGCGCCTCTCCCCTGCCGAGGGTTTTCAGGAAACCTGCGATGGCGAGGGGCACAACGCCCGCCCCCGTCCCGACGTCCAGGATTCGCATCCGGGTTTTTAACAGGCCTTCTTCGGCCATCTGGAGGAGTATATGCTGGAACTGCGTGTAGTAGACCGGGGCGTGGTAGACCAGATAGCCGAAGACGCTGTAGCCCTTGCGGTAGGTGATCCCCTTGTCCTCCTTCCAGTACTCCGACTTCTGCGCCACGATCGCCCGGCGGATCCGCTCCAGCACCACGGGATCCGTAAGGGGTTTCCCCACCTTCTTCTCGATGTACTGCTGGATCCGATCCTGGAGCTCATCGGGAAACCGTCTGGCTCCCAGGGCTGCCCGGATGCGGCGGTGCTCCTCTTCCGAGAGCCGCAGGGTGTCGGCGATCCCGATGCGCTCCAGCGAGTAGTCGTCGCCGATCTTTTCCGAAGTGAGGCGGAGCTCGGCGAGGTGGGGGGCTATCCGTCGGTGGAGGGCTTCTGTTGGGATCTCTTCGGAGAGGTACGGGCGGATCTCGGAGAGGCGGAATCCGCACTTCATGGACGCGACGTACTTCAGTACCGAGAGGATCTCCCGATCTTCCATACCGGTACAGAGGTGGGGGGTTCACCGTATAATCTTATGGCACCGGCGTGAGCGTCGTATCTGCGACGGGGATGGATACTCGCCACTTTCACCCCGTCTGCCTGTCTCTTTATTCTCCTTGCACCCGTATGCGTGGTACTCCCCCGGGGTTCGGAGGAACCCGTGGTGCGGGAAGAGGAGGTCGACGATGCAGAGGGAGACCCTGCAACTGGGCGTGAGTACGACGGCGGAGCGGTGGATGCGGGTGCGGCGGGCGATGCGGAAAGAGGATCAGATCTATGCAGTCAGGCTGGTGGAGATGATGCAGCGGCACTCAAGGGAAGGTTTCTGCGCATTCGACGACCCGCTGGAAGCCGCCCTGTTCGCCGTTCTCGTGGAGCTGGTAAAGGAGGTGGACAGGCAGCGGGATCGCGGGCAGCAGAGGGAGGCGGATTGTGGTCGGGAATGCGGATAGCGGCGGGCGATACGGTCAAAGGCTGCGTTCTGCGGAGGTCTCAAGAGTTTGGCGCCTCCGCCTCGGCCGCCGTGCGCGGGGTCAGGATCGGAGGCGTTGCATCCGTTCCGCAGGGGGAGGGGGATTCGCAGTCGTGCGTGAGAATTGGCAACCTTTTACTATCGGTATGACAGGATTCTGCCAATAGTGCCGTATTGAGTAATAATATCATTTAAGTAACAATTTTGCACATTATCGCATGACCGGGCTCCCTATAAAAAGTCTGTTCATGTGCATTCCATCAAAGCATCGCCGATTCGCGATATCGGAGAATAATTTTAAATATTAAAAGATGATATTCGCAGCCGCATACCAGAGCGCGATGCATTTCGGCAGAGGAGCCATGGTGTGCAGGCTGGTACTTACGCTATGGACAAGCGGATACACCGGGTAACCCTCATAATGGCAATTCTAACGATAATGGCATCGGCGACCACTGCTGTCAGTGCGCTGGCGGACCTCGGCTTCACGCAGACGGCGGACCCGACCACGACGGTCGTCGGGGAGGCTGTCGCCTGGAGGGCCACGATCACGAATTACGGCCCGGATACGGCGACCGGGATCGTGGTCCGGTGCGACCACACCGGGATGGGCGGGGGCACAAAAACCAGCAACATCCAGGTAACGGCGGGGCGGTACAGCAGCCCCAACTGGACCATCCCTTCCCTGGCGAGCGGCCAGAGCGCCGACCTGACCTGGGACACAGTCTACACCCGGGTCGGGCAGAGCACGCACGGGATGAACATCATCGCATCCGCACCTGCCGATCCCGATCCGACCAATAACGGTGCGTATACCACCGTGACGATCTTCGCAGCAACCACACCGACTCCTGCGCCGACACCTCCCCCCACTCCGACACCGACACCCGCACCAACGCCGGCACTCACCCCGACGCCTTCTCCCGCTCCGACACCGACGCCGGCAGCCACGCCCACTCCCGACCCTGCCCCGACACCTACTCCGACGCCCGCTCTCACGCCAATACCGACGCCAAATCCGACTCCCGCACCAACCCCGACGTAAACACCCATTCCAACGCAGACCATCGCACCCGCTCCAACCCCCACTCCCTCCCCGACGCCCACGCCCACTCCAACGCCGCCTCCCACACCCGCTGCAACACCGACACCGGAGCCGGTCCTCTATGCGGATCTCTCACTCGCCGCCACGGTGTCCACCGCAACGGCCCGTGTCGGGGATCCGGTGGTGTGGGAGGTTACCGTGTCGAACAATGGGCCGGACACGGCGTCCGCCGTCCAGATCACGGAGGATCTGTCCGGGCTTCCCGGCGCCACCTACAGTGCGGTTGGGGTCAGCGGGGGTACCCGGGAGAACACTCTCTGGACGGTCCCGAGTCTTCGCAGGGGCGAGAGCGCCACATGGACCTTCATGACCGCGTTTGCGGATGCCGGGGAGAAGGTGAACCGTGCCGCCATCACGGCATCGATATCCACGGATCCCGATCCCGACAACAACGCAGCGACGGCTTCCGTCACGGTCGAGGCGTATACCCCGACCGCAGATCTCGGGATCACTGTGGCCGCGGCTGCCGCTGAAGCCTTCGTCGGGGATCCCGTCGCCTGGACGATCACGCTGACCAATGCCGGACCGGAAATGGCGACCGGCGTGGTGGTCCGCGTTGATGCCGCCAGTATACCGGATGCGACGATTGTATCCGCTGCGCCGGACAGCGGCTCGTTCCTCGATCAGGTCTGGACGATCCCGGAGCTGGATGCCGCCCAGAGCGCGACGCTCTCCCTGAGTACGAACTTCACCTCCGCAGGCAGCAGGACGAACCGCGTCCGGATCGACTCCGCCTCGCCGGCCGATGAGGAGAGCAGCGATAATGCAGCAGAGGCGACCGTGAACATCGTGAACCGACCGCCGCCTCCGGCGGTCGGTCCGGTACCCGCCACTGTCGGGATCCTGCCCGGGATCCTGGATGTGAACAATGCCACCTTCAATGTCTCGATCCGCCTGCCAGAGGGATACAGCGCACGCGGAATAGATCTCTCTTCCATCGAGTGTGGAGGCGCGAAGGCGACTTACGGTGATATCTCGTCGGATAACGCCACATACATTGCCCGCTTTTTCCAGCGAAAACTTACCGGCATCTCTCCGGGGGATGCGGTGAGACTCACTGTGAGCGGGCGGGTGGACACCGGAGACGCCTGGGCAGACTTTATGGGAAATGATACCGTCAGAGTCACCGCTGCCAGCACCGGCGGAGGCTCCAGTGGAAGTTCGGGGAGTTCCGGCAGTCCTGGTGGATCTTCCGGGGGATCGGGCGGCGGCTCGGGCGGATCCGCGGGGTTATCGCGCCCGACAGGCGGTTCGGGCAATGGTGGGTTCGGCGGGCTCTCCGCATCGAAGACTGCTGCCACTCCCGCGCCCATTCCGATCCAGCCAAGGGTCATCCCCTCCTCCACCCCGGTGTCCGCACCTGCGGGCGGTATGGTTCTGGCAGCGGCTCCTGTCGAACCGGAAGGCCTGACGGGTGATGCGGGCATCCCGGCAGAATCTGCGACGGCAGGAACGGCGACCCCGAATCCCCCGGACATCCTTCAGCGGATCACCGCGGCCTTCCTCGGATTCCTCCGCGCCATCTTCGGATGGCCCTGAATATCCACGCTTTTCGAACTCCCGCCGCTGCATATTCGCAACCGTCGAGCCGAGCGATTGTGAGTTCTCCCAATTCCTTGTGCGAGAAGGCAAATCCCGGGAGGGAACGGACGGCACCGGGATGCAGTATCGCCATTCCTGACGCGGAATCAACGTCCACGGAGCATCATTCCACCACGGATCTCGACGGGGTGAGAGTGCTGAGGCGCGCACATGTCCCCCTGAGAACTCCTGCCCGGAAGGGGCGATAGGGACCGGAAGGGAAGAGGAAGCGGGGGGTTATCTGCCTTTCCCGCGTGAGTCGACAAGATACACCGCCAGCAGCCCTGGAGTCTATCGGAGGTGGGGCAGGGATGGGTCTGCTCCGCCCTCCAAAAGAGCAGCGGCGGATCAGGTCGGAAGCCCCTGCTGATTGAAGGAGGCACTCGAGATTGCGGGCCCTGGTCGAGGGATCGTACTCCCCATGCGGGGCGGAGCCGGTGGGGGAGAAGATCCCACTGCTGCGGCGGGGCATGGTCAGGGGTGGCGAAGACCGGTGCGGTGCAGCAAAGGGTTTCGGACCGAAACGGGGACACCTTGCGGCTGGTGGAAAAGCCCCTGTATCCCGGGTGCCGCAGAGCCGCGCCGGACTCACCGGTGATCAGGGCGCTTAACCAGTCCCGAATCCGATGAATTCTCTCCTTCCGCGCTTGAGGGAGCGCAGCTCCCCGGGCTGCTCCGCCGCACGGGGTGACGAAGCGTGCCGGAAACTCCCATTTTTCTCCTTCCCGGAAACTGCCGGTGCACCCCGGTGACCGGCACCGGTAGAATTATTAGGGGTGGATGCCTTTACATCGACGATGGCAACCGATCCGGCAATTGCCCGAGCGTGGTACGACAGAGGCAACTTCTTCAGCAGCCAGGGACGGTTCAGCGATGCAGTCGCCTGCTTCGACGCGGCGCTCGCGCTGGATCCGGAGAATGCCCCCGCTCTGAAGAGAAAAGGATTCGCGCTCCTCAAACTGGAGCGGTACGAAGAGGCTGCGGAGACCTATCGCAGGGCGATCGCGATCGATCCCGGGGATGCAGCCGCATGGCAGCGGCGATGCTATGCGCTGGCCCGGCTGGATCGCCTCGATGAGGCGGCGGAGTGCTGCGATCGGGCCCTCCTTCTCGACCCGTCGTACTGCACCGCCCTGCACAGCAAGGGATGGATCCTCTGCAAGCTGAACCGCCACCGCGAGGCAATCGCCTGCTACGAGGCCATCCTGCGGATCGATCCCGATCGGGATTCGGCGATCCTTGCGCGCGAACAGGTGCTCGGACAGACGGCTCTCGATCAGCTGCAGGACTTCGTGAAGGTGGCGGAGAGGGATATCGAGATTCCGGAGGTGGTATACTCCGTACTGCAGAAGAGGGACTACCGGGAGATCGGGCAGGCATGGGAGGCTCTCCGCCGGATCCTGCAGGAAGGCCGGAGAGCGTGAGCGCCCGTGCCCCGCAGATGCCCGCATTCCGGGGAGCAGCGCCGCGACCTCGGTGGATCGGGGGAGCGTTTCGGAGCGGTGCAGGCGCACGCGAGCGGGATCTCGGCCGGAACCAATCGGAGGAAAAGAGTATTTAGGGGATCTCAACTCGATATGCCGGTATCGTATCGGTTCTGGGATGCGGGAGCGCAGCAGACACGCTGGAACAGCGCGACCGCGTCGGTGTACTCGGCCATCTTCCGCACGGCATCCTGCAACTGCCGGTTCAGCGAGTCCACCTGCTGCCGGGTGAGGTATCGTTTGCTGTAGCCCTGCCGCAGAGTCTCCCCCACGACCTGGCAGTTGTAGAACGACTTCTCCAGGATCTTCGTGGCGTCGAAGAGGACGAACTGGGGGATGCGTCCCCCTCCCGACATCAGATCTTTCAGGTGCTGGAGATCGTCGTCCACGTCGTTCAGGATCCGGATGATCAGGGATACGTATCTCTGCGTGTCTGATTCGAATGCGTTATATGCCATATGCTCGTCTCAGTTAATGCTGAATACAGAAAAGTACAAATACTTTCTTTTTATCGCTGCGGGAGTTCCGGCTCGTATAATCGCTGATCGGGAAAAATATCGGGTATATCCGGGTGCATCCCGTACCCGCCGGACATCAGGGGCGGGGATGCCGGACCGTTCAGCGGTGCGTGTAGTACGCCTGGACGCCCTCCTCGTTCAGAGCGTCGATGCGGGCGAACCCGACACGCTCGAACTGAACGATGCGCCCTATCTGTTCGGCGACAGCGGGCTCGCAGAAGCCCGTTACGTCCCCCTCGGGGCGGTGGAGGACGCAGGGCATGCGCTCGCCGACGGGCAGCCACTGGACGACAGGCAGCTTCCTCTTCCGCGCCTCTTCGAGGGAGTTGCCCGCATAGACGAGCGCGTGCCCCGCGTCGGCGCTCTCGACGGCGACGTTGAAGAGGTCCTTCAGCCGCAGGCAAGGCCATCGCAGTTCCTCCTTCGGCAGCACGACGCGGTCCCGGAACCGGAGCGCCCGAACACCCCGATCGGGATCTCCCGGGTGCAGGAGAGGCCGTGCGATCTGCTCGGGGGCGCCTGCCACCTCCACCTCGACGGGATCGGGGACGAAGAAGTAGCGATTGGCGACAGGGTCCACGATACTGCGGTTATGGGCGTAGAGGTTGTCCCAGGAGAAGGAGATATCCGTCTCGCCGATTCCGATCTCGAGGATGGAGCGGCGGACCGCCTCCGGGGCGATTCCGCGCTTCGCGATCGCGCGGAGCGTGCCGAGACGGACATCGTCCCATCCGCTGAACCTACCTGCCGCGATCCCCGCCCGCATCTCCGAAGTGGAGAGGACCACTCCCTCGATGCCCATGCGGCCGTAATGGCGGTAGATGGGCGGTGTCCAGCCGAAATAATCGAAGATAAACCGCTGCCGCACCGTGTTCGCGATATGGTCCTTTCCGCGGATCACGTGGGTGATGCCTAGCAGGTGATCGTCCACCGCGACGGAGAAGTTCATCAGCGGGAAGACCCGTGCATCCACCCGGGGGTGGGGTGGTGAACCGACGATGCGGAACGCGGAGAAGTCCCGCATGGCCGGGTCCGGATGCTCCAGGTCGGTCTTCACGCGCATCGTGACCGCGCCTTCGTAGTACTCCCCTGCGAGCATCGCCTCCCAGAGTTCAAGGTTCTTCTCGGTGTCGTTCACGCGGCAGGGGCAGGTCTTTCTGGCAAGCTTCAGCATGCGGAACTCCTCCGCCTCGCAGGTGCAGATGTACGCCCCCCCGAGTGCGATCAGCTTCTCTGCATACTCGTAGTAGATCTCAAGGCGATCGCTCTGGTAGACGATATCGTCGATCCCGATCCCAAGCCAGTCGATATCCTCCTGAACCGTACGGTACGCATCCGGGTCCACCCTGCGCGGATCGGTATCCTCGATCCGGAGGATGTATCTCCCGCCATATTTCTGGATGTAGGCGTCATTCAGGATCGCCGCCCGAGCGTGCCCCAGGTGGAGCGGTCCGCTGGGGTTGGGGGCGAACCGCATCACCACGCCCTTCTCCGCGCCCTCCAGGGGCGGCAGGGCCCTCTCTTCCGCATGACGCTCCGAAAGCTCGTCGATCAGGTTCGGTGCGAGCGCTCTCAGGCGGGAGATCCTATCCTCCGGGGTGAGGGCGCTCACCTCCGCGATCACCGCATCCACCACGTTCCGCAGCTCGCGGGCGGAAGCGCGGTACTCAGGATGTTCGCCCAGCAACTTCCCCAGCACGGTCCCGCCCTTGGGCACGTCCCCGTACTTCACGGCATTCTGGAGAGCATAGACGTACAGGAGAGTCCGCGGTTCCATGGCCATATCAGTAACCTCTGCTGATGAAGAAGTCCACGATATCGGTCAGCAGCTTCCGTTCTTCCGAAAAGGGGAGGACGGACAGGGCGGATTTTGCAGCATCCGCCCTCTCGAGAGCGGTCGCCCGCACATCGCCGATCACTCCCGCCACCTGCAACTGGTGCACGAGGCGGTCCATCTCCTCGTCGGAGAGCCTTTTCCGGAACTGCGCGAGGTCGAATCCCCTCTCCCGGGCCCGGATGGTGATCAGCGTCTGCTTCCCTTCCCGGAGATCGGATCCCCTGTCCTTGCCGATCCTCTCCGAGTGCTCCATGAGATCGATCAGATCGTCCTGGATCTGGAACGCGATACCGGCCGAGAGGCCGTAGGAGTAGAGCGCATCCACCTGGACGGCCGTACCGCCGGCGAGCATGCCTCCGATGGCAGCAGCAGCTGCGTAGAGTGCCCCGGTCTTCTTCTGCACCATCTCCAGGTACTCCCCGACCTCGACATCCTCCCGCTTCTCGAAGGACATGTCCATGTGCTGCCCTTCGCAGATCAGCGCGCACGTCCGCGCGAGCATGGCGATCGCCTTCACCCGAGACCTGTCGTCCGTGATGGCGCGGCAGAGGAACTCGAACGCATTCGCATAGAGCACATCGCCGGCGAGGATCGCCGTCGGTTCGTCCCAGCAGGTGTGCACCGTGGGGACCCCGCGCCGTTCAACGTCCCCGTCCATGATGTCGTCGTGAATCAGGGTGAAGGTGTGGATCAGCTCCAGCGCCAGCGCCGCCGGGATCAGATCGTCCGATCTGCCGTGATTCACCGCGTCTGCCGACAGCAGGACAACCGCCGGCCGAAGGCGCTTGCCGCCCGCGAGCAGAAGGTGCGAGCTGGCCTTGTAGAGCTCTCCATATGCGCTTCCATAGTGGCGGTGGAGCGCCAGATCCACCTTCTCCGCCGTCTTTTCCAGATACTCCAGCAGATCCATTCTTCCCCTCTCATTTATGGACGATTACTTTTTGACCGTTCCGCATGATGTGCAGGTCGTCGTGCAGGGTATACCCCACCTCTTCTGCCAGCTGCGCATAGGCTCCCGTGAGGTCCAGTCCTCCGTGGGACGGGATCACGTGCTGCGGATTCAGGAGGTGCAGCATCTCGTAGTGGTCCTCGCGGTAGGCGTGTCCGCTCACATGGAGATCCTCGAATATCCTTGCGCCCCGCATGCGCAGCCGCGCTTCGACGAGGTATCTCTGGCCGTAGTTCATCGGGTTGGGGATCACCTTGGCGGAGAAGAGGATCTTGTCGCCCTTCTCCACCTTGTACGGGGTGTCGTCCATCACGATCCTTGTCAAGATGGACCCCGGTTCCCCCTGGTGGCCGGTGACGATGGGCACGAACCGATCCTTGCCCGCCTTCATGATCCGGCGGAGCGTTCTGTCAACCGTGCGGCGGTTCCCGAACATGGAGAGACTCTCGGGGAATCCCACCAGTTTCATCTGCTCGGCCGTCGCAGAGTAGCGCTCCATGGAGCGCCCGAGGAGGATGGGTTTTCTCCCGATCTCGTGGGCGCACTCTGCAATTGTCTTCACCCGCGAGATATGCGACGAGAACGTGCTGACGATGATCGCATTCTTGTCGTCCTCGTAGCTCGTGATCGTGTCCCGCACCAGATCCCGTGCGATCCGCTCGCTCGGGCACCTTCCCTTCTGCATCACGTTGGTGGATTCCGTAATGAATGCAACCACGCCCTCCTTTCCTATCTGCCGCAGGCGGGCGAAATCGGGAGGATCGCCGATGACCGGCGTCCGATCCAGCTTGAAGTCGTTCGCGTAGACCACGGCGCCGTGCGGAGTGTGCAGAACTGCCGTCACGGTCTCGATGATGCTGTGCTGCATCCGCACGAACTCCAGAACCAGGTTCTGCGAGAGGGTGTACTTCTGCCCCGTCCGCAGCGCGAAGAGTTTGTTGTTCACGCCGAACTTCTGCTCGCCGGCGATCTGCTGCCGAATCAACTCGATCGTATAGGGTGTCCCGATGATGGGTGCGTTGTAGCGATGAGCCAGCTTGGGGATCGCCCCGATGTGGTCCAGATGCCCGTGGGTGCAGACGATCGCTTTTACCGTCCCCTCCACGGTGTTCATCATGGTATCGTCGGGGATCGCCTTCATCTGGATCAGGTCGAGGGAGTGCATATTCTCGACCTCGGCCTCCTCGTGGATCATGATCTGATCCAGGCGGAGCCCCATATCGAACACCACGATCTCTTTCCCGCAGCGGACGGCGGTCATATTCCTTCCGACTTCCTCATAGCCGCCCACTGCCACGATTTCAATATCCATGCGTTACCTCTTGTATCCTATTGCGGTGAAGCATCTCCCGGCTCGCGCCGGTGATGTGCACCCGTACTCGTTTCAGATCCTTCAGCGTCCGTGATCCGGTCAGGAACATGGCGATCCGAATCTGCTCCCGGATGGAATCTATCGCGCTGAAGAGATCCGCTTCTCCGGCCAGGGCCGGTTTTAAGAGGGGCAATGCCATCCCGCCGAGATCTGCCCCGAGAGCAATGCCCTTTGCGATGTCGAGACCGCTTCGAACACCCCCACTGACGATGACGCCGGCTCTGTCGGTCGCTGCCTCGCAGAGGCTCACAACTGTGGGGATTCCCCAGGAGCGGAAGGCTGTCCCGATGGCGGCACGGCGGGGATCCGTCTGCCGGTAGCCTTCGACTGCCGCCCACGAGGTTCCGCCCCATCCTGCGACATCGATGGCCTGCACACCGGCCCCGAGCAGCCTGCGGGCGACATCCCGCGAGATCCCGCATCCTGTCTCCTTGACAATCACGGGGCAACGGAGCTCGGCAGCGAGGTCCGCAAGCGCCTGGAGGCATCCGCGGGCATCGTGATCCCCTTCCGGCTGGATCGCTTCCTGGAGAAAGTTCAGGTGGATCGCGATCGCATCCGCATCGATCATCTCGATCGCCCGTTCCGCCCACTCGATGCCGTGATCGCGGAGCTGGACGATGCCGAGATTGGCGCACAGGAACGCATGGGGTGCCGCATCGCGCACCACCGTGAAGCTGTCCTCGAGATCGGGATTCTCCAGCGCGGCACGCTGGGAGCCCACGCCCATGCCGATGCCGAAGCGCTCCGCCGCTGCCGCGAGCCGCCGGTTCACCTCGCGGGTATCGGGATGCCCGCCCGTCATGGCTGCGATGAACAGCGGGAACGCCATCTTCGCTCCGAGAAAGCGAAGGGCGGTGTCAATCCCGGCTAGATCGCATTCCGGCAGCGCGTTATGCTCCAGCCGGACGTCCCCAAAGCCGCTCTCTCCCTGCTCCACCGCCTCCTCGCAGCAGATGCGGAGGTGGTCCCGTTTCCTCGAGGATGTATGTCCCTCCATGCTAACTCCTGATACTCACCACCGTGCCGCCATGGTCCGTACCGCTCAGGAAGTCCCCAATTCTTGCGGCATGGAAGATGTGCGAATCCACGCCGTCTTCTGCGAGCCGAAGCAGCTCCTGCACCTTTCCTCTCATACCGCCGGTCACGTCTATATGGGATGAATTCCCGATCGGCAGCGACTTCGCCGTCGCTGGTCCGATCTTTGGGATCACCCGGCCGCCGTCGAGCACCCCGGCAACATCGGTGGCGACGCCCACCCGCGTTGCGCCCAGTGCCCGGGCGACATATGCCAGGAGCTGATCGCCCGAGACGATCGTCGCTCCCCTCTCGATATCCATCACCACGTCCCCGTGGAGCACGGGCACGATTCCCCGTGCCAGCATGATGCGGATGGGCTCGACGGCAAACGAGTCCAGCCGCCCGTTCCTGGCCACGGATCCGCTCAGCGCATGTATTCCGACGGCCTCGATGCCCGCCGAGCGGAGGCAGGCAACCACACCGGCGTTCAGGCGGGCGACCGAGCGATGCGTCTGGTAGACGCCGGCGGTGTTCTCCGGATCGAGACCGCGCTCGACGATGCCGAAGCGTTTTGCCTCCGGATGTCCGCAGGAGCCGGCTCCATGGATGATGAGGAGCCCCGGGTGCATGTGGGCAGCAATGGCGCGGGATATCGCTGCCAGGCTCTCCTCGTCGATGCGGCAGTCCCCGCCTTTGTGGGTGACGACGCTGCCCCCCAGCTTCAGCAGCACAACTTCATCCATCTTTCTCTCGTCTGGCGCCTTCGATGTCGATGGTGGTGACGATCGCCTGCGCATCGCAGGCCTCGATGGCTCCCGCAACCCGGTTCTTCAGCCGCCCCGGGCAGAGCGCGACCATGCATCCTCCCCCGCCGGCACCGGTCACCTTCGCCCCGTGCGCTCCGGCTGCCCGCGCGGCCAGCACGAGCCGTGAGAGTTGCGGATGTCCGACGCCCAGGGCCTCCAGGAGCGCATGGTTGATGTCCATGCACCTCCCCATCTCGCGGGGATGGGAGAGGGTATGCAGGGCTGCCATGGTGACCGCCCCGATGGAGTCCAATAGCGGCTCGACGATCTCCGGATACTTGTTCTTCAGCATGCCGACCTTCTCCACCATTGCAGCCGTATTGTGCGAGATCCGGGAGTTGCCCACTACCAGCGGCAGGTTTTGGGGAGGCAATCTCCTCTTCCCGGACTCTGTGATCAGTACGATCCCGCCGAAGGAGGATACATAGGTATCCGTCGGACTCGCCCGCCCCTTCTGGACCTTCTTCTCGATGGTGAATGCGATATCCGCGAGTTTCTCGCGGCTGTAGCCGAACCCGAACTCCTCGTTGATGGCGGAGAGCGTGGCAACGGTCACGGCTGCGGACGACCCGAGACCCGACGAGCTCGGGAGCTGCGATCGGACGTAGACGCTGCCCCGAACCCCCATCTCCCGGAAGCACTCCTCGATGTAGGGAGAATTGATCCGCGAGGGTCGGCGGGTTTTTCTGACCGTCACGAAGACCCGGGATCGAATCGCCATCGCGATGCCAGGCCTGCCATACACGACCGCGTGCTCGCCGAACAGGAATACCTTGCCCGGCGCACTCCACGTTGCCACCCGGAACCTCCGCCTATACCACTGCTATCGCCGCATATCCCACTACGGATGCGAAATCCCCGGTCACATCGCCGCTCGTCGCATACTTCAGGAGGTCTGCGCGGGTGGCGCCCAGCTCCCGGGCGACCGTGCACATGGCCGCAATGGGACCGTAGCCGCAGGCGGTCACCTCCCTTATCGAGATCCGCTCGTAGAACGCCGGGATATCCAGCGTCTTCAGGGCATCGATCGCGTAGAGATCGTTTCTCTTCGCTGTTTCGTGCGGGACGTAGTGGGAGAAGTCGCTGGACGCCACGATCCGGACGTCACGCTCCGTCTGCCGGATACCCTGCAGGATATCCTCCGCCACACCAAGGGCGCTCTCCAGATCCTGGTCCCCCATCATGATCGGCGCGATGCGCGCCCGGGGGAAGCGGTACTTGATGAACGGCATCTGCGTCTCGAGCGAGTGCTCCTGGCGGTGCGAGACTTCGTCCACGCCGATCCCGATCGCCTCCACGAGCTCCCTGTCGATATCGACGATTCCGAGGGGCGTCTCCCAGGGGATGGCGGAGGCGCTGCTCAGGTAGCCGCGGTGGCTGGGGCCGATGACCACGAAGGTGCCGCCGAAATCGGGCCGCAGCGCACGGAACGCGCAGCCGGCAACCTCTCCCGAGTAGACATAGCCCGCGTGCGGGGCGACGATGCCCCGGGCGTCTATCCCCGGCTCCCCCCCGGCAAAGAACCGGGCCAGGAGCTGCTCCAGGTGCCGGGGCTCCCCGGGGTAGAACATGCCTGCCACGCTGCTTGGCCGCGTCTTCAAAGGTCTGCCCCCCTTACATCTCGGTCTCGAAGTCCTCCAGCGTGAGAGAGGTGGAAACGCCGCGCAGGTGCAGCATCTCCTTTGTCAGGAGGTAGTATACCATGCTGAGCGCCTTCCTGCCCTTGTTGTTGGTGGGGATCACCAGATCGATGTTCGCGGTCATATTGTTCGTATCGCAGAGCGCCACGACGGGAATACCGATCTGCAGCGCCTCCGTGACCGCCTGCGCATCGCTGATCGGGTCGGTGACCACCAGCACATCCGGTTCCGTGTAGTGGGGGAGATTCTGGTTGGTGAGCGTGCCGGGTATGAACCGCCCGGTGATCGCCATCGCACCGATCGTCTCCGCGAACTTCCGCGCCGGGTACTGCCCGTACTGGCGGGACGTGACCACGAGGATCCGCGGAGGCTCGAACTGGGAGAGGAACTTCGCAGCCGTCTTTATTCGATGATCCGTCTCGCGTATATCCAGGATATAGAGTCCATCCCCGCGAACGCGGTAGATGAACTTCTTCATGTCCTTGCTCTTCTGCTGGGTGCCGATGTGCACGCCCGCAGCCAGGTACTCCTCGACCGGGACAAGGGGCTCAGTCAATTCTATCTCGATCTCATTTCCATTCATCGCATCAGCTCCTCAATCCGTATTAATTCGTTCAGTTTTGCAATCCTCTCCCCTC
Source organism: Methanomicrobiales archaeon (assembly GCA_030019205.1). Lineage (NCBI taxonomy): Archaea > Methanobacteriati > Methanobacteriota > Methanomicrobia > Methanomicrobiales > Methanomicrobiales archaeon. The sequence continues at coordinate 298,052 of JASEFH010000001.1, forward strand.
CGACAACCCCGGTCTTGATGAATATGCAGTTGAACGCGGTCGCCAGGTGGGCGATGGTGTCGTCTGTCGTCTCGCCGGAACGGTGGCTCATCACGGTCTCCATGCCGTGCGTCTGCGCCAGGCGCACGGCTTCGAACGTGTCGGACAGCGTCCCCACCTGATTGGGCTTGATGAGAACGCAGTCTCCTGCCCCGTGCTCGATGCCGGTGGTGATCCGCTCCACATTTGTGACGAAGAGGTCGTCGCCGCAGATCAGGCACTGCTCGTTCACCTGCGCGGTCAGATCCGCGAACCCCTCGAAGTCGTCTTCGTGAAGGGGGTCTTCGACGTAGATGAGGTTGTAGCGGTCCACCAGATCGGCGATGTAGGCGATCTGGTCGTCGCGGGAGCGCACGACATTGCGGTAGCGGTACGCGCCATCCTCGAAGAACTGGCTGGCAGCGACGTCCACACCGATGCTGATGTTCAGCATCAGCGCATCGGAGACTGCCGCAGCGGCTTCGGAGACGATCTCGAATGCCTGGATGTCGTCGATCTTCGGCGCCCATCCGCCTTCGTCGCCCTTGCCGGCCGCGATGCCCTGCGCCTTCAGGAGTTCCCCGATCTTGCGGTGAACGGCGGCGTTGGCAAAGATCGCCTCGGATGCATCGGCTGCACCGCTCGGCACCACCAGGAACTCCTGGATCTCGGTGGCATTCTCCGCGTGCGCGCCGCCGCCGAGCACGTTTCCGAGGGGAAGCGGAGTCGCACCGACAAACGCACCGCCCAGGTAGGAGAAGAGCGGCAGATCCAGGCTCGCAGCAGCGGCTTTGGCAGCGGCAAGCGAGAGGGCGACGGCAATGTTGGCCCCCATGGTGGAGAAATCGGCGCTCCCGTCGATCTCCCGGAGCGTCTTGTCGAATCCGACCTGGTCCCGTACATCGAGCCCGAGAAGGGACGGAACGAGACGCCTGCTGGCCTCCTCGACCGCCTCCTTCGCCGGCCGCGCCCGGGCCTCGTACCTGCCCGTACTGGCTCCGCTGGGGCTTGCCGCACGTCCGAATCCCTCGTCCGTCCAGATATCCGCCTCGACCGTGGGGTTGCCCCGGCTGTCCAGAATCGTTCTCAGGGTGATATGCTCAACGATGCTCATCGGATTCCCACCTTCCTCTTCACAGTGATGGGTATAACGTTATGGTTGAACTCTTCCAGGGCGATGTCGAGAGGATCGATCTTGGTGGTGGTGATCAGGACGGGCGCGCCCATCGAGATCTGAAGAGCGCGAGCCCCGATAATTCTGGCTCGTTCATATCGAGTGTACTGTTCCATCCTCTTCCTCGAGAATTTGTATGGATATGGGGTCGCTGAGATTCGAACTCAGGTCACAGCATCCCGAACGCCATAGGATAGTCCAGGCTACCCCACGACCCCTCACTGGTATGGGCTGAGATCCTCCACAATCTCCTTGTGCGTCAGCAGCATACGCCTGCAGCAGTAGCGAGAAAGACCGAGATCGTCGAGGATCTTACCCGGATCCTCGCCGGCATCCCTGCGCTGCCTGAACTCCTCCCATACGGTGGATATGACTTTGCCGCAGGTAAAACATCGCACGGGTATCATAATAATTTACCTCTGCGCGTATTCAATCTTTTCATCGGTATGACTTCTGGAACTTGTCCCGAGCCCCGCGTCCGTGCGGTTTCTTCGGTTCCTTCTGCCTCGAATCGTTCACGAGCAGTGTGCGATCGTAGGCTAGGTATACGTCCTTAATCGCCGGATCGCTGTGCCACTTCACGATGCCGCGTGCGAGCGCCGTTCGGGCGGCTTCGGCCTGACCCATCACTCCCCCGCCCCGGATATCGATGCTGACATCGACATCGTTCAGGGCATTCGGGACGAGCATGAGCGGCTCTGAGATCTTCATCCGCATCAGTTCCGTTCCGTATACCTCCAGGGGAACGGAGTTGATGCGGATGGCGCCTTTGCCGGGCTTGAATGTCGCGCGTGCAATTGCGGTCTTTCTCTTCCCGCTTGTATTGATGATCTTTGCCATGGTATCGCATCCTCAGTATTTTGCACCCAGGAATGTGCTGACGTCTCCGAGCGTCGTGTAGCGCGGACGGGAGAGCCGGCTCATGTGCGCTTCGGGCGGGCGTTCCATCTCCGCACCGGCGAACTCCGCGGGCACACCCACGTAGACCTTCACCCTCTTCAGGGCTTCGCTGCCGCGCTCCCGCTTGTAGGGGAGCATGCCCCGTATGGTGCGCTTCAGGATGTGATCCGGCCTCCGGGGGAAGAACGGCCCCCCTTCCACCGATCCGCGCTGCCGCTTGCGGTAGTAGATGGCCCATACCGTCTCGCGGCTGCCGGAGACGACCGCTTTTTCCGCGTTCACGATGGCGATCTCTTCGCCGGCGAGGGAACGCTTTGCCGCAATGCTGGCAAGTCTCCCGAGCACCATGCCGTCTGCATCCAGGACTGTCACCATATCCTCACCTCAGGATCCTCACTCTGCACCCTTTGGGGTTCTTCATGAGCAGCTGCTCGATTGTGATGCAGCTCCCCTTCGCCGCTGCGATCTTGGCGGCCGCCTGCTTGGAGAAGTTCAGCGCCGCCACCTCGACAGGACGGTCGATCGCACCGGAACCGAGCACCTTTCCCGGGACGAGGAGCGTCTCTCCGTCGTTTGCGTAGCGGTTGATCTTGCTCAGGTTCACTTCGGCGTGGTTCCTGGTTGGAGAATCCAGCCTTTTGGCGATCTCGCGCCATATCTGGGCCTCGTTGGTCCGCGACGCCTCTCTCAGGGTCGAGACCAGGTTCAGAATGCGTGGATTTGTCTTTCCAGTAGGTTTACTCATTTTGAGTCCCTCCATACACCTCTTGCAGGACGGTCCCCGTTGCGTTTGCCTTGTCCCGGGTGTGCATGAGTGCACGGCGGAGGATCTCCCGAACCGGGATCGACCCGTCGCTCTCCACAATGAAGATGTACCGCGTCTCGTCCGCGGAGACGTGGATGGCAGGTTCGTCGCCGATCGCACCGGAGAGGCAGATCTGCTCACAGAGTCTGCAGAGCGAGCACTCCTGCGGGTTCCCCACCTCCACCTTCCGGGAGGACCCGATCCGGAGAACGCCTCTTGGGCACTCCTCCACGCACATGCCGCAGGCGTCGCAGCGCTCGTCGATACGGATGATAGGGTACATCTTGTAGCCGCAGGCAACCGTGGGTTGCCATTTCGCATGTTCTCTCCCGACATTCACGACTGCCCGCGCCTCGAGCACGAGTTTCTGGCCCTCGTCCAGCTCCACGATGGGGACGTTCGCTTCTGCGGGCGCCGCGCGGGGATCCGCCGGGATCAGATCGCGCGAACGGACGATTCCAGGACCTTCCGCCGAGAGGGTGTAGGTGACCGTGCACGCCGGACAGCCGGCCCCCTCGCAGGCGCATTCGCTCTGGGAAACGTAGCTCGAGAGGTCAGTCTTGAGCGGAATCAGTCCGAGTCTGTGCGCGATCATCTCGTCGAAGAGAACGCTGGTGTTGTCGTAGATGTGCACATCCTCGATGGCTAGGGTGGGCACCTCGCCGATCATGGTCCGCCGGAGCGTGTTGGCGAAGGGCGGAGACGCTCCGCTCAGAACGAAGAGTGCGTTTCTCTCATCCTGCTCCACGAAAACGATCTCCATCACACTCTCCGTCCTCTCTTGCCGCCCTTGGTGCGGATGCTGTCGTGCGGCACCGGTGTCACGTCCTCGATCCGCCCGATGCGCATGCCGGCGCGCGCCAGGGCGCGTATCGCAGCCTGAGCGCCGGGACCCGGGCTCCGCTGCTTTCCTCTTCCCGGCGCACGCACCTTCACGTGCACGCCGACGATGCCCTTCTCCATCGCTGCCTGCGCCACGTTCGTCGCCATCTGCATGGCGGCATAGGGGGAGCTCTCGTTCCGGTCCTGCTTGACGACCATCCCGCCGCTGCTCTTGGTCACTGTCTCGGCGCCGGTGAGGTCGGTGATCGTGACGATGGTGTTGTTGAACGAGGCGAATATGTGCGCTATGCCCCACTTCTCCTTCTCGGCCACTTCAGATCACCGCCCGACCTTGCTGATCCGCGCTCTCTCGGGGTGCATGTCCGTCTGGAGCGGAGACTGCGGGTAATAACCGATGCGGTCCTCGTCCCTCCGCTCCACGCGGTACCCGGGGATGGTCACCCTTCTGCCGCCGACGGCAATGTGTCCGTGCGTGACGAACTGCCGCGCCTGCTTGGGCGAGCGGGCCAGACCTCGCCTGTAGACCATCGTCTGAAGGCGGCGCTCCAGCTCCTGCTCCACCTTGAGTGCGAGCACGTCGTCGATGTCGGCGTTGGGGCCAAGGAGTCCCATACGCTGGAGGTGCCCGATCAGCTCCGCCCTCTTGGTCTCGATCTTTTTCGCGTCCGTACTGGTGGACATCAGCGCGAGCAGTTCCCGCGCTGCCCGCCTGTACCGCCGCAGGGTGCTCTGCGCCTTCCAGAGCTCGCGCTTGTTCCGAAGGCCGTACTCGATGACCAGGCGCGCCTCCTCCTCGATCCGTGCCTTCTCGAAAGGCCGCTTGGGCGTATCGTACTGTTTATGAGATTTTCCCGGATATCCCATCAGATCACCACGTCTAATCCTTCTTCCTCTTCACGCCGACGGTGGCACCGGTCCTCCCCGTCGATTTGGTGCGCTGTCCGCGGACCTTCTGCCCGGTCTCGTGGCGGATCCCGCGGTAGCTGCGGATCTTCCGCATGCGGTTGACATCTTCGTCGACGGCGAGCTGTACCTCCGTCGCGAAGAGGTGCCTGGTTTCGCCCGTATAGATGTCCTTTGGCCGATTCATCATCCATTCCGGCACGGAGACCGCATAGTTCTCGACCGCCTGACGGATGCGCTCGACCTTGCTCTCGTCGAGTTTCCCCATTATGGCATGCGGATCGACATCTGCTATCTGCGCGATGGTCACGGCAGTATGCCGCCCTATACCGGCGATTCTCGTCAATGCCGTCTGCACGGATTTCGTCCCGTCGAGATCCGTGTTCCTGACGCGAACGAAGTACTTTATCTCCTCTTCCTGTGGTTCTGCCATCGGTTGTCCCCCTAGAGTGCGACCCGTTCGGGAGCGTTGAGGGAGGGATTTGAACCCTCGAGTCCCAAAGGGACACAGGTTTAGCAAACCTGCGCCATACCTGGCTTGGCTACCTCAACACGCAATTTCGCATCTGTGTAGACACTCGCAACGGAGTACTTCCGCTGCTCCATGAATTGTGCTTTATTATATGGGGCGGATCCTTTTATAATGATTGTGGTGTCAGGAGGGCGCCCTTCCTGCCCGTTGTTCGCCGCGCCCGATGAGTGCGGAGGTGACGAGCGGGAGGGCGATGGTGGCGTCCACGAAACACTGGACCCGGGGGGATGCGGGGGCTTCTTTGCCCCAACTGACCGCCTCGTCGAAGGTGCACCCGGAGAGACCACCGAAGTGCGGCGCATCCGTCGTGTACTGGATGGCGTATGCATGCCCCCCCTGTTCGTGCTCGTGGATCGAGGCGATGACCTGCGTCTGCTGGATGAAGTTCTTGGGGACGCCGCCTCCGATGTAGACCACGCCGGTCCTTCCCGCATCCTCGACGATGCGGGTGATCTCGTCGGTGTCGGCAATCTGGTCCACGTCCACGTCGACGCCCCGGCGGCGTGCGATCACGAGGCCGATGCCGATGGAAGAGTCGGCAAGAGCCGGTACGAAGATGGGGACCCTGCACCGCGTGGCGGCAGAGACGAGCGAGTCCGCATCGGGCTTCTCCCTCCGTACCTGTTCGCCCAGCAGTTCCAGGAATCGGCGCGAAGAGCCGCGGAACGGGGCGATCCCCCGCGCGAAGTCGGCGATGAATCGGTCCACGTCGCGGAACTCCTCTTCGTATGCGAATACGTCGTATATGCGATCGATTCCCTGCCGGTAGAGAGCGAGATCGTCTGCCAGATGGTGGCCGAGGTAGTGGCGAACACCGAGGTGTTCGCTCACGTCGTGGAAGATGTTGGCGCCCGTGGATACGATCACGTCCACGTAGCGGCGTTCGACAAGTTCGATGAGACAGCGTTGCATCCCGGCCGGTATCATCGCCCCCGAGAGCCCGAGGAGGATGGTGCAGTGCGGGTCCCGGATCATCTGGGACCAGATCTCCACCGACTCCCCGAGCTTCCTCCCCTGGAACCCCGTCTGGCTCATGCTGTGGAGGAGTTCGGCTACGCTGTCTGTGGGCACTACGGCATGGCGTGGCTTCATGTCCGCTCTCCCTCGTTCCTCCGGGTATATAGGCGTTCGATATTGATAAGGGAAATGGCTTGCACTCCCCCGATATCCGACCGCAGCCGCATCGGGGGAGGCGCGGCACGGAGTCATGGCCGCGGGCATGCTCCTGAAACAGGTCCTCTCCCCGAGGGCGAGCGGTCCGCGGGGAGGTGGCGGTCTATGCGCTCCCGGGGGGAGAGGAGGGGAGAAGTACCCCCCTCTCATGGGCACCGCACGCGGGGTGGGGGGCATCTCCCCGGCCCCTCAACCCCCTCCTCACTCTGGCACAATAGGCCCGGTCGAGCGGGTATTCTCTTCGCACCAGCACGGATGCGAGGCTCCCGCACGGGAGGTGGGACGGGGAAGGGGCACGCGTCCTTTCCTCCTTGGATGGGATGGGGCACGATGGGGGGGGCGGGGATCGGTGCTGCTCCCGATCCGGAGCGGTGTCTCGCCTGGATGCTGTGCAGCGGCCCTGATCCCGCGATTTCAGACTGCTCTCCCTGCGGGCGGACGCATCAGGGCGTACGCGACGGCGAATCCGAGCCCTGCCAGAGCCGCCACGTAGGGGAACACCCCCATATAGGTCCCGGAACTCGTCCGGATGAATCCTGCAAGCATCGGTCCCGCGATGGCGCCGGCGCCGTAGGCGAGGAAGACAACGCCGTAGCAGCGGGGATAGTCGCACGTTCCGAAGAAGGTCGCGGTCGCGGTTGGCGCGATCGCGAGCCACCCCCCGAGTGCGCCCCAGAGGATGGCGAACGCGACGATGTACACCGCCACCGTCGGGATCCGCCACATCGCGAGCGAGGCTGCGGCGATCAGCACGAACGAGAGCATGGCCGAGGTCCGGGGATTCAGGCGATCCGTGAGCGCACCGAAGAACGGTCTGCCTCCCCCGTTGAAGATGGCGAAGAAGCCGACCAGGACGGTGGCGAGTGCGGGCTCCACTGCCACGATCTCGGTGCCGACGGGTTTGGATATCCCGATGGCCATGAGACCGGCAAGGCAGCCGATAAAGAAGCAGAACCAAAGTCCGTAGAATGCGGGTGTCCGCAGCATCTCGCTGCGGTTGCACTCGCACACCGGAACCGATCCTGTTCCGGGTGCGGGAGGAACCCATCCTGCCGGTCTCCATCCCGCCGGCGGGAAGGAGAGCGGGAGTGCCAGCGCCACGAGCAGGAGGATGAACGCGATGCCAAAGAGGCGGAACGTCGTCGGCACGTCGTAGGCGGCGATCAGGAATCCGGCAATATTGGCCGTGATGAAGGCGGAGAAGCCGAAACCGAGCAGCGTGAGACCGACGGCGATGCCGCGGCGGTCAGGGAACCACCGGGCCGCCACGGCGACGGGCACGCCATAGGCGATGCCGACACCGGCTCCTCCGACCACGCCGTAGACGACGTAGAGCATCTCGACGGAGGTGGCGAGGGAAGCGAGCAGCCAGCCCGCTCCTGTCAGCACCCCGCCGACTATCGTCATCCGCCGCGGCCCGAGCGTCTCGATGAACCTCCCCGACAGCGGCATGGTGATGGCGAAGAATGCCAGAAAGACGGAGTACGGCAGGAGAACCTCGGCGGACGTCACTGCCTTCCCCAGCGTCTCCGTGAAATAGGCCGTGAGCGGCGTCACAAAGACGCTCCAGGCGTAGATGCTCCCGAGGATGAGGTTGATGACGAGCCCGATCGCCACGAGCAGCCACCGCCCCTTCTCCGCCGGCATGCCCAGAATGCGCGTCTCCATAGGCTGGATCCCCCTACCTTTCTCCCATCGCGGAGGTATCGACCATCACTCTTCCAGTGTCGATACATCCCCGAGGGGTATGCCGAGTTCCTTTGCCTTCAGGACCCGCCGCATGATCTTGCCGGACCGCGTCTTGGGGAGCCTCTCCACGAACTCGATCTCGGAGGGCATGGCGATCGGCCCGAGCGTCATCCGCACGTGGTAGTTCAGATCCGCGGTGAGCTTCTCGGACGGTTTGTGGCCCTGCATGAGGATGACAAAGGCCTTGATGCGGTTCCCCTTCACCGGATCCGGCAGACCGATGACGGCGGCCTCCGCCACCGCCTGGTGGGAGACGAGGGCGCTCTCCACCT